>JAAYCB010000078.1 GCA_012744395.1 Pirellulaceae bacterium
ACGGACGAGTGCCTGCGGACGTTCGACTCGAACTACAAGATGAATCCCCCCTTGCGCGGCCCGGGGCACGTCCAGGCCTGCATCGAGGGGTTGCAGGACGGCACGATCGACTGCATCGTTACGGACCACGCGCCCCACGCCAAGGAAAAGAAAATGCGGGAACTCGACCAGGCCCCGTTCGGGGTCGTCGGGCTGGAGACCGCCCTGGGGCTGGTCGTGACCCGGCTGATCGAACCGGGGCACCTCACCTGGTCGCAGGCCCTGGAGAAGATGACCATCAATCCGGCCCGCGTGATCGGCGTTCCCAAGGGGACCCTGGCGGCCGGCGCCGATGCCGACGTGGTGGTCATCGACCCGAAAGCGCGGTGGAAGGTCGACCCCGCCAAGTTCCTCTCCAAAAGCACGAATACTCCCTTTGCCGGCTGGGAGCTCACCGGGCGGGCCGATGCGGTGATCGTCGGCGGCAGACTCAAATTCCAGCGGCAAGGCGGGCAGTAACCCGAACGATCGCTGATCCGCCCGCGTCACCTGGGAGCGGACGATCCTTGAGTACTCCTAGTCTGGAGGAGGCAGTCGCGTGAGCACGTGCGGAAAGCTGGCGGGAAAGCGGGCCCTGGTGACCGGATCGGGGACGGGGATCGGTCGTGAAATCGCGCTGGAGTTCGCCCGGGAGGGAGCCCATGTTGTACTCCACTATGCACACAGCGGCCAGGGCGCGGAATCGGCGGTGGAAGAGATCCGCTCGTTGGGCCGTCGCTCGACGGTGTTTTCCGCCGACTTCGACAAGCTCGACGAGGTTCTCAGGCTCGCGGGGCGGGCGATCGACTTTCCGGGAGGCATCGACTGCCTAGTTAACAACGCCGGGATCACGATGAACAGGCCGTTTCTGCAAGTCACGCCGGAGCAGTTCGACCTCCTCTACCATGTCAACGTCCGGGCGCAGTACTTCCTGATCCAGCGGATCGCTCGAGAGCGATACGAACTCGGCGGAAGATGGCGGTAGTGGACCGTGATCGGGAGATGCGGATTCAAGCCCCGGAAACCTGGCGGTGCGGCGAGATTGAGGATCGTGCAAGCTCATTGGTAGGATGGGCATTCCTGCCCGTCGTTCTTTGTCGAGCGGGAACGCCCAACCTACATTATTGAAGGAACCCTGACAGCATCGCCGATTTCCGTGAGGCGAAATTGGGTGATATGTTTGGGGTCGGAGGGCTGGTTTTTGCCGGGAATTTGAAGATTTGGTATGTGGACGAGCGCGGGGGGTTGCCGAATTACGCAGGCATGGCGCGGCAGGTCGCCGTGAGAGGGTTGGGTCGCGAAAAACCGACGCTGTTCTTGTCCAACAATGCCCACACCAGTCCGCGCGACTTGGTGATGAACTATGCCCGGCGCAACGGGGTGGAGGACGCGCTGGGCAGCAGCGTCAACTTCTTTCACTTGGACTGTCTGGCCAGCGACGTCCGTTTGAACGTGGATTTGGACACGGTCCTGACGGTGCTCGCCCAGGGCTGCTACCGCTGGTTGGCCACGCAGCTCCACGGCTTTGGCCAACCCAAGCCCAAGCGAGTCTATCGAAAGTTCGTGGAGATGCCGGGGACGATCGAGATCGAGTCACGGCGGCGGATCCTGGTGTACTTCGAGCGGCGGGCCTACAATCCGGTCCTGCGCGAGGCCCAACTGGACAAGAACTGTCCCCCTATTCCGTGGCTCGGGAACCGTCGGCTAGAGTTCAGCTACCTGTGATCCTGATGTATACTGTTGTTCATTGGAAGTGTCATCGACTTTCGCCCCGCGGAAATCGGCGTTCAAGCCCCGGAGACCTGGCGGTGCCGCGAGATTGAGGATCGTGCAAGCTCATTGGTGGGATGGGCATTCCTGCCCGTCGTTCTTTGTCGGGCGGGAACGCCCAACCTACATCATTGAAGGAACCCTGACATCATTTCTGAAATGAACCACTAAGGACCAACCTGGAACGGTCTCTCCGCCGTAGCGCCGGTCAATACGTCACATGCCTGCACGGTCCACGTGCCGGCCGTCTCATTCACGGCCAGCGGAATCCGCAGCGCGATCCGGCCGGCCCGAGCGAGGACGTTCTTCACGTAGTGGGCGACCGTCCGTCCGTCCGGGTCGCGGAGTTCGACGTGCAGCACGTGATCGCCGAGCGGCTTGCCGTCGCCGCGGACTTCACAGCGGAATTCAACATCGCTGCCGGCCGCTGCGCGCTCGGGCGCTTGCACCTGGAGGCCGGTCACGCGGTAGGGCAGAACGGCGTAGACGGCTGTCTCGCCGGGGGCCAGCGTGGTGACGAGCGTGCCCGTGTTGCCCTGATACTTCTTCGCGCGGACGTCGTAGACGTGCCCCGACTGCGCGAAACGAAACCGCACGGGCTCGGTGTCGTCGCAGCGGCGGTGATCTCGAATCAAGGCGTGGACGGCGATCGGACCGCGCGTGAACGTGTTCCGCTCGTAGGATCGCGGCGGCCGGTCGCCCGCAGGCGCCTCGGCCACGACGCGCGCCGTCACGCCCGCCCGCCTGGCGATCTGGCCGACCAGCTCGCGCGTGACCCGGTCGTAAGGCGGGAAGTAGAAGTTCAGGTAGATCGTCAACCCCTTGCCGAGTCTGTGGACGAGCACGGCCGGCTCGCCCGTGGCATGCGCGGCGAGGGCCCGGGCGCCGCTGGCCGCGAGGGTCTCCCGGCCGCAGAGCTCGACCTGGCGCCCGGCAAGATCGATGCCCTCGCCGGCGGCGGTAAACTGCACCTTCGTTCGACCGTAGTGCACCTTGCCTTCGCCCCGGTCGACGCCGAACAGGTGCCCCAGCGGCGACGATCCAGCCGGCGGCGTGCCGTGTTCATCCGTTCGCAGGCAGCGAAGATCGCCGATGAGGACGCCTCCTTCCTCCACGTAGGCCTGAAGCTTCTCCACGAGCGGCCGCGAGACCGCCACCGTGAACGGCAGGAAGAGCAGCGGGTATTGCCGGAGGATGTCCGACGCGAGAATCTGATCGGGAGCGAGGTAGACGTAGTCGAGCTGCTGTTCGTTAAGATGCTGGCGGAAGTGGAGGGCGCTCATGTAATGCGTCCCATAACTGTCGCTGCCGGGCTGTTCGCGCGGCTCGGGTTGGTCGCCCGCCGATTCGCACCAGGAGACCAGCATCGAGGGATACGACCAGAGGAGGGCGATTCTCGGCTGCTCGCGCTCGTATTCCATGAAGACCTTGCCGCACCCGGCGCGGAGGTCGCGGATCGCCTCGGCCACGGCGCTCGCATATGCGGTCCGTTGCAGGCTGGGATAAACCAGCGACCAGGAAATGCCCCGCGGCACGTCCATCGAGCAGGTGGCATAGTAGCTCACGCCCCGCGCACCGTGCAGGGCCAGCCACCAGGGCTCGTAGTGGGCCGCCGCCGCGCGGTGGTCGTAGCCGATCCAGCCGTAGTTGAAGAACACGCCCTCCGGACCCGCCGGCGACTGGGCGCCGCGGGCGGCGCGCGACGCGGGCGTTTCAACAAAGCTCCGCCAGATGTCGAAGATCGCCTTCTGGCCGGACGATTTGATCGCCTCGGAGTATTCCTGGCCCCAGCCGAAGCCGACTTGCGTGCAGAGCTTCCAGTAGTCGTTGCCGTTGAACGGGTCCGCGCCGAAGGTGTTCGTGTGTCCCACCGGAGTCTGCGGGGCGACCTGGTGATAGGCCTCGGTGATCGTCCTGCATCCGTCGACCCAGACGTCGGTCATGAAGGTACGGAAGTCGACAAACGGCGCGTAGTTCGCCCTGCCGCGGACGTCTTCGGTCCGCCCGCCGCGGACCTCATCCCAGGCGGCGTAGGACGTGCCCCATTGGGCGTTCAGTTCCGCCAGGGTCTTGTACCGCGCCCGCAGCCAGTCGCGAAACCGCCGCTGGCAGTGTTCGCAGAAACAGACTTCGTCGCGTTTGTGGCGCGAGGTGAGAAAGGCCTCGTCGGTGATCCCGACGGCGAACATCCCGTAGGCTTGCTGCTCCGCGGCCCGTTCTCTCGCTCGGCCCGTGAAGGCGGCGACGACGGCCGGATCGCTCAGGCAGCGGGGGCGGACGCCGCTGGCCGTATGCTTTGTGCAGCGGAACGCACCGGTTGGATCGCCGATGTAGCCGGCGCACGGCAAGCCGTGCTCCGACATCGCGTAGAGGTTGGTGCCGAACTCCGAGTTCAGGCCAAGCTGCCGGGTCCGCGTGGAGAACTCGGCAAGCACCACCGGATGGGTCATCCCCGGCGCCCAGACGGTCGCCGTGAAATCCTCGGCGGCGCGGCGCGGGCCGGTTTCGGGAACGAGCACGTCGACCCACGCGCTGTCCTCCTCGCGGCCGTCGCAGACGAGTTGCAGCATCGCGCGATGGTGGACGCACAACGGGCTGCCGATCGGCAGCGCCAGCACCTGCTCCGTCTCGCCCGACGCCAGGCGGCAGGATCGTGTCGCGGCGGCCGCCACGCGCCCGAAGGCATCGATCAGGCGGGCTTCGATCGTCGCCTCGACCGGCCGCGGCGCGGCGAGGTTCACGTTCAGCTTGACTTCCGCGCCGGCGGCATCGGCGGGGCGATCGGCCTTCAGCGCGGCGATCCGCGCCCGTTGCGCGATCCGCGCCGGGCAACTCCGCCAGTCGAGCACCCGGCCATGTCCGTCCAGCAGGACGACGTCGGCAATCACGGGTCCGGCGGGCAGATCGTCCGGGATCGGCAGCGAGGCCCGGCCGTCGTCGGCCAGCGCGGCCGCTTGCGGAGTCTTGCGCAGGAGCGGCCCATCGAAACGAATCTCCCGGCCGCTCCGCCAGAGGACCCGCAGCTGGGCGTCTTGCGGCGCGGAATCGGCCGCCACGGCCAATCGACCCTGGCTGTTCTCCGTAATCGCCAGCGCCGCCCGGCTCTCGCGTTTCGCCGCCCAGACGATGGACCTGGCAAGCAGCGAGTGCCACCATTCCCAGTATTCAAACTGCCGCGACTTGTAGGCCTCCATCGAGTTTTCGCTGGGCAGCAATCCCCAGACCCGCGCGGTGGCCGAGGGGAACACCAGCCGCACGGCCCGCCCCTTGCCGATGGCGCCCTCCTCGACCGAGGAGAGGATCTTCTCCGGCATGTGTTGCCAGGGGATCGCGGCGCGGAGATAGTGCGAGTCGTCGACCGTTTTCCACTGGTCGGCGGACAGGAACCGGGTTGCCTGGCCGAACCCCTCCAAGATGACCAGCCCCGCTCCGGCTTCCACCCGCTCGCGGATCGTCTTGGCCAGGATGTTCGATAGCCGGCTGGCGACAACGTAGACCTCGTAGCGGCCTTCGCTCAGCCGCTGCGTGGCGCGGCGGGCCGTGTCGGAAACGCACTCGTCGCCGTCGTAGCCCGTGTGGATCACGTCGTAATCCAGGTCGATCCGCTGGGCCAGCTCCACCGTGTCGCGCAGCAGGAGGAAGGTCCGCAGTGTGAAACAGGCCGTCACCGGCCCGCCCGCCAGCGGCGCGGCCCAGTCGATGTGCCGGGTTTCGGGCACTTCGCCCAGCGGCCGGTCGATCTCGCGGAGCGACAATTGGCCGATGATCGGCTCGTCCGGTTCGCCCTCGCGAAGCGAGACACGGTCATACTCGATCATCCCCTTGCGCGCCACGTTGTAGATCAGCAGCCGGGCGACCGGGTTCGGAGCGGTGAACGTGCCGGCGTACGTTTCGTACTCCGCCGACGGCTGCACGTTCCATAGCAGGGGCATTTCTCTCTGCGGTCTCTCTTCACCGTGCAGGATCAACGCTCCGCCCAGCGCCCCGCCGTCGCCCTTGAGCGTCAGCCGGATCGTGTAGCGCTGGCCGGGCTTCAACCGGATCTCCTGGCTGGCCAGCACGTAGGCCCCCGCCCGCGAGGCGATCGCGTAGTTCTTGCTCAAGTAGACCCCTTCACGCCAGAGGATGCGGTCTGCCGACGTGGACCAGTCGCGCGGCAGGCCCTTGCCGTCAAGCGGCTCGTCAAAGCCCGGGTTCTTGAGCAGTTCCACGGCGGGCTCGGCGGCCGATGATTGCCGCGGCACCGCGGCGCCCCCCAGGACCCCCAGGACCGCGGCCACGCCGGGGAGCAGGCAGGGAATAAGCTGTCTCATGACTCAGGTCTCCAGCGCGGGGGCAAGGTCGACGGGCGAGGCCAACGGGCCGTTTCGCATCGCGCGAAACGAAAAACACAGGGGAACGGTCCCGGAACGGGTTTCAGCTTACCGCAAGATCCGCAGGGATCAACCGCCGGCTCGCCCGATCGTTTGCCCAGCGGAGGAATGTCTCCGCCGGGCAAGAACAACCGATCGGCCAGAACCACACCCCCGTGCGGCGCGGGACAAGCTGCCACCGCCCAGAACTCTCCCAGCCCACCGCAGCCGACCACTTGCCGGGCGGACGCGCGGCGGGCCCCTGTTGCCGCTACGCGGAACATTCGATACGCTTACCGGCACGTTGTTGCCTGCTCGCGCAGATCCCCAACCCGTGAACGAGTCCCCAGTGATTGACATCCCTTGAGGACAGGAGCAATTCCGATGGCCCCTCTGCCCCCCCGGCGGCTCGCTTGCAGCGCGCCCGTTCTGGTTCTCATCTTGGCGCCCTGCTGCCTGGCGGCGGCCGACGAGTTGCCGCCGCTTTTCCCGTTCGTGATTTCCTACGACGGTCCGGACAATGCCTCGAGCGTGGCGCACCTGCTCGACGCGCCGGCCGGGAAACACGGATTCGTCCGCGTGGAGAACGGCCGCTTCGCCACGGACGCCGGGCCGATCCGCTTTCACGCGACGAATCTGACCGGGCCGGCGAATTTCCCGACGCACGAGGCGGCGGGCAAGCTCGCCGGCCGGTTGGCGCGGTTCGGCATCAACTGCGTGCGGCTGCATTTCATGGACACGTGGTATGTCAACTTCATGCCCGAGCCGACGCAGGCCATCCTGGCCGACGACACGGACACGCAGCGGAACCTGGATCCCAACCAGTTGGACAAGCTCGACTACCTGATCGCGGCGCTCAAACAGCGCGGCATCTATGTGAACATGAACCTGCACGTGGGGCGGACGCTCGATGAGCGCGACGGCTTTGAGAACGCGGGAGGGCTTCCCTGGGCCAACAAGGGGATCGGGCAGTTCGAGCCGCGAATGATCGAATTCCAGAAGGAGTACGCGCGGAAGCTGCTGACGCACGTCAACCGATACACCGGCAATCCCTACACGGACGAGCCCTGCGTGGCGATGATCGAGATCAGCAATGAAGACTCGCTGATGAGCCTCTACTCCAGCGGGTTCTTCAACCGGATGCCGGAGCCGTACGCCGGAGAGCTCCGCCGCCAATGGAATGCCTGGCTGCACCGGACCTACGACTCGGCCGCAGCCCTCCAGGCGGCATGGACATGGAAACCGGAGCCGCTCCGCGACGAGCAGATACCCGACGGGACGTTCGAGACGCCCCTGGCGTTTACGGGCGTCCCCTGGTCGTTCGCCAAGGGCACGGCGGAGGCCGAGGTCCGCACCGAGGGGGGCGTGCTGAAGATTCAAGTCACCCGGGACGGGGAAGAGTTCTTCCCCAAGCTGTTCCGCGGGCTTTCCCTGAAGAACGGGCAGGTCTATACGTTGTCGTTCAGAATCCGGCGGACCGAGGGGAAGGGGCCCTGGCAACTCAGCGTGGCCGCCGCCACCACGCAGGGCGGTTGGCGATCGCTCGGATTGCAGGAACTGGTGGACGTGGACGCGGACTGGAAGACGGTCAACCTGGCCTTCGAGGCGGCGGAAGACGCCGACAAAGCGCACCTGCAAATGACGCGATTCAAGGTCGGGCGCTACGAGATCGACGACCTGTCGCTGAAGTCCGGGGTGGTCCGCGGTTACGATCCCTCGCAGGGCTTTGCCGAAGGCGCCGTTCCGCTGGCCGGCAAGGGACTCGCCTTCCCCGCGCGGGCGACCCGGGATTTCCAGCGGTTCCTGGAAGACACCGATTTCCGCTACTGGACGGGGATGTACGACTATCTGAAGCGGGAATTGAAGGCCAAACCGCCGGTCTCCGGGACCCAGCTGGGATACAGCCCGCCGCACATCCAGGCGTCGCTCGACTATGTCGACATCCACGCCTACTGGCGGCATCCGCGGGGCGGTTGGATTTCGCTCTCCGCCAAGGAGCCATGGACCATTGAGAACGATTCGATGGTCCATTCGTTGGCGAACATCAAGGACCGCCTGGCGGTCCAGCGCGTCGACAACAAGCCCTACACGATCAGCGAATACAACCACCCCTATCCGAACCAGTTCGGCGCGGAGGGGCAGCCGATGCTCTGCGTCTACGGCCGGCTGCACGGGTGGGACGGCGTCTTCCAGTACAGCTACAACCACTACGTCGACCAGTTCGAGCCCCAAGCCAATCCGTGGTGCTTCTTCGACTGCATCGCCCGCACCGACGTGCTGGCGCACTTTCCGGCGTGCGCGGCGATCTTCCTGCGGGGCGACGTGCGCCAGGCCGATCGCTCGATCGTCGCCGCCGTCGACCTGGCCGCCTACCGGGAGCGGCTGGCGGCGAGCCGGTCGGTCTCCTTCAGCATCGGCACGCTCGGCATGGACACGCGGCTGTCGCTGGTGCACAGGACCGCACTGGACTTTGCCGGCGGCGGGATCAACCCGGCCGATGCGCCGAGGCTGCCCGCCGACCAGAGGGTGTTCACCAGCGACACGGGAGAGATACTCTGGAACAGGGAAATTCCCGGCGCCGCATATCTCGCCGTGAACGCGCCGAACACCAAGCTCTTCACCGGTTTCCCGCGGGGCCGAACGATCGACCTGGGCGGAGTGACCCTGAAGATCGGAGAGACCCGGCTGGGCTGGGCCACGGTCTCGCTCGTCTCGCGCCAGGCGACGGGCTTTGGCGAGCAAGGCGGGGCGAACATCCTGCTGGCCGCCACGGGCGACTCGGGCAACTCCGGACGGATCGTCAAGCCGATGGGCGGCAACAAGATCACGCTCACCGACCGCGGCGCCGCGCCGGTCCTGGCCGAAGGCATTCCGGCCACGGTCACGCTCCCGGCCGAGCCGCGCGCGATCGACTGTTACGCGCTCGATCCGAGCGGGAACCGGAAGGGGAAGGTCTCCGTCGAAAAGGCCGAGGGGGGAGGCGCGAAGATCGTGCTTGGACCGCGGTACACAACCGTCTGGTACGAGATCGATATTCGCTGACGGCAGCGCCGCCGGCAGTCTCATGATCCGTTGATCGGCCGCGGCCTGGCGTCGACGCCGGAGCCTGGCCGGCCGGCGCATCGCCGGCCGATGCTTGCGTCTCGGCGGCGCCCAACACGGCGGGCGCTGCCGCGGCGGTCGGCGGGGCTTGCCGCCGCATCTACGGGCTGGCCGGGGTCGGAATGGCCTCCGCCTCCCGCGTCGCCGGCGCGACCGTCAGCTCATTTTCGACCTTCGAGATGCCCGGTTCAAACAGAAGCATCAGGCCGGCCAATCGCTTGTCGTGAGCTGAGGCGACCGCCCCCCGCAGTGTAGCCGTGCGGCCCGCGATCGAGACTTCGATCGGGCCGGACGCCTGAAGCGTCGGTGAAAGGGCCAGTTTTGCAGCCGCCGATTGCTCCAGCCGCGGAGTGGGAAGGGCCAGCGGCTCGAAGCCGATCTTCAGCCGCGGCGCGTACATGCTGGCGCGGGCTTGGGGGACGTTGAGAAGCCGGTTGACGGCCGGGTTGGTCTCCGCGCGGACGATTTCCCCCTCGATGGCCGAGCGGATTTCCGACGCGGCCGCGCCCGTCTGCGCCCCGACGAAACCGCCGACGTCGTCGGAACTTCGGCCAACGAAATCGCCCGCAGTCCGCGATTCCCGCAAGAATCGCTCCGTGCCGGTGATCTTGCCGACGTCCTCCGCGGCAGCCCCGGGATTCCCTCCGGCGCTGATTCGCTGCCGGACATTACTGCCGGCGCGGTTCTGAGCCGCCATCGCCCGATTCTGAGAACCGGTGATCGTCCGGTTGCCCGTGTTGGCACGTTCGCCAAACAGTTGCGCCTCGGCCGCCACCCCCATCGCGAGCGACAGGAGAATGGCCCAGACGGGTAGGATGATCGATCGTTGCATGGTTCGTCTCCCAAACGGCTTGCGCGCCGGAAACGCCCCCCGTCGCACCGCGCCCCGACGCGGCACACAGGTCAGCTGCTGTCATTCTACCACATCGGCTCGCCAGAGACGAACCTGGAGAATGGCTGATCCGGCAGGCAGGCGCGGCCCGCGCCGGGAGGCTAGAATGAGCAGACTTGATTTTCGTGGAGGAGATGCGATGGCACGAAGCATGCTGCTCGGTGCGGTTCTGGCGGCGGTGTTCTGGTCCGCCGGTTCGAATGGCCAAGAGGCGAAGCCCGCCGCGCCGCGCAAGCCGGCGGACGTGCTCAAGGAGGCGGATGGCACGGAATTCCGTTTCGCCTACTATCCGTCGCTCGATCGGGTGCGGTTCCTCGTGTTGACGCCGCCTCCGCAATTCGAGCACTGGGAGTTGAAACTGGCCGCGGCGGGTCAAAGCACCAGCCTGGCCGCCTGCCGCGGCCGCCTGCCGTTCCGCTCGTGCGGCGAGACGCTGGCGGTTCCGCCCCTCGACGAAGGCGACTACGAGCTGCGGCTTTCACTCTCGGGCGCCGATGGCGCCCGGCGCGAGCTCAGGCGGACGTTCGAACGCCGGCGGTTCCCCTGGGAGAATTGCCCGTTGGGGCGCGACCGGGTCGTCATCCCACCGTTTACGCCGCTGGTGGTCGACGAGGCGCGGGGCTCCGTCGAATGCGTCCTCCGCCGGCATCAACTCGACGGCGCCGGGCTGTGGCGGCAGGTCGCCAGCCAGCAGCGCGAGTTGCTCGAATCGCCGATGCGGCTGGAGATCGAGACCGGCGGCCAGGCGCAGGTTGCCGCCGGCGGCCCGGTGACCTTCACGGACAAGGCGGCCGATCAGGTCCGCGGCCAGGCCTCCTGGCGCGCCGGCCCGGTTCGAGGCCGCACGGATTTCGAGTTTGAATACGACGGGCTGATGCGGATCGCCCTGCGGCTGGAACCGGCGGCGGTCCGCGTCGACGCGATCCAATTGGCGATCCCGATGAAGACGGCCGAGACCTGGCTGATGCATCCGGTCACGGATTTGCTGCGGCACCACTACGCGGGCCGGATTCCGGACGGCCAAGGCAGACTGTGGGACTACGGCGGCAAGCTCCGCGACGTGAAGTATACCGAGACCGGCGGCCCGGACGCCGACGGCAAGGTGTGGGATTCGCGGCACGCGGCGCGCTGGCAGTTGCCCGCCCCTTTCGTGCCCTACATCTGGCTCGGCGGCCCCGAGCGGGGCATCTGCTGGTTCGCCGAGAATGACCGCGACTGGTCGCTCGATCCAGAGCGTCCGATGCTGGAGATTCGCCGCGCGGGCGCGGCGACCACGCTCGTGGTCCGGATCGCGACGCAACCGTTCGCATTGACCCGCGGACGAACGATCGTGTTCGGCCTGATGGCCACGCCGGCCAAGCCGATGCCCGAGACGCCGGTCAGCTTTCGCCGCTGGTGGGCCGGCAGCATGGGCGCTCGGACGAGAGACACGGCCCACTTCAATTTCATGGGCGCCTGCTATTACTGGGGCGCGGCCGGCCCGTGCTTCGCCTTCTATCCGGCGTTCGGGGATTTCAGCATCTACGAGGAATTTGCCCGAGTCCGGCGGACCGGTGAAGTGGACCGCGCGTACACGGACAAGTGGCTCGAACGGTTCCGGGCGCCGGAATTCGAACCGCGCCTGGAGACGTACCGGGCGCACATCCACTGGACGCTGAACTTCTTCGCCGGTGGCGGCTGGCGCGGCGGCGCGGCGGAGGGCAAGACGGCCTACGCAATCCCCTACACAAACGGCCGGGCGATCAACTGGGGCGCTGAGGTCCGCACGTATGCCGACGAGTGGAGCACGCTGGACATTGCCGATCCGCGGTGGCCCGGCGAGGAACGGTTTCTGCGCGACCCGTCCGGGGGCTGGACGCTGAACTCCTACGGCAAGCTGGAGACGCCGCGCGAATTCTCGGGCGTCGCCTATGCCGTCGACCCGGCGCCGAGCTGGCAGGACCTGGTGCTCTTCTATCACCGGTGGATGCTCGACACGTTCGCCGACGGCATCTACTTCGACGATTTCTTCCTCGCGCCGAACTACAACCCGTTCGGCCCCGGCTACATCGACGACCAGGGGCGCCTCCGCCCCGGCGTGAACATCCTTGGCTTCCGGGAACTGGCCAAGCGGATCGCCGTGATGCACCACCAGCTCGGCCGCCGCCCCTTGTCCTTCTTGCACATGACCAATACGAACATCGTGCCGATGCTGTCGTTCGGTACGATCCTGCTGGATCACGAGTGGCGCGACCAGGGGGCTTACGCTGCGAAGGATTTCCACGAGCGTCTGCACCTCGACGACGACACCAGCCTGCTGCTGGCCCAGAGCACCGGGTTTCAAAGCGGCTGCATCGGCGTGATCCACGATCTTCTCCGCGGCCCGGAGCGGGACCGCCTGGTCCGCAGCGGCGTGGGCGTCGGATTGACGCACGAGATGAAATTCCCGCTGTATTGGGAGCCTCTCGGCCGGGCGATCGCGGAGCACTTGAGCAACTTCGGCTACGGGCTGCCGGACTGCCGCGTGTTCCGGTATTGGGACGCGTCGCCGGCGGTGAAGACGAGCGGGGCCGCCGCCAAGACGCTCGCGCTCGGCCGATCTGGCCGGGCATTGATCGTCGTCGCCAGCTACGGTCCGGCCGGCGAGGTGACGCTGGACCTCGATCGGGCCGCGCTCGGCCTGGCCGGCGAGCTGTCGGGGGTGAATGTCGAAACCGGCGCGGCGATCAAGCGGACCGGCCCCGGGAGCTTCAAGCTGCCGCTCGGCCGGCACGATTTCTGCATCGTCAAGATCGGCCCCGCAGAGCAGTGAGCGAGGCCCCGGAGGAAGACGCGCCGGAGCGGACCAGGCAGGGTCGCGGTTCAGACCGCGCCCGGAGACGGCCCGCGGCGACACGCGCGTGAGCGACTCAATCGTATTCCGGAGGGCGGCGCCGATGCGGCTCCCTTCCGCCGCCGGCTTGAGCAGCGGCGGGCGGCTCGAGCTGGTCGAGTCCCGCCGCAACGCCGAGAGACACGAGGGGCCGGGGGGCCGTCGGCAGTTCCGCCGCATGCCATCTGCTCTGCGGCTTGCCCGCGGCTGGCGCCGGCGATAGACTGGCCGGCGCGGGCTGCGGCCCGGAGTCTTCGTCGGCATGTCCCTTCCGCCAACCATTATGCCAGGAGGAGAGCTCTGATGTTTACCGCCTGCTCGTCGCCGCGCGTGGTTTTGGGGGGCGCGATGTTGAGCCTGGTCGCGGGCTTCTGGTGCGCCGGCGAGGTTCTTTCCGCCGCAGAGACCGGCGGTCTCCGCTTCACCGCGCGATGCCTGATGATCAACCCCAACGAGGGCTGCGCTATCGGAGACATCAACAACGACGGCAAGCCGGACATTGTCGCGGGCACGCACTGGTACGCCGCGCCGGAGTTCGTGCCGCGGCCCGTTCGCGAAATCCCGCAGGTCTCGCTGGGATTCGGCAGCAACGATTTCTCGGCCAACAACGCCGACATGATCTGGGACGTCAACGGCGACGGCTGGAAGGACGTGATCTCCGGCGGCTGGACCGAGCCGGAGATCATGTGGTATGAGAACCCCGGCAAGACCGCGCTTGAGCGAGGCTGGAAGTGGGAGCCGCACGTGCTGGTGACCGCTCGTGCGGAAAACGAGGCCTACCACCTCCAGGACCTGGATGGGGACGGAGTGCCGGAGATCGTCGTGCACTGCTGGGTCAAGTCGGCGCCGTTGGTTGCCTGGAAATTGACCGAGGGCGAGGGCGGGCAGATCTCGGCCCGCCGGTTCGTGCTCGGAGAGCAGGGGTCGGGCCACGGGTACGCGGTGGGAGACGTCAACGGCGACGGGCTGGTCGACATCCTTTGCGGCATCGGCTGGTACCGGCGTCCGGCGGGCGATCCGCTTGCGCGGCCTTGGGCCTTTCACCCGGAGACGGCCCTTCCCAACGCCAGCTCGCCGTGGGTCGTGGCGGACGTCAACGGCGACGGTCGCCACGACATCATCTGGGGGCGCGGCCACGGCTACGGCGTCTACTGGTGGGAGCAGGGAGAGCCGAAATCCGATGGCACGACCACCTGGACCGAGCACCTGATCGACAAGTCGTGGTCGCAAGCCCACAGCATGGCTTGGGCCGACCTGGACGGCGACGGCCGCGGAGAATTGATCACGGGCAAGCGTGTCCGCGGGCACGGCGGCCGCGATCCGGGCGCCGACGAACCGCCCGCCCTCTATTACTACTCCTGGAACGCCGCCCGCGAGGAGTTCGACCGCCACACGATCGCTCCCCCCGGCGCCGGCGTGGGGACGGGCATGCAGATCTGCGTCGCCGACCTGACCGGCGATGGCCGTCCGGACATCGCCGTTGCCGGCAAGTCGGGGACCTACCTGCTGGTCAACGAAGGCCGAGCGGCTCCGCCGCGGGCCGAATCGTGAACAGCTCTCCGATGTGAAGGACCGCCACGGCCGCGTTGCGCCGCGCCAGCGCGTCGCGCAGCTGGATCATGCATCCCGGGCACGCCGTCACGACGGCATCGGCGCCGCAGGCGGCGATCGCGTCGACCTTGTGATCGGCGATTTTCCGGGAGACTTCGTAATGGGTAATGCTGAATGACCCGCCGAGACCGCAACACCGGTCGGCGTCGGGCATCTCGACGAACCGGAGCCCCTCGAGCGCCTGGAGAATTCTGCGGGGCTGGGCGCGGACGTCCTGGTATCGCGCAAGGTGGCAAGGGTCGTGCCAGGTGACCGTCTTGCCGCGAACGGAGGGCTTGACCGCCAGCCGGCCGAGGTCGGCGGCAAGGAGGTCGACGACCAGCGCGCTGAAGTCCTTGACCTTCGCTGCGAATCGCTCGAAGCGCTGCTTCTCTTCGGGGGTCTCGGCCAGGTAGGTCGGATACTCGCGCAGCCCGGAGCCGCAGGTGGCGCAACCCGTGACAACGCAGTCGCAGCCTTCGAACGCATCGATGTTTCTGGCGGCCATCTTCCTCGCGGTGCGGAAGTCGCCGGAGAGGTAGACCGGCGCGCCGCAGCAGCCCTGGCGGCGGTCGAAAACGACCTCGCAATCGAGATTCCGGAGCACGTCGACGATCATCCGGCCGAGTTCGGGGAACAGGTAGTCGGTGGCACAGCCCGAGAAGAAGCCGACGCGCCGCCTCGGCCCGCCGGCGGCGGGGCAGGATTCCGCCAGGATGCTTCTCAGGAACCGCGGCGCGATATCCGGAATCGTTCGCCCGGCCCCCAGGGCCGAGAGAAACTGCGGCAGGTGCCGGAAGCTTCCTTCTCCGCGGGGGAGGAAGCCCTGGAGCCAGGACGCCAAGCGCAAGGCCGCCCCGAACAACCGGCGGTTGGGGAGCAGGTAGCGGAACACGGCGCGCTTGGCAAGGGGAAGCCCTCGCTCGGCCGCGTAGTCGCCGCGCGCGGCAATCACCGCGTGGTCGATCCGGGTTTTGGCCGGGCAGTACGCGACGCAGGTCCTGCACAAGAGGCAGTTGTCGATCGCCTGGTAGAACCCCTTGCTGAGCGGCTGCTCGCCCACGAGCGCGAAGCGGATCAATTGGTCCTTGCCGCGCGCCAGCCCCTTCTCCTGGCGTTCCTCGCGGTAGATCGGGCAGAAGTAGCCGCAGAAGCCGCACTTCATGCACTGCTCGACGTCCGTTTGGAACTTGCGGATATTCTCGAGGCGGTCGGCCACTCAATCGCTCCCGTCTTCCCAGATTTTGCCGGGGTTCAGAATCCCCTTGGGGTCGAAGATGCCCTTGATCTTCCGCATCAGGTCGATGAACATCGGGTCCTGCGTGCGGCGCATGAACTTCTGCTTCTCCAAACCGATCCCGTGCTCTCCCGAGAGCACGCCGCCGAACTCGACCGCCGCCTGGATGATCTCGTCGACGGCCTTCTGGGCCTTCTCGAAGTGGGCGGGATCGCGGGCGTCGGTCATCACGCTCGGATGGAGGTTGCCGTCGCCGGCATGGCCGATCACGGTGACCTCCAGGTCGGCCTTCCGGCAGATCGCCACCACCCGCTCGATGAACTCCGCCATCCGCGTCCGCGGCACGGTCACGTCTTCGGCGAGGACCGTCGGGGCCGCACCGAAGACGGCCGCGAACCCCGCGCTGCGGGCTTTCCAGTAGGCCTGCGCCTGGGCCTGGTCCCGGGCCACGAGGACCTGCGAGGCGCCGCCCCGGCGGCAGACCTCGATCACCCTCTGGGAATCCTGCTCGACGACCTCCTCCTTGCCGTCGCACTCGAACATCAGCATCGCCGCGGCGTCTTCGGGCAGCCCCATGCCGGTAATCCGGTTGATGCTCCTGACGACCCAGTTGTCCAGGAGCTCGATCTTGGCGGGGATCGTGCCCGCATCGAGAATCCTCCCCACCGTTGCGCCCGAGGAGGGCAAATCGTCGAACAGGGCAACGATCGTCTTCCTGGCGGGCGGCAGGGGCAGGAGGCGGAGGACCGCCTCGGTGACGACGGCCAGAGTCCCCTCGGAGCCGGTAATCAACGAGACCAGGTCGTAGCCGACGACGTTCTTCACCGTGCTGCCGCCAAACTCGACGGTCCTGCCGGTAGGGAGAACCGCTTTGAGGCCGAGCACGTATTGCTTCGTCACGCCGTACTTCAGGCACACCGGGCCGCCGGCGTTCTCGGCAATCATCCCGCCGAGGGTGGCGCCGAGAAAGCTCTGCGGGTCGGGCGGAAAGAAGAGCCGCTCTTGGGCCAGCGCGGCCTGGAGGTCCATGAGGACCACGCCCGCCTGCACCCGGGCCGAGAGGTTCGCCCCGTCGATGGACAGAATCTTGTTCATCTTGGTCATCACCAGGGCGATCCCGCCACGAACCGGCACCGAGCCGCCGCTGACGTTGGTGCCTCCTCCCCTGGGGGTCACCGGGATTCGGTTCTCGTTGGCGAGCTTGAGCACCGCTTCCACGTGTTCGGTCGAGGCCGGAAAGACAACCAGGTCTGGCCGGTGGACCCAGGTGGACGTCCCGTCGTAGGAATAGACGTTGCGGTCTTCCTCCGACAAGAGCAGGTTTGCCTTGCCCACGATGCCTGCCAGGTGGCTCGCGAACTGCTCGTAGGCCATCGCTCGACCCTTTTCCAAAGTGGCAGGAAGGTGCCGGCCCGCCGCGTTCTCGGGCGCTGGCCACCCCCAGTCCCGAGGTGAGGCCGCACGGCGTCCGGCAGATCGGGGTTCTTAACGGGCTCTCGCCCGGATCGTGCCGTCAGGCGAGAGGGAGCGTGATCCGGTGGCAGCGAGGAGGCGGGCACGTAAGCGTATCTTATACTATTTCCGGCGGCCCTTGCACACGAGCGGGCCGGGCTTTCGCGAAAGAGACGCGGTTTGCCCTTTCTACGCCGAAATCGGCCCCAAGAGGGAGAATGGGCCGCCGGCGGAGATTCTGAAAGCGATAGGGGATGGGAGCGGCGATGAGCGCCGACTACAATTCGGATCGGTGTTGTTCTCGCCCAGATGGCTGGTTCCCAAGCTGGAGCTTGGGAACCAGGTAGGCAGGTAGGGAACCAGGGGGAACGAGGCAAAACAGCATGTCCCGCCTCCGACCCAAGATCCTCGAGGCAAAAGCACGGCTCGCGATTGGCTGCCAGGAGTTGCAGCGATCCCATCAGGAGGGGGCGTCCGGCGTCGATCTCTGCCGCGCCGCCAGCAAGTTGCGAGACGAGGTGATCTTGAAACTGCTTGGCGACGCGTCCGCGGACCGTTCCGTTTGTCCGCCGGAGGAGGCCGAGACCCTGGAATTCCTCGTCGGCAAGCATCTGATCATGAATCACCTGGCCTTCCGCCGCGACACGAGCGACGAGCAGGTGCTCGTGCGGTTCGCCGTCGACGTCGGCTCGCCCGAACGCCTCAGAATGCTGTTCGTGATGACCGCCGCCGACCTCGGCGGCGTGGGACCCGGCGTCTGGGACAGCTGGAAGGAAGACGTGCTCACGGATCTTTACCGGCGCGCGAATCGCCACCTACCTCGACCAGATCGCCGACGTGTTCTACGTGACGGACGTTGCCGGCAGGAAGATCGAAACCGCGACCCGCATCCAGCAAATCCGCGTGCGGCTGTTGGACGTGATCCTCTCGGCCGCGGCGCGTTGAAGGGGGCGGGGCCGGCCGCGCGGAAGGCGGGTCAGCGGATCTTCGCGTCCGGCAGCTCCTGCTTGACCCCTTGATCGATCGGCATCGCGTCCGCCGCGGCGCCCGTCTCCGCGATCAGACGATTCAGTTCGGCGTCCAATTCGGCAACCTTGCCCGCGTAGCGGGGATCGCCGTCGAGGTTGGTCGCCTCGTCGGGATCGGCGGCGAGGTGAAACAGGTCCGCCTTGCGGCGATCGGGGCCGCCGTCGCCGTGGGGATAGCGGATGTATTTCCACTCCTCGGTGCGCACCGCCCGAACGTTCGGCGTGTAGGGGAACTGCTTCTCGTAGTTGTAGTGATACAGAAAGCTCGTCCGCCAGCCGGGGTCTGCCCGGCCCATCGCCAGCCTCTTCCACGAGCGGCCGTGCGTCCGCTCCAGCGGCGCCGCCCCGCAGATGTCGAGGATGCTCGCCGCCAGGTCGACGGTGAGTGTCATCTGCGAGACGATCCGCGGCTTGCCGGGCGGCGTCAGTCCCGGGTAACGGACCACCAGGGGGATGCGGATGCTCGGTTCGTGGGCCGTCCGCTTGTCGATCATCCCGTGCTCGCCGCTGAGGAGCCCGTTGTCCGAAGTGAAAATGATCAGCGTGTTGTCGAGTTGGCCGTTTTCCGCAAGCAACCGGTAGAGGTCGGCCACGCTGTCGTCGACCGAGAGAATCGTGCCCCAGTAGCCGCGGACCATGGCGGCGAAATCCTCGACCCCGGCCGGCGACCGATCGGGCCAGTTCTTGCGGTAATCGAACAGCGGGCCGTAAATGCCGTGCCAGGTGTCCAGGCGATCCTTGTACCAGGCGTCGTTGTCGTCGAGCCGGAACGCGCTGGCCGGATAGGGGATGTTGACGTGGTCGAAGGCGTGCGCGTACTTGGGCTCCGGCTCGTAGAAGCTGTGGGGCGCCTTGTGCCCGAGGATCAACGCCCAGGGGCGCTGGCCGCCGCGCCCGGCGATCCACTGCTTGGCGATTCGCGTCACCACCGTGGTGTAATACCCCTTGACGATGCGGCGCGCGCCGCCGTTGAAGCGGAACTCGGTGTCGAAGTATTTCCCCTGCCCCCGGTGGGTCACGAAATAGTCGAAGCCGCCGCGGACGTCGTCGTTGTCCTCGCCCATGTGGTACTTGCCGACGTAGGCCGTCTCGTAGCCGGCCTGCTGGAGGGCGCGCGGCCAGGTGGGCATCTCGCGGGGATACTCGGTGAAGTTGTCGGAGACGCCGTGCGCATGGGCATAAAGCCCCGAGAGGATCGAGGCGCGGCTCGGCGAGCAGAGCGACGTCGTGCAGAAGTGGTTGGGAAAGTAGACGCCTTCGCGACCCAGCCGGTCCGTGGCGGGCGTGGCAATCACCGATTGGGGATTCAGGCTGACGCAGTCCCAACGCTGGTCATCGGTAAGAATAAAGAGAACGTTGGGCCGCTGGGCCGCCGGGAGGCCGCGGGCGAAGAGAATCACCGCCGCCAGGCCCAGTCCGAGAAACATCCTGCCATGTCCCATCGCTGGCGCGTCCTGATTGTCTTGAGGTCGGCGTCTTCAAGTCCCCCCCCGGCGCACCCCGGCCGGGGATCCGCCATGCTTGCGGCAAGGACGCCGCTTTCGCCGCGCGAGGGCCGAACCAGCCGCGGGCGGGGGCAGCGCCTCCCGTGGACTCCGCTGCCAGGGGAGACATTGCCACCCTAATGCCCCGCGGAAAGCGTGTCAACCACGGCGGAGCCAGCGGACAGACCCCTCCGCGGCCGTCCCCTCAAAGCGCCAGCGGCGCGATGCACCCGGGGCCCTCGTTGCCGGGCCGATTAACGTATCGGCTCACCGGGTGGACCTTCATCCGCAAGGCATCGAACGGGACCAGCAGGCTTTTCAGCTCGTTCGGATCGGCCGCTGGATCGAGCCAGGCCCGGTACGATTCCTCCGCCAGGATGACCGGCATGCGGTCGTGGATCGGCGCGATGAGCCGGTTGGCCGAGGTGGTCACGATCGTGCACGATTCGACGCAGTCGTGGCCGGCTCCCTCCCATGCTTCCCAGAGACCGGCAAAGGCGAACGGGCGCTCGTCGGCCATCTGGATGTAGTAAGGCTGCTTGCCCTCGCCGCGGCGCTGCCACTCAAAGAACCCATCGGCCGGCAGGAGGCAGCGGCGAAGCCGGAAGGCCGCGCGGAAGGCCGGTTTCTCGGCAACCGTCTCGGCACGCGCGTTGATCAACCGATTGCCGACGGACAGGTCCTTGGCCCAGCTTGGGACCAGGCCCCAGCGGAGCGCCGCCAGATGCCGCTGGAGGGGCGCCGTCTCCGGCCGCGCGCGGACGGCGGCCACAAGCTGCCTAGGTCCGATGTTGAACCGCGGCTCGAGCGCGGCCTCGAGAATTGCCGCGAACTGGTCGGCCAGCAGGTGGATCGGGGTCCGCAGCGTAAACCGTCCGCACATCGCAGTCTGATCCTTGTGGCGGCTGCAAACCGCTAGAGCAGGCTCTCCAACAGCAAGCGGACTTTGCGCATTTCGGCGTTCTGGTCGACGTCGGGTATCGGCTCGATGTCGACGCACAAAGCGCGATTGTACTGAACCATCGCCAGTTGTGTGACCAGCCGCCCGTACTCGATCTGCCCCTGGCCAACCCGCACCTGGAACATCTCCTTGGTCGTGTCGCGGAGGCGAACGTGGCAGACGTGCTTCATCACCGGCTCGTAGGGGCCACCCTGGTGGGGCCCGTAGATGTAGTGGCTCGGATCGAGCGTCAACGCAAGGCCCTTGACGTTGTTGCAGAAGACGGTTGCCGTGGCGGGGTCTTGCGTCATCCGCCCGGTCTCCGTGACCAGCCCGACCACAGCGCTCTCGATGGCGGCGAGGCGGACCAGTTCCTGGAGACGTTCGATCTCGGCATTGAAGGGGGTGCCCAATTCCGCGGACCGGACGGAGATGGTGACGACTTTCGTCGCCTTGGCCAACCGGCAACAGGCCTGAAACTGCTGGTAATACTCCGACTCGTCGTCCGTCTCGATGTCGACGGAGTAGGCGATTGGGGTCAGCCGCTGCGTCTTCCGGCAGATCTGCACGGCGCGTTCGAAATCGCGGACCACCTCGGATGGCTTCAGGTGCCCACCCGATTCGTGGATGCAGATTTCCACCGCCGTGTATTCCAGATCGACCAGGCGCTGCAAAGCCTCATCCAACGGCAGATTCGAAAAGCAACGAGTCGACGCCGCTACAAACACTCCGTGACTCCTTTCTGGTGGGAGCAATCTCGGCAGAAGAATCCCTCTGGCTGCCGC
>JAAYCB010000079.1 GCA_012744395.1 Pirellulaceae bacterium
AGCGGACATGCTCCCTCTCTCCTCCGATCCCTGTCGTTCGTCGCACGCCTCCTCCGACCTGGTGCAATACCTCGCCCTGTTCGGGCTCGATCTGGGCGCGATCCAGCCGGAACAGGTGGCGATGTTCCTTGCCGCCCGCGGCGCCGCCTCCTACGTCGAAGACCTTCAAATCCCCATCGCCGCGCGGTCAGAACCGGACGACGTGCTTTCCCTCCGGCAATTGGAGACCGACGAGGCCGCGTCGCTCACCGGCGATTCGAACGAGCTGGTGGGCGGGCGACTGCCGTCGGACGAGATGGAAGTCGCGACGATCCGCAGCACGGAGCAGCTTGCGCGGATTTTTCCCGCCCAGTGGCTGCTGGAGGAGGTCTGCCCCGACGTTTTCTACGCGAAGGTTGCCCAGCGCGCGCTGCTCATGCCCGACTGGCGGGAGCCGACCGGCGAGCCCCGCGACTCGGACAGCGATTCGCCGGACCATGAGCTGGTGGAGGAGCGGGCCCAGGCCGATCGGCCGCGGCAGCACGCCTACCTGCTCCTGGATACCTCGGGAACGATGAACGACCATGACCGCCGGGGGACGGTCGCCAGGGGCCTTGCGCTGGCCTTTCTGCTCAAGGGGCGCCAGCAGCGGTCGCAGCTGAATTTCCGCCCCTTCACGAGCCAGGTCGATGCACTCTCCAGCGGCTCGACCAAGGAGGAGTTCCACGCCATCGTCCGCCGCGTGATCGAGGTCGCCAATTCCGGCCAGACGCGAATCCAGACAGCGCTCGAGCGGGCCGTCCGCGACATACGCAAGGAGGGGCCGTGCCTGCGGGCGGACGTGATGCTGATCACCGACGGGATCTCGCGGCTGACGGAGAACCCCTTCGGCGAAGAGAACCTGCATACGTTTCTCATCGGCGATCTGCTGGCCGAAGACAAGTCGATGGAAATCGTTCGCCTGTTGCGCGCCTGGAGCCGCAACTTCCGCTGCGTTTGGCTGAGCAGGTACAAGGACCTGCTCAGGCCGGCCCTCGGCGACATCCAGGCGGCGGATCGACAACTCCGGGCGCTCGCCGAACGCGCATCCCGGGCGACGGAGGAGGAGGCCGCGCGGCTCCACCGGATGCTGGAAAACATCCAGTTCCTCATCGCCCAGTGGAAGCAGGCGGCCGGCAGGAAGGCGCCGGTTCCCGCCGCGCTGCGGGCGATCGAAGAGGGACTCGCGGCAACGGCCGGCCGACTGCCGCCCGCGCCGGCCTCGCCCGGCGCGAGCGGGGTCGAAGGGGCCGGCGGCGGACGACCGGCGATGCTCAGCGCGCCCGCTTCCGGCCAAGAGGCCTGTGCGGCGGGTGGATGTTCGGTCTTGTGGCCGATGATTCGCCGCCTGCTGGCGGCTCTGCGGCGTGTGCTCCGCCGCGCGCCGGCGCCGCCGTCCGACCGATAGCCGCACAGGCCGGCCCCGCGGGGATTTTCCGGGCCCTTAGAACCGCCCGTGCTTCGCGTAGACCTCGAAGGGGTCCATGCCGGCGGCCATGTCGGCGCGGCTGCGGCCCTCGGACTCGAACCACTCCTCGGCCTGCGCAAGGACGGCGAGCGTCTGCTCCCGGGGGACGATCACCACGCCGTCGTTGTCGCCGAAGATGTAATCGCCGGGGTGGACGGCCAGTTGTCCATCGATGCCGTTGACGAAGATCGGTATCTGGTACTCGATGGCCATCAGGCGTCCGAAGGCCTCGACCGGGTTGCGGAAGCGGCAGAAGGTGGGGAAGCCCATGCGGATCAGGTGGTTGCTGTCGCGGGTGCTGCCGTCGATCACGGCGCCGGCGCAACCGGCGGCTTGGGCGGCGGTGGCGCTGATTTCGCCGAAATGGCCGGCGCTGCGGTGGTTCTGGCAGTCGCGGATCTGGATGCACCCGGGCGTGATGCTCTTGAGCATCCCCAGCCGGATGTTGTGCACTTCGGGGTCGAGGCTGGGGGTGGAGATGCAGCGGACGGTGAACGCGGGGCCGGCGACCTTCATCTCCGGCACGAGCGGATAGATTCCGCTCTCCATCGCCCGGCCGCGGAGCCCCAGGTGCTCGCAGGCGTCGTACACCAGCCCGGCGTAGAGCTTTTTGAACCGTTCGTTGACGGCCAGCACGTCGTAGTCCAGCTCGTGCCGCCGCAGTTCGAAAGACGTGATCATCCACCGCTCCTTTTGTAAACCTTAACCTTTGATCGTACCCCACGCCGCCCCGGGTGCCAATGAGGGCCCGCTGTACGATGCGCTATATTTGCTGCACTTTTTGTCAAGGATGATTACAGCTCGACCGCGTTGCTGTAGGATCGTAGTTGCGAACCCGGCTTCCTCCCTGTCGAAGTGCTGGGTGTGGTTGCCGGAGCGATTGCGTCTGTTTTCCAATTTCTTTTCTTTCTGAAGACGGGGGTGCGATGATGAGTGTGCGCAGAAAGGCAGGTTTCACGCTCGTTGAGTTGTTGGTCGTGATTGCCATCATCGGCATCTTGATCGCCTTGTTGCTGCCGGCGGTGCAGGCGGCGCGCGAGGCGGCTCGAAGGACCCAGTGCACCAACAATCTGAAGC
>JAAYCB010000006.1 GCA_012744395.1 Pirellulaceae bacterium
CCGCAGCAGCTTGCGCAACAGCCAAATCTCGCCCGAATGGCAGGCCTCGTCGTGCAGTCCATGCACGATCGCATAGCCGCGGGTGCGCCCGGGGTGGGCGGGCATTGGGCTGGCGAGTCGCTCCGGATCGAGCCGGGCGATTTGAGACCGCAGGCGCGCATGTTGTGACTTCAGCTGCGCCACGACCTTTGCAAGCGGCGGCCAGCGCCGCGGCGCCACGCGCGCCGGCTCGCTCCGCCAACTGAACATCTCGAACCAGCCGTCCGGAATCTGGGGCTGGCCGCCCAGCGCCTCCGTCGCCAGCGTTTCGACCAGGACGAAGCTATGCCCGGCGTGCCACAGGATATGGTTGTGGAGGCCGGGCGGCGACCAGCGGGCTTCTTCTTCGGAAACACCCTCAAGCAGCAGCAGCGTCTTGCCGCGGACTTCGTCGAACAGCACCAGTAGCGATGAATCCGGCATGAAAACCTCCCTCGGGCTGATCCTGTTTCCACGCCCGCAGGCACTCGATGTCGAACGTGGGCGGCAAGTCCATGTAACAGCGCCCGGAGCATAGCATGGCCGTTCGGGCGAGGCAAACCCGCCGGCTGCGCGGCCGCGCCCCTTGCCACCCGCCGCGTCTGGAGTTGATAATCGTCTTCCAAAAGCACTTAAACGCGAAAGGCGAGAGGCATCTTGGTCGAATTCATTCTCACGGCGGTCGGTATCTCACTCTCGGGCGTGCTGGCGCCGGGCCCGATCACCGCGGCAACCCTGGCCGCCGGCGTGCGCAGCCGCCACGCCGGCCTGTTGATCGCGATCGGGCACATGGCGATCGAGTTGCCTTCGATCGTGCTCTTGGTCATCGGCCTGGGCGCCTACCTCGAATCCCCGCGCCTGCGGGCGGGCATCGGGCTGGCCGGTGGAGCTTTCCTGCTGCTGATGGGCTTCCAGCTCCTGCTGAGTCTTCGGCAATCGCGACAAGAGACGGCCGGGCACGCCGGCCGGCGCCCTTTCTGGACCGGCGCGCTGCTGACTGCGACAAGTCCCTACTTCTGGGTCTGGGGGGCCACGGTGGGGTTGACGCTCACCACCCAGGCCATCGAGTTCGGCCTCTCGGCCCTGGTGCTCTTCGCCCTGATCCACTGGGCCTGCGACCTTGGCTGGCTGGAGGTCCTTTCCCAGGCGGGCTGCAAGGGCTCGCAGGTCTTCGGCCAGAAGGGCCAGCAGTTTGTCTCCGCGGCGTGCGGTCTGGCACTGCTCGGCTTCGGTGCGAAGTTCCTTTGCGACGCCGGCGCCGGATTCTTGCCGTCGATCAGCTCCGCCTTGCGGTAATCGTAGGGGGAGGCCGCCGGCCAAGAACGGTCCGTGGACATTCGTGGCGCTGTCCAGCGAGACGCCGCTCACGCAGCACGAACTGCCGGTCTATCTGGAATCGGCCCAGCGTCCCGAGGTCCGGAGGTGGGTCGTCCTGACGCCGCTGGCAAAGGACGAATATGACATGAAGACGCGGATTCTGGATCTCGTCCATCGCATGATGGCGGCGAAGATCCACGGCCAGGAGCCACTTCGGTTCAGCGTCTATCGGCGCATGCACGTCGGCCTGGGAGGGATTCGCGTCGACGTGCAGACGCGTCTGGCCGCCTACTTGGCGACGGCCGCCGCGGCCTGCCGGCAGGCGAGGTGCCCGCTGAGCCTGATGCTGGTCGAGTTGAACGAGCCCGAACCGCTGATTCTCGCTTACGGCTAGGAGGGGTTCGTGCAGAGTCGATCCCGGATCGGCGAGTGTTCTCGCCAGATCGAGCACGAGCAGCGGGCGTGCATGCCCTACGGCGAGACGGGGTTCTTCGTGTTTCTGTCGGACTGCGAGCGGCAAACGGCCGTTCATCTCGGGCAGTCGCTGATCCGGACGGTTCGGAGCCAATCCGTCGCTGGCGGCCCGCCGGCAGGCGCGTCAATCTGGGCGTAGCCAGCGTTTCGCTTCCACCGGTCAACTTCGATCCGAACCTGATGCTCAAATCGGCCGATCGCTGCCTGTATGGTGCCCGAGCGTCTGGCGAGGCGATGGTGAAGAGCATTGAAATCTACTGAGGCGAATATTGTGCCGGCTTCTGCGGGCCGACGCGGCACGGCTTCCCAATGGCAGTGACTGTCCACGCATGGACTGGCTCTTTGCTCCCTGATGCGGCGTGATTCTGCGCTGCTGCTGATCTGAATTTGTGGGCACTCGTTTTGTCTGATCGTCCCATATTGTCAGGCAGTGCGGAATGGCGCAGAGCATCAGATTTGATAGGAAAACTCGTATCCCGTGTCTTTGACGTGCGTCGACGACATACCTAGGAAGAATTAGTTCCCACTTTTTCCAGGCCCATAAGCCTTTGCCGCACACCGGCTTGCGGTTAACGCCCCCTCTTTGGAGGGCCAGTGAATCGCGGTTTTACGATCCAGACGATTGACAGGTTTGCGACACAGATGTAGATTGCAAGGTACTCGTATGTCGCACCTACGCATAAATTGTCCCAGAAGTTCGTGTCATGCATCGGCAGGGAAAGGCGAAGAGCATGGCGGTGAGCACTCGTCGGGGGGGTGGGCAGGTGGCATGCCTCGTTCGCCAACGGCTGACCTTCTCCGCCGTTCGCATCCTGTTGGGGGGCATCCTGCTGACTGCGGCAACACTTAAAGGCGAGTTGCTCCTCCGCTCCGCCACATGGCCATACGACGCGTGGGGGTTTGCCTTGGTCTTGTTCGAGCTTGGATTTGCCGGCTGGCTCTTTTCGGCTCGCCTGCCGGCCCATGTATGGTGGGTGTCGGCGGCGTGTTTTGCCACGTTTGCGACCGTAACGGCCGCGAAACTCTTCCGAGGCGAGGCGGATTGCGGCTGTTTCGGGGTGGTTCGCACACCGCCTTGGGTTACGCTGTTGATCGATATTGCGGCCCTGACGGCGTTGACGGCGACGTATCGCGATCGCAAGGCAGTCGCGCTCCACACATCCACGTTCGGCTACCGGCTGCCGGCGGCGATGGGGTATGCGGTCATCTTAGTGGTTGCGGCCAAGCTCAGCCTGCCATTGTTCGGCGGCAACGAATGGCGGCGCCAAGACGCGATTCTTGCGGATCCGTCACTCTGGGTCGGGCAGCGATGTCCGCTACTGGATCAGATCGATATCGGGGCCGAGTTGTCGACGGGCGAGTGCCTGGTGGTGCTGCACCGGCACGATTGCGCGCTGTGCGAAGAAACGCTGAATGCTGCGTGGTTTGGCGATGCGGCTTGCGATGTTGGCGGCTCGCGCCGGCTTGCACTGGTCGAATTGCCGCCCTGTGCGGGTGACGATTCTCGGAACGTTCCGCGGTCGCTGCTTGTGGGGCGACTGAACAGTTCCGAGCCGTGTCTGCTGCCTGCTCCGGTCGTCATTCTGTTGGAGAACGGGCGCGTTGTGTCGGTTGCGACCGGCCGGGAATCCGAAGCCAGGCTGAAGGAGTTGCTTGAACGACGGAGGAACGCAGTTGCGGCAGGGTCGTGGGGGGTGTGTGCGAATCCCCAAAGCACGTTAGCGCTTGTGGAACGAGAGAATGATCGAAAACTCACTTGAAACAACCTCGCAAGATGCGACCGCATCGTGCTCAGTCAAAGGCGTGCGACGGTCGGGGATGCTTCGTTTCGTCATCCAGGTCGCGGCCATCGCATTGTTGCTGGGATCGGCCCTAATCGGCTTTGTGCGATGGCGGACGGGCTCGATGGGGCGTGTCTGGCCGTACTTGGTGGGGCAGCGATTGCTGATCGAACCGACCGATCTGGATTTGGGTGATGGCGAAAGAGAGGGCGTTCTTGAGCGAGAACTGCGAGTCTTGAACTTGGCACCGAGGCCGTTGATGTTGCTGGGTGCGCAAAGGAGCTGCGGATGTATTACGCTCGATGAATTTCCGATCGTGGTTCCGGCCGGTGAGGAAAGGCACTTACGACTCAGGATTGGCATGCCGGGTACGCCGATGTCGTTTGAACATTCCATCAGGTTCTTCTCCGACGAGCCCGGCGGCTCGTCCGTTGTCGTAACGATTAGGGGTTCCGTTTCATAACCACGCGAAGGTCGCCAGGACAACGTTTGTCTTGGTTGTGTTCGAGTTTCTTCAACAGAGGGAGACGTAAGATGATGACGTGGCGTTCTGTTGGAAAAGTGTGTTTGGCACTCGGAGTGTGTCTGCTATTCCTCGCGATCGGCACCTATCAAGCGCATGCAAGCTGCGCCGGCAACGTTGATTGTGATCAGGGAGGATGTGTGGGCTCAACGCCGCCCTGCGATGGTCTGGGATGCAGCGGGTCTGGTTCGGCTTGCTATCAGTGTGTGTGCACGCCGAATCCGATTTATCCCCCGAAGTGCAATTGCACGTATTGAGTGTGAGCATGCAGTGTGGTCTCTTTGCGACGCTCTGAAATGCCAATTCCTGTTGGGACGTTTCAACGGGGATGAACCGTGCTACTTCTCGCTCCTCCCGACAACTCACCAGCTACTCCGTGGGGAGGAGCGAGGAGTGTGTGTATCTCTTGTTCATTGCCGGAGCTAGAAATGCCACGTCTTCTACTTGCTGTTCACCTTGGATTAGCCTTTTGCTGCCTGTCGGTGCAGGCTCAGTCAGCCCCCAAACATGACCCTGAGTTGCAGAATCGCTTCGTACGTGGAATTGAAGAGAGTTCTGAGAGACTTCAGCATATCTCATTCCGCGCCCGATGCGTGTACATCGGTACCAAAAGCGCTTCTGGTAAGGCCGATACCAGGGAATATGAAATTGGGATACGGGGTCCGTACGGCCTGCAAACGGGCGTGAGAGATGGGATTACATTCGTGGAAGCGCGCAATGATGCGTATGCGTTTATGCTTCACCGTTCAGGAGCAAAGAACAGTCTGCAGTTCCTTGAAGCTGTCGGTGCGGCCCCGGTTGTCGACCGCAAAATTGCTGCGAACGCGCAGCAGGCTCGCGCGATGGCATTGGCCGCGTATTATCTTTGGACAGAGCCGCTTGCTCAAGTTGTTGAGCGTGAGTCATTCACAATCAATCGCGTGTATGCCGTCCAGTCGGAACAGCGCGAGGTCGTTCGCGTCGAGTTTGACTACGGCATCGACGATCCGTCGCAGAAGATCCACGACCGCTTTACCGACGGATACGTCGTGTGCGACCCTGCGCGGCAATGGACTGTGAAGGAGTATGGCGCCGTTCACCACAACCTTAACAATGACTATATCGCGACAATCAAGACAGTCTTAGAGCATGGCGATACAGTCGAGGACCTGCCGATTGCAACCAAGATCACGCAGACAATGGCGTCCGCGGGCGACGGTTACACGAGCGAATCGACGATCAATCTTAGTATTCTCAGTCGCGAGTTACCAAACGAAGAGCTGTATTTAAGCTATTACGGGCTTCCTGAGCCGCACTTCGAACGAAGTTGGTTCGGTGCTTGGGTATGGTACTTGATCGCGGGCATAGTCTGCCTGGCAATTGCCGTTGGGATCTTCAAGCGGCGAGAGGCGGGGATGTAATCCCGCAAATGCGGTACAGATCCGGCCACGAGAAGGCAGAAATGGTGGAACGAGAGAATGATCGAAAACTCACTTGAAACAACCTCGCAAGATGCGACCGCATCGTGCTCAGTCAAAGGCGTGCGACGGTCGGGCATGCTTCGTTTCGTCATCCAGGTCGCGGCCATCGCATTGTTGCTGGGATCGGCCCTAATCGGCTTTGTGCGATGGCGGACGGGCTCGATGGGGCGTGTCTGGCCGTACTTGGCGGGGCAGCGATTGCTGATTGAGCCGACGCATCTGGACGTGGGTGCTGTCGAAAAGGCGAGTGTTCTTGAGCGGGAACTGCGAGTTTTGAATTTGGGATGGAAGCCGTTCAGACTGCTGGGCTCACAGAGCAGTTGCGGGTGTATTTCGCTCGATGAATTCCCAATCGTGGTTCCGGCGCGTGAGGGCTGCACTTTGAAGTTGGAAATTGGCACGTCGGACAAGTCCGGGCCATTCAGGCATACGATCAAGTTCTTTTCGGATACGCCGGGCCGAATATCGGTAGTTGTCCCAGTCACTGGGATTGTCCTGTAGCTGCGAATTGTTCCAGGAGCATGTGCGTCTGGGCTGTTGGAGTTGTCCTTTTGAGAGAAAGACGTGAAATGATGACTCGAGGTTCTGTCGGTAGACTGTGTGTGGCCATGGGTATTTGTTTGGTCTTGCTCTCGTTTGGAGCATACACCTATGGCGCCTATTGTTGGATGGAAGAGTGCGAAGCACGCGGAACTTGTGCAGGTGGGCCAGCGCCAGCTTGTACGGGTACGTGCGTCGGTCCCCCATTACAGTGCAACTGCGACTGCAAAGTAGGAGGAGCATTCCAGGATCACTGCAATTGTATTTCGCGAATATTGAACTAGATATCGCTCGCCGTCATGCGGCGTCGACGTTAGTTCAGTTCGTGCGTTTTTGGCGGTCGTACTGCGGCATGGCCTGTGGAAATCGGAAATGGTTGTCGCTGGTCGTATCCGGAGTCGTGAAGCTCCGGATACGCTTTGGCAGAGTCCTTCATGTGTGTCTTGCTGGAGATCGCATGTTGCCCCGCGCATCGCGTCTATGTCTTCTGCAATCCTCGCTGGCAATTCTGCTGCTAAGCGTAACACCCCGTCCGCTCTGGACGCAGGAAGACGATCCCGCGTTGCGCGAACGTTTCCTGAAGGGGGTCGCGGAGACTGGAGCGAAGCTCGAGCACCTATCCTATCGCGCACAATTCCACTATGTCCTGTCTGCCGAAGGAAAGGATGCTCCCCTGAAGAGCTTCACCCGAAAGGACGAAGTGGCGATTCGGGGGGCATGCACACTGGAAACGGGTGTCAAGGAGGAGAGCGGAAATGTCTTTTTCAGAGTTCGAAACCACGACTATGCCTTTGCCCTTCAAAGAACACCGCAGGATCACCAGGGCAATCTTCTAGCCCTTGAGCAAATCGGCGTCGACCCCAAAGTAGACGAGGGTCTTGCTCGAGTAGAGGAAACGCCTCGTGCCTTTGCCCTCATGGGCTATTACCTTTGGGACGACCCGCTGTTTCGTGTCGTCCAGAGCGATTTATTTCGTATCAAGCGCGCGTATGCCATCACGTCGGAAGACAAGGAACTGGTTCGCGTCGAATTCGAGTACCGCATTAACGACGCGGTTCGAAGGCGCGATTACGAGATCACCGACGGTTACCTCGTGTGTGATCCCACAAGGGAATGGGCCCTGACCGAATATGGTGGTAAACAGCACAACGTCGCGAACAGGGAAGCCACGGTGAAGAGTGCGGTTCTTGAGTACGGAGAGACAATCGGCGGAATCCCCATCGCAACCAGGACCGCGCTGAGGATTGAGTCGCTCGACAGAGATTACCGGAGTGAAGCTGCATTGACGGCTGAGATCATCA
>JAAYCB010000080.1 GCA_012744395.1 Pirellulaceae bacterium
GCTCGGCCAGGCAACCCGATCGCGGCCGCGACGGCGGCCACGGCCGCCAGCCGACTTGTCCATCGCACCATAACGCACCTCCGCAGTCTCTGTCGCCAACCTGTTGGCGTTTCAAAACATCGTCTACCGGCACCAGCATATCGCGTCAGCAACTCCTTCGCCAGCGGCAGGCGGCCGTTCTCGAAAGACAGCGAAGCGGCCCGAGTCGGAGCGTCCCGCCAGTGCCCCGTCCCCTTGGCCGCATGCGCTGCGCAGAGCTCCGCGATCGCTGGCCGGCAGGCAGCCGCGCTGCGCCCAGTCCGCAATCGAAAGAAATCCGTGCGGCCGCCGGCGCGCAATCGATCGATTGCGCGCCGGGCGCGGCTATCGGGTCGGCGGCAGCGTGACCGGCCGCACTTCGTGCCGCACCGGCCAGCTCGCTCTCCGCGAGTCGGCATAGACGCCGATCTTCTCCAGCGGCAGAGGCTCAAAGCCGATCCGCCGGACCGCCTCCGGGTCCTTCAGTTCGAGCTTGATCGGGCGGCCGGCCTCGTCCTTCACAAGCCGCACCCAATCGCTGTCGTCGTCGAAGACCAGGTTGTCTTCGATTGTCTGGTAGTGTCGCGTGCCGGCATGGATGGCGTCCCACGTACCGCCGGCGCTCAAGTTTCGGGCGAACACGTTGCGCTTGGGAATGTTCGGCTCGTCGTCGAGAATGCCCGCCAGCGTGGGATAGCGGCTCTTCCAGAGGGGGCTCTCGATCGGCATCGCCGCCAGGCCCCTGCGGAGCGTGCCGCGCGGATCGTCGGTGGCGGCCTTCTGCCAGCCCATCCCCCGGTTGTCGATGTGCGCGGCGCGGCGGCAGCCGAGAAAGACGTTGTTCGTCACGATGTTGTCGTCGCCCCCGCCGATGAACACGGCCTGGTTGCAGCGTTCGAAGAGGTTGCCGTGGATCGTGTGGCCGCAGTGCTGGTCATCGAGATAGATCGTCATCCCGCCGTAGCTCGATTCGCCGACGATGTCGTGCCAGTAGTTGTAGCGGAGGACGTTCCCCCGCTGCGTCCAGTCGCGGCCGACGTAATAGGCGCCGGCGTCGCCGCTCTCGTAGACGACGTTGTGAATCTCGTTGTACTCGACGACGTGGTCGTTGCCGCCTGCCGAGAGGGCCATGTGCGGGCCGTCGTGGATCAGGTTGTGGGCGATGCGGTTGCCGACGCCGCTGACGGTGATCCCGGTCTTGTAGGTCCGGGCGCGGCGCGAGTAGTGGTGGACGTGGTTGTTCTCGGCGTTGTGCCCAGCCGGCGTCAGCGTGGGCCGATCGCCGCCCGCCATGGCAATTCCCCCTTCGCCGCAATACGAGATGTCGCAGCCGAAGACCTCGCAACCGGCGCCTCCCGCGACGTTCACGGCCTTGTGCCCCACGTTGCGGATCGTACAGCCGACCAGCTTGCACGCACTACAGCCGGCGAAGGAAACGGCCGTCGCCCGGCAGGCCTCCAGCGTGAACCCGCAGAAACTCACGCACGACAGGTCTTTCGCCCGGATCAGCGATTCCGCCAGGGAGAGGACCGTGGAGCCTCCCGCCCGCGGCGGCCAGAAATAGAGCCGGCCCGCCCGGCGATCGAGGTAGTACTCGCCGGGCTGGTCCAATTCGCTGAGCAGGTTGTAGGCATACCAGCGCGCCCGTCCCGGCGTCAGCCCGTAGACCGGTTTGATCTTCTCCGATCGGACGAGCACCCGCGCCTCGGCATCGATCGCGGCGATCGGTTCGCAAAGTTCAGCCCAGTCGTGGTGCCAATAGGCGAAGACCCAGGGATCGGCCTCGTCCGTCCAGCGCGCCAGCCGATCCGTGTCGACTTCGACGCGTTGGAGCGAGTCGCGCGCCTCGACTCCGCGAAAGCCCGTGTTGGGCCACCGGGCGAGCTGCATCGGGCGGTCATCGCAGAACAGTTCCGCCTCGGCGGGCTGGCTCGCCACGGAAAAACCGCGGACCGTCCGCGTGCCGTAGTCGCTGATTCCCTGTGCCCCCAGGTCGGCCACCCGGACATGCCCGCGCGCCTCTTCCGGCAGCCGGGCGAGGACCGCGGGATCGGCCACCGGCTGCCACGGGCCAACGCTCCGACCGCCGCCCAGCCGGACCAGCGCCCCTGGTTCGGCTCGATAGGCGACTTGCGCCTCGGGCGTCCCGGAGTCTTCCGCGGAGAATTCGACCGGCCCGGCCATCGGATATGCGCCGGCGGAGAACAGCACGGCGATCGGTTCGCCGGGCTTCTCGCGTTTCACCTGGCGGACCCGATCCCGCGCCCCTGCCAAGGAAGCCAGCGGCGCCCCTCGCGTCCCCGGGCCGCCGTCTTTCCCATCCGGGGCAACATAAAGGGTCACTTCGGCCGAAGCCAACGACACGGTCAGCAGCGTAATCAGGGCGGTCTGGAGCAGGTTTTTCATTGGTTGGGCCCCGGTGGGTAAGAGGATAACCGTTCACGGCCTGGTGGTGTGATTTTCATTCGTTCCTGAAGGACCAGAATATCGCCTTGGATCTCCCCGCGAGCCATCCCCCTACGGCAAACGTCACCGATCGCTGGGCGGCGACGACTGACGTTCAACTGTGGAAGCACCCGGTTTCCCCCCTCCGCTGGACTGGCTTGGTCGACTTCTCGGGCGTACGAACTCTCTGCCCGAAAGGCGTTCGTCACGCTGCAACTGGGCAACAAGCCCCTCCAGAGTGCCCCCAGCCTCAGCGAGCAGTCTTTCTCGGGTCTGTCGCAACTCGTCAAGAATTGCCATTCCGCTATTCCGCCTCCCAGCCTTCGATCACGGCCAGGGCCGTTTCAATTTTTCCAAACGGCGCGCTGACTTGGATTCCGGCGACTCGGTCGTGGACCCGCTGGACGGACTGACGGGCGATCTCGATCCCGACCTGCATCTGCTCCTCGCGTGTGCCGGCCGCTTCCATCCGCTGCAAGACCGCCGCGGGGATCTCCACGCCCGGCACCTCGTTCTGCATGAACAGGGCGTTGCGATAGCTGGCCAGCGGCCAGATGCCGGCCATGATCGGAATCCCGTGCTTTTCCACTTCGTCCAGGAATCGCAGCAGCGCGTCGGGATCGAAAACCGGCTGGGTGATGGCAAACTCGGCGCCCGCCTCGACCTTCCGCTGAAAGCGGTCCAGTTCGCGTTGGCGGTCGACGGCGGTCGGGTCGAGCCCCACGCCCAGCAGCGCCTCGGTCTTCGGCTCGATCGCCTGGCCGCCCAGGTCGATGCCCGAATTCAGCCGCCGCTGGACGGCGACCATGCCGATCGAATCGGTGTCGAAGACCCCGGTCGCGTGCGGGTAGTTGCCCAGTTTTGGCGGATCGCCGGTGACGAACAGGATATTTCGCACGCCGCAGGCGGCGCAGGCCAGCAGGTCGGCCTGGATGCCGATCAGGTTCCGGTCGCGCGAGCAGAAATGCAGGATGGGCTCGATTCCCGCCTCGCGGAGGACCCGCTCGGCGGTGACCAGCGGCGAGATCCGCGCGCTCGCCCTGGGGCCGTCGGGGATGTTGACCGCATCCACGCCGTGGCGGTAGAGAGTCAAGCACTTGTCGATTGTCGGCTTCAGGTCATAGCCCCGCGGCGGGACCAGTTCGACGCTCGTCACCCATTTCTTCATCGCCAGGCGGCAGGCGAGGCGCGAACGCTCCGCCCTCGGCGTGGGCGGCTGCTCCTCCACCTCCTCGGCCGCTTCGCGGACGACCGTGACGACGCGTGCCCGGGAAAGAGGCTTGACTGCACGGCTGATCTCGCGGATGTGCTCCGGCGTCGTCCCGCAACAGCCGCCGACCGCCCGGGCGCCAAGCTGGACGAAGCGCAGCGCGTAGGTCGTCAGGTATTCGGGTGAGCAGAGGTAGATCTTGCGGTTATCGACCTCCTTGGGAATCCCGGCGTTCGGCTGCACAACCAGGGGCAGGCTCGTCAGGCGGATGGCCCGTTCGAGCGCTCCGAGCAGGCCGGCCGGTCCGGTGCCGCAGTTCATGCCCAAGGCAATCGGACTGGCCGCGCCCTCGGGCATCGGCGCGAGCATCCGCTGGAGGGATTCGCCGGAGACCGTCTCTTCCTGATCCGTGAGGGCGAAGGAGAGGGCGAAGGGGACGCCCGGCGCTGCGGCCATCGCCAGGGCGCACTGCTCCAACGAGTCCCGATTGGGCAGCGTCTCGAAGAGGATCAAGTCGGCCCCGCCGGCCATCAAGGCCTCGACCTGCTCGACGATCATCGCTGTCCACTCTGCCGCGTATTGCGGCTGGGGCGGCAGCGGACCAATGCTGCCGGCCACGAACACCGTCCGATCGGCGGCGTCGGCGACCTCGCGCGCCAGCCGCGCGCCGGCGCGGTGGATCTCGGCCAGCCGGTCGGCCAATCCGAATCGCCCCAAGGCCACCCGGTTAGCGCCGAAGGTGTTGGTCGTCAGCACGTCGGCGCCCGCCTGGCAGTATCCCGAGTGGATCTGCCGGATCAACTTGGGTTCCGACAGGCAGAGTTCGTCGTAGCACCGGTTCGTGAATACATGGTGCCGGTAAATCTCCGTGCCCATGGCGCCGTCGAAGACGAGCACCCTCTCGCGGAGGGCGTCCTGAAAACTGGCAGAATCTGGCATGATCTCCACAGTCCGTTGTTGCTGTTGCGAAGGGCGGTGCCGGCCACCGCCGCCGGGCCTGCTGAAGACGGCCCGCTGTCTTTTGGCACTTGTCAGGTGCCGGCATGAGGAAACGCACGTGGTGAGCGTCGGGGCCGGTTCGGCCAGCGCTCATTTCAGAAAATATTCGAAAAACCGGTACAACTGCTCGTTCGACTCCTCCGTGGGGCCGTGGCCCGAACGGTTGGTCATGGCCACGCGGTTTTCCCGCCCGAGCAGGCGATTGACGGCCACCACGTGGTTGAGCGCCCGCCACCGCTGCGGCCGATCTTCTGCTCCGCCGGAGACGAGCAGCGGCCGCGGGGCCATCAAGGCGAGCAGCTCGTGAAGGTCGCGGCCCGACTCGAAGAGCATTTTGTAGGGCCCCGTCCGCGGATTCTCCTCGGTCGGTACGCCGGGCTTGCGGCTCTTGTCCGCCTCCCAGCCAATGTACCAGGGTTCCCAGTAGTTTACATTGCCGCGCTTCTCGTCAAACACGATTCCCGGATCGGAATAGACGGCGCAGGCGAACTTGTCGAACAGGCAGGAGGCGAAGATCGCCCACTTGCCGCCGAATGAGTGCCCGACGATTCCCACCCGCTGCGGATCGACCTCGGGGAGGGCGGCCAAGGCGTTGTAGCTGTTTGCCGCGATGTAGGCCAGCGAAGAGAGCGGCTGCCGCGAGGGGCTCTGTTCCTCCGTGTACTTGTTCGGCCAGCCGATCGATAGCGCGACGAAGCCCCGCCGCGCGAGTTGGTAGCCGAAATCGCGCAGCGCCGACTTGGGATTCAGGCCCACCCCGGTCGCCGGATCGTAGTAGACGACGAGCACCGCCGGCCTCGACTTGGCACCCGCCGGCGCGAGCAGATAGCCCTCGATCTCCAGTCCGGGCGCGGCCGGAAACCGCACCTTCTTCTGCACGAGCTCCTCGCGGGCCTCCGATTCGAGAACCTCCATTTGCGGCCGGTCGATCAGCGGCGGCCACGGCCCGATCGCCTCCAGCCAGAACTGGAGAATCTCCTCCCGCCTCGCCGTCCATTCCTCGCCAGTCCGCACGGCACGGCCATCGTCGAATATCAGGGGCGAGCGGTAATCGCCCAAATCGCCGACCAGTTCCGCCGGAGGCTGAAAGAAAGGCGTCAGGCTTCGCCACAGCACCTCGCGCGGTTCGTTTGGCTCCGCCGCGGCGGCCGCCGCAAGCGGCAATCGGCTGCCGGCCACGACCCCAATCGCCAATACCAAACACAATTGGCCGACCCGGTTCCAACATCGCATGGTTCGTTCTCCAGTGAAACGGCCGCAATCCGCTCTCTCCCTGCCGGCGGGTGGAGCAGGCCGCGAGCCGCCGCTTGGGGGCGAGGTCAGCAGACGGCCTTGGAGCTGCCGGAGATCCCCCGCCGGTCCGCCGCGCCGCGGTCACGCTCGAGCCTGAGATCACCAGCGGGCGACTTCCCGAATGGCTTGCTGATTGTCAATGTACCACCCCGCGCCGGTACGCTCCATGCGTCTTCAGCGGAGCGGCGCAGCCCGCCCCGCGCGGCCACCGCGCGCCGACAAAGCCCCAGCGATCGATCGTACGTCTCCTCGGGCGCGCTGGCCATCGGTGAATTCCTCCGGAAACACCGAGTATTCGGCAATTCTGTTGGAATCGGAGGTGCTCGCGGCAAATTGTGGTGAAACGGGCCGGCCGGTTCGATCGTCATAGGGTCGGACGGCACCGGACCCCGGGAGCCGCCCAGCCGTGAGGTATGATTTCCTGTCCATGCACTGCCGCCACGCCCCGCCGTGGTGGTGTCGCATGCCAGTTGTCAGCCATTTCCGGCTCCCGAGTAACCGTCGTAGCCTGGCCCGCAGGAGAGGCGATCGTGACCAAGGTTTCTTGCTCTGCGTTGTCGGTGCTGATGGTTGTTTTGGCCGCCGCGGCCGCGGCCGACGTCGACCTGGTGACGATCCCCCGCCGCGAAGGCACGCAGCTTACGATCTACAACTCCGACGACATCACGATGGTCCGGGAGCACCGGCTGCTGACGGTCAAGCAGGGGATCAATCGCATCCAGTTCACCTGGGCCGAAACGCTGATCGATCCGACGAGCATCGATTTCCGCATTCTGGACCACGAGGACCAGGTCGATCTGATCGACACCACCTATCCGCCGGGTCGAAACGACGCCCTCCAGTGGAACATCCACAGCCAGTTCGCCGGCAAGATCGCCGTCGAAATCCGCTACTTCACCAGCGGGATCACGTGGGCGGCCAGCTATGTGGGGCTCGCCAACGCCGATGAGACGAAGCTGGACCTGACCGGCTATGTCCACGTGGAGAACCGTTCGGGCGAGCTTTACGACAACGCCCAGATCCGGCTCGTCGTCGGCACGATCAACCTGGTCGAGAAGATTGCCGACCTGGCACAGCGGCCCGCCCCGGGCACGACGTATGGGCAAGCGTCCCCGGCCGCAAAGCCGGAAATGCGGCGGCAGTTGGCCGAAAAGTCCGACGAGTACCTGTTCCGGGCCCGCGGCGGCAAGCTCGATCGCGGGATGGCCGTCGACAAGGCCAAGGATGTCAAGAAGCAGGGCCTCTCGGAATACTTCCTGTTCACGATCGAGGGGCGCGAGACGATCGAGGACGGGCAGCCGATGCGGCTGGTCTCGATGAAGGTCGGCGACGTCCCCCTGGAGTGCCTCTACAAGCTGAGCGACCGCGACGGCGGCACGGCGTTCGCCAAGTATTACCGCTTCAAGAATCTCAAGCTGATTGGCCGGGACGGCAAGGAGAATCCCCTTGCCGATATGGAGAATCTGGGCGTTTCCCCCTTGCCCAACGGCTCCGTGCGGCTGTTCTCGGAATACCCGAACAAGGACCTGGCCTACGTCGGCGGGACTGAAATTAAGCATGTGCCGATCGGCGATCGGGTCGAGGTCAACGTGGGCCCCGACACCGAGATCACGATCACCCGGCGGCTGAAGGATCAGAAGATCACCGATACCATCGCCAGGCAGTACGAGCGGCGGCTCGACGACGAGTTCATCCGGCACTACGACCTGATCGACTACGACGAGACGTTTTTTTATGAGGAAGAGATCGTCTCGGGCAAGGCCGCCCCGGTAAAGGTCGAAATCGAGCGGGCGTTCGACGCCGGCGTGGTCCTCTGGTCCGGCGAGAATCCGCCCGCCGACTGGAATGCCAGCCGGCCCGGCGCGTACGTCGACCTGCACACGGTGCCCGGCCGGGTCGAACGGGTTGACGAAACCCATCTGAAATACTTCCTCGACCTCGAGCCGGGCAAGAAGACGTTCGTCACGTACAGCGTCACCTACAAGCGGCGCAAGGTCGGCCCGGAACTGAATACCGAAAAAATCCGCCGGCCACTTTGACGCCTCGCGAGTGTAATGAGTCACAAACCGGTTCGCAGAACGGGTCTCCCGGCCCGTCGAGACTCTGCACGGCCGGCGCGTTGCGATTGGAGACAGGTTATCGAGACCGGTCCTGCGCGTGGAAACACAAGCCAACGAACTGTTATCACCGCCTTGATCGAGGATTGGAGCCAAGCCATGCCATTCAGAACCACGCGGATCGCACTCTCCCTGCTGCTTGCCCTGGCAGTCCAGGCGGCGGCGGACGTCGACCTGGTGACGATCCCCCGCCGCGAAGGCACGCAGCTTACGATCTACAACTCCGAAGACATCACGATGGTCCGGGAGCACCGGCTGCTGACAGTCAAGCAGGGGATCAACCGCATCCAGTTCACCTGGGCCGAGACGCTGATCGACCCGACGAGCATCGATTTCCGCATCCTCGATCACGAGGGCCAGGTCGATCTGATCGACACCACCTATCCGCCGGGCCGAAACGACGCCTTGCAGTGGAACATCCACAGTGGCATCGCCGGCAAGATCCCTGTCGAAATCCGCTACTTCACCAGCGGGATCACCTGGGCGGCCACCTACGTGGGCATCGCCAACCAGGACGAGACGCGGATGAAACTGACTGGCTACATCCGCGTGGAGAACAATTCTGGCGAGCTCTACGACAACGCCCAGACCCGGCTCGTTGTCGGCACAATCAACCTCGTGGAAAAGATCGCCGACTTGGCCCGGCGGCCGGCGCCCGGCGACCGGCCCCCGCCGCCGGCCGAGCCGCCTGCCCGGGAAAGACAGGCCGCCGGCCGTGCCCTGATGGACGCCGTGGTCCTCGCCGAGTCGAAATCCGAAGAGGCCAAGGAGGTCATCAAGCAGGGGCTCTCCGAATACTTCCTGTTCTCGATCGAGGGCCGCGAGACGATCGAGGATCGAGAGCCCAAGCGGCTGGTCTGCCTGGACGTGGCCGACGTGCCGCTGGAATGCCTCTACAAGCTCACCGACCGCGACGGCGGCAAGCAGTTCACCAAGTTCTACCGCTTTGAGAACAAGATGATTCTCGATGACCAGGGGAAAGAGAAGGACCTGCCGGCGATGGAAAACCTGGGACTCTCGCCGCTGCCCGACGGCGCGGTGCGGCTGTTCTCGGAATACGCCAACCGCGACCTGGCCTACGTCGGCGGGACGGACGTGAAATACGTGCCGATCGGCGATCGGGTGGAGGTCAGCGCGGGACC
>JAAYCB010000081.1 GCA_012744395.1 Pirellulaceae bacterium
ACATGCCGGGCATGAACGGCATCGAAGTGATTGCCAAGGCCAAGGAGCTGGCGCCGGCGACCGACGCGATCGTACTCACCGGCAAGAGCTCGCTGGAGACGGCGATTGCCGCGCTCCGCTACGGGGCATTTGACTATCTGACCAAGCCATGCCGGTTGATCGAGCTCAGGGCGGTCCTCGCCCGCGTGGCCGAACGGCGCGAGTTGAACAAGAAGTACCTCGCCCTGAAGCAGCGGCTGGAGCGGATCGAAGGGCGCTCCGACCTGGTCGGCGATTCGCGCGCGATGGCCGGCGTCAGGCAACTGCTCGACAAGGTGGCGCCGACGGAATCGACCGTCTTGATCCTGGGCGAGACGGGGACCGGCAAGGAACTGGTCGCCCGGGCGCTCCACGACCAGAGTCTGCGTTCCGACAAGCCGTTCGTGCCGATCAACTGCGGGGCCCTGCCCGAGAACCTGATCGAAAGCGAGTTGTTCGGGCATCGCAAAGGCGCCTTCACCGGCGCGGATCAGCACCGCGTCGGCCTGTTCGAGGTGGCCGACGGGGGGACCCTGTTTCTGGACGAGATCGGCGAGCTGCCCAAGTCGATGCAGGCCAAGCTGCTGCGGTTTCTGGAAAGCGGCGAGGTTCGACGAGTTGGCGAAAACGAGTCGTTCACCTGCGACGTGCGCGTCGTTTGCGCGACCCATCGGCACCTCGACACGATGGTCGAGGCGGGCGATTTCCGCGAGGACCTGTGGTATCGGATCAACACGTTTGAAATCCACCTGCCGCCGCTGCGCGACCGGCCTGACGACGTCCCCTTGCTCGTCCGGCATCTCGCCCGGCGGTACCGCCCCGGGATCAGTGAGGAGACCGAGGTCTTCAGCCCCGCCGCCGTGGAGGTTCTCAAGCGGCATTCCTGGCCGGGGAACGTCCGCGAGTTGGCCAACGTGGTCGAACACGCGATGATCCTGGCCGATCGCCTGCCCATCGACCGGGCACACTTGCCGAGCCGTCTTGGCGCCGGGCGGGCCGGGCGCGCCGAAGCTCGAGAAACCGGGCCCAGGACCCTCCGCGAGATGGAGATGGGGGCAATTTGCGAAGCCCTCCAGCGCCACGACGGCAACAAGCCGCAGGTGGCCGCCGAGCTGGGCATCAGCGTCAAAACACTCTACAACAAGCTCGCCCAACTCGAGGGACTGAAAAAGTCGGCATGAAATCCGCGGCACGCCGCGCCGCCGCCCCTATCCGGCTTGCCGGATGAGACGAAAGGTGGCCCAGTTCGCTTGCGGCCCGCGCCAAGCGGGACCTGGAATGAAAATGATGAGAACCAGGGCTCGGCGGATCGCTAGGTTCCCAAGCCGGAGCTTGGGAACCAGTTTGCGGCCGGAGCTTGGGAACCAGTGGCCGCTTTCCGCTTTCCGCTTTCCGCTTTCCGCTTTCCGCTTTCCGCTTTCCGCTTTCCGCTTTCACTTCTCAGCACCGAGGCCGAGGGCGTCTTCCATGTGATCCAGGCCCAACCGCTCGATCATCCGGCCAATCCGCTCCCGCGGCCTGGCATGGGTCCGGTAGTAGTCGAGAATCTTGTCGACCAGCGCGAGCGCCTGTTCGGTATCGATCCGCTGGGCGAGAATGTCGCCCAGCCGGGGATTGGTCCCTCCATTGCCCCCGACGTACACCCGCCAGCCCTTGGGGGTGCCGACCAGGCCGATGTCCTTGAAGCTCGTTTCACCGCACTGGTTCGGGCAGCCGCTGACGCCGATCTTCATCTTGCCCGGCAACTCCAGGCCATGGTACCTCTCATCGAGGACGCGGCCGACGCCGAGGCTGTCGGCCTGGCCTCGCTTGCAGTAGGTTGTGCCGGGGCAGACCTTGATGCTCCGCACGCAGATGCCAACGACACTGCCGGGCTTGATCCCCAGCTCGTCCCAGATCGCGTCGATGTCCTCCTCGCGGATGCCCAGCATGGCGATCCGGGCGGCGCTGGTGATCTTGAGGACCGGAACGCGATATCTCTCGGCCACATCGGCGATCTTGCGGAGAATTTCGGGCGTCACCAGGCCGCAGGGAAGATGCGGGGCGATGCCGTACGTCTCTCGATCCCGCTGCAATACAGCACCTTTTTCTCCGTCGTTGAGCATGGCGATCTCCAAGGTGGGTAAACAGCCGTCACGTGAAAGCGGAAAGCGAAGGGCGGAAAGCGAAGCCTTTGCTCTCCGTTGCCATCATACTGGCCGGCGGCTGAGGGAGAAAGCACCGGCAAGGCTGGCCAGCGGGGCAGGCTCGGCGGTAGAATGAGGGCCCGCCGTGGAAATCCGGCGGACTTGCAGGTTGGACAGGGTGGGAGCGGGGAGGAACGATGCAGTTTCGCAAGCTCGGCAAGACAGGCAAGGAGATCTCGGCCCTCGGGTTCGGCGCGATGCGTCTACCAACGAGGGGAAAGGAGACCGACGTCGATGAGTCTGCCGCGATCGAGGTCATTCGCCATGCGATCGATCGGGGCGTGAACTATATCGACACGGCCTATCCCTACCACGGCGGCCACGGCGAGCGGGTGGTGGGCAAGGCCCTTGAGGATGGCTACCGGGAGAAGGTCTACATCGCCACGAAGTCGCCGATCTGGCAAGTGGAGAAATTCGACGACTTCAGCCGCATCTTCGACGAGCAGTGCGCCCGGCTGAATGTGGATTACATCGACTTCTACCTCGTGCATTGCGTGCAGGCGCCGTTCTGGCCGAAAATGCAGGAGTTGCGGGTGTTCGAGTGGGCGGAGCGGGCGCAGGCCGACGGGCGGTTCGGCGAGTTCGGATTCTCGTTCCACGATCGCTTCGAGTTCTTCAAGGAGGTTGTGGACGCCTACGACTGGAGGTTCTGCCAAATCCAGTACAACTTCGTCAATGAGGACGTCCAGGCCGGCGCCCAGGGGCTGAAGTATGCAGCGGAGAAGGGCCTTGGCGTGATCATCATGGAACCGCTCTTCGGCGGCACCCTGGCGAATCCGCCGGACCCGGTGCGGGAAATCTGGCAGGCCGCCGGCCGCAAGCCGGCCGATGTGGCCCTGCGATGGCTCTGGGACAAGCCCGAGGTCTCGTTCGTCCTCAGCGGGATGAACCGCATCGGGCAGGTCGACGAGAACGTCGAGACCGCCGGCCGCGCCGGCGTCGGACAGTTCAGCGACGAAGAACGGCAACTCGTCAGCCGGGTGCAGGAGAAGTACAAGGAGCTATCGCCCATCCCCTGCACGAAATGCGGCTATTGCCTGCCCTGCCCGCACGGCGTGAACATCCCGCTGAACATCGAGCTTTACAACAGCGCGACGTTGTTCAAGGGCAATCCTTCCGCGCTCTGCCGGAACCTGTACCACGGCCTGCCGGCGAGCGAACAGGCAAAGGCGTGCCAGGCCTGCGGGACGTGCGAGGAGCGCTGCCCGCAGGGCATCGAAATCGGCAAGCTGATGGCCGAAGTGGCCGAGACATTTCGCTGACCGCCGGCTGTTCTCGGCGGATAAGGACACGGGCGCCAAGTTCGTGGAAGTTTCGAAGACAAGCCGAACGGCCCTGCTCAGGGCGGCTGCCCCAAGGGATTACTCCCGCACCCGATCGACGAGACGTTGCACGCCCGCCGTGATGCGGTCTTCCACCTCGCCGGCCCAAAGCGCATCGCCGGCAGGTCGTATTCGCCCAGATGGCCACCCTCGCAACCTGAAGGAGCATCCAATGAGCCTGCGGTTTGTGTTGCTGCTGAACCTCAGCGTTCTGGCATGTCATGCCGCGGCCGCGGAGCCGACATGGCTGGAAATCGACGGCGCTGTGTACGGCGCCCGGCCGGACAAGCGCGGGCCGATCGGCGGCGGCGAGGGTTACACCCAGATCGTCACCGGCGGCGATCACGTGGCCAAGGACCTCGAGGCTCTGCTTAAGGCCCTGTCCGAGGCGGCCAAGGGGCAGGTGGTGTTCATACCCGGCAACGTGGAGATCGATCTGACCGCCCGGATCTACATCGAGAAGCTTGTGCTGGAGGTGCCGGAGGGTGTCACGCTGGCTGGTGACCGGGGTCATCAGGGTTCACCAGGGGCGCTGCTTGCCAGCGATGCCCTCCGGACACGGCTCGTGATCCGCGCCCGGGGGCCGCAAGTGCGGATCACGGGCCTGCGGATCCGGGGGCCGAACCCCAAGCGGTACCTGGACCATCACCGGCGGGCATTCGGGCCCGGCGGCGAGGGCAACAGCTACTACTACAAGTTTCCGACGCAGGTCGGGATTTCGACGGACCATGATGAGTTGGAAGTGGACAACTGCGAGATTTCCGGCTTCGGCCACGCGGGCATCGTGCTGAACAAGGGCACGGGGCATCGCATCCACCACAACTTCATTCACCACTGCCAGTATAACGGGCTCGGCTACGGCGTGGCCCACGATGTCGCCGCGTCGTTGATCGAAGGCAACTTGTTCGACTGGAATCGCCATTCCCTGGCCGGGACCGGCCGGCCGGGCTGCGGCTACGTGGCGCGGCACAACGTGGAACTGGGCGTGTCGCTGAGCCACTGTTTCGACATGCACGGCGGGCGCGATCGCCGAGACGGCACCGAAATTGCAGGCACGTCGCTGGAAATCTACAACAACACGTTCTACGCCCCGCAGACGCCCGTGGCCATCCGTGGCGTGCCGGAGCAGAAGTGTGAAGTGCATCACAACTGGTTTCCAAAGCACGCGGACCGGCAGCGCGCCGTCCGCGCCGCGGCGCGGACGAGCGTGTTCAGCAACGCCTACGGTCCACAGCCCGAAGCCGCCCAGTGAGCCACCGCGCTAGGCAATCAAGCCTGCTCCCACATCCGGCGGAGGAAAGCCATCGACTTGGGAATCTCCTCCTCGCGATTGCCGCGGCAGCCGCACTCGAAGCTGCAATAGTCCTGGTAACCGATCAGTTTCAGCCCGCGGAATCCGTCGAGATATCTCGGCTCGTCCTCCTCGGCGTCCTGGCCCGGCAAGACGCGCGTCTTCGAGGCCAGGTGCACGTGGTGCAGGTAGGCGCCGCCCGACAGGATCGCCCCCAGGCAACTGGTCTCCTCGACGCCCATGTGATAGAAGTCGGCCATCAGGCAGATGCCCGGGCTGTTGCAGTCGCGGCAGATCGCCGCGCCGTCGGCAACTTGCCGGAGGAAGAACGCCTCCTTGCGATTGAGGGGTTCGAGCAACACCCGGGTGCCGGCTTTGACCGCATACTCACCGATCGCCGGCAAGGTATCGACGACGATCTCGCGGATTTCCTGATTGGTCCGGTCGGTTTCCGCACTGAACGCCGGCACGTGGATCACGCCGGTGCTCTGTAGTTCGGCGGCGGTGTCGATGGCGCGTTTGAACTGAACGACCGCGTCGGCCCGCGTAGCGGCGTCGCGCGAGACGATCGCCCCCTTGGCCGATCCCCAGCACAGGGCGCTGACCTTCAGCTTCGTGTTCCGCAGCGCGGCAAGCAGCTCCTTCTCTTGGCCAATGATATTGCCGTGCGGTTCCACGGCGTCGAAGCCCGCCCGCTCCATCCACGCCAGCTTCTCGGGCAACTCTTTGCCCGGAATGAGCCCCAACTGGCTGGAGAGTTTCAGGACCGCCTCGCGCGGCGGGGGAGGAATTCTGGCGGGAGCTGCTTGCGCCGCACGGACAAGTCCGGCGCCGGCCACCGCGGCGGCTGACCCGGCCAGAAATCCACGTCGGTTGATCGTCATCGCTGGTTTCTCCTTGGAGTCGGACATTATCGGGTTAAAACACGACTCTGTTTCATGTTTTTGCAGCCAGCATCCGCGCGGCTGTCCGTCTCCGTGAATGTAATCGTTGCCGCTGCCCGTGCCAAGTGGGCGGCGAGCGGGGCCATCGTTCGCCGCGGCGATCCCGATTCTCGCGGCGAACAGTCCGGCGGGGCGGCCCGCTTGAGACAGTTGCCGCGAGATTGTTGACGGGGAGCGGCTGTGGTAGATTGGCAGGCCGCAGAGACGGAGATTCGTCTTGTGCCACCCGGAAACGCTGTTCGGCCACGGAGACGGCGGCAATTTGCGTGGAATTAATCGGAGAGAGGGTCATGCACTCCCCAACGTTGCCGGTCTTGCTGTTGTTGCTGGTTTCGCCCGCGTTTGGCCAGGCGCCGCAGCAGAACGGGGCCGCCAAGAAACCGTCGATGCTCGATTCTTTCCTCGCGGCCGGCATGCCGGAGGAAATCCTCTTCGCCGTTCGCAAACCGAGCATCGACGGCCACTGGTATGCCAGCATCGCGTATTATTCGACCGACCAGTGCCGCACGACGTTTCCGATGAATTCCGGCGGAAAGCTCTGCATCTATAACGTCAAGACCGGGCAAGTCCGGACGATCTTCGAGGACCCCCAAGGCAATATCCGCGACCCGCAGATTCACTACGACGGCCAACGGCTCGTCTTCGCCTACCTGCCCAAGGGGAAGAAGCATTACAGTCTCTACGAGATCAACATCGACGGCAGCGGCCTGAAACAGTTGACCGGCGAGGGCGAGGACGTTGTGCCCGGAATGGAGGACCACCAGACCTATTCCCCGCCGGGTTGGGACGATTTCGAGCCGACCTACCTGCCGGACGATCAGATCATCTTCTGTTCGACGCGGGCCAACCGCTATGTCCAATGCTGGCTGACGCAGGTGGGCACGCTCTACAAGTGCGACGCCGACGGGAGCAACATCCGCGCGTTGTCGGCCAACGTGGAGCACGACAACACGCCGTGGGTGCTCTCCAACGGGCAGGTCGCCTACATGCGGTGGGAATACGTCGACCGGTTTCACATGGGCTACCATCACCTTTGGGCGATGAATCCCGACGGCACCCGCCAGATGATCCTCTACGGCAACCAGATCAACCACGGCACGATTCTGGCCCCCAAGCCGGTTCCGAACAGTCCGAAGCTCGTCGTCACATGGTCGCCGGGCCACGGCATGCGCGAGCATTACGGCCGGATCGCGCTGGTTGATCCGCGACTCGGGCCGGACGACCCCAAGGGCGTTGAGTACATCAGCAAGGGCAACGTCCACTGCGACCCCTGGGCGTTCAGCGAACACCATTTCCTGGCCGCCAACAAGACGGCGATTGAGCTGCTCAGCAGCGCTGGGGAAACCGAGGTCCTCTACCAGTTGCCGGAAGACCTCGCCAAGGCCGGATACTGGATCGGCGAACCGCGGCCGCTGATGCAGCGCGCCCGGCCGCCCGTGATCGCCGACCAGACCAACCCCTCCGCCGCGTACGGCACGCTGGCGCTGGCCAACATCTACAAAGGCCGCAAGATGCGGAGTGTCAAGCCGGGCACGGTCAAATCGCTGCTGATCTACGAGGTTCTGCCCAAGCCGATCAACTATGCCGGGGCGATGTCCGAAATGTCCGCCGGCGGCACCTTCTCCGTCGAGCGGCTGATCGGTTCCGTTCCAGTCTCGGACGACGGCAGCGCCTATTTCAAGCTGCCGGCGCTCCGCAGCTTCCTGTTCCTGGCGATGGACGAAAAAGGGCACTGCGTGAAGCGGATGCATTCGTTTACGAGCGTGATGCCGGGCGAGAAGACGACCTGCGTCGGCTGCCATGAACCGCGGATGGAAACGCCCAGCGCCGAGGATCGCGACGCGCTGATCCGGCTGCTGCGGACCCGGCCCGCCGACCCCGAACCGGTCGCCGGCGTGCCGGAAATCTTCGATTATGCCCGCGACATCCAGCCGATCCTCGACAAGCACTGCCTGGAGTGCCACAACCACGACCGCGAAGAGGGCGGGTTCAACATCTCCGGCCATTGGGGACCGCTCTACCCGATCGGCTATATCCAGATGTCCTGGCGGGAGCTGTTCGGCGACAACCGGGTGATCTTGCCGTATTCCGAGCACAGCAAGAGCAATTTCGAGCCGTACGAGATCGGCACCGGCTCGAGCCGCCTGCTGAGGCTCATCGAGCAGGGGCATGCAGGCGTCAAGATGCCGGAGAATGAGCAGAAGATCATTCGCCACTGGCTCGACGCGGGCGCGAATCACGCGGGCACTTACGCCGTCAATAGCCACGGCACGATCGGCTACTACCTGCACAGCGCCAATGTCCGCAACGACAAGGATTGGCCGGAGACCCGGGCGATGGTGGAAGTCATCAACCGCCGCTGCGACCGGTGCCACGCGCCGACCGAGGCCGAAAAGCAGATTGGCACGTACAAGCTCCCGGCGCACTTCTACGCCCGCTACTACCCGCCCGAGCAATTCCAGAAGAACATCTACCTGGCGCACACGATGTCGGAAGACGGCGGGCGGTTCAACCGCCACCTGATCTTCAACCTGTCGTATCCGGAGTTGTCGAAAGCGGCCCGCGCGCCGCTGGCCAAAGAGGCCGGCGGGCTGGGCGTCTGCCAGGCGCGGTCGGGCGAAGCGGTGTTCAAGGACAAGACCGACCCGGGTTACCTGGCAATCGTGGCGGCCGTCGCCCGCGGCCGCAGGCAGATCCTGGAGGAGAACAACCGCTTCTCAATGATCAACCCCAGCCCGAACAACGGCGAGAACTGCCCGGTGCGGTTCGTTCCCCGCCGCGACTATGTTCGCGAAATGATCCGCTACGGAGTGCTGCCAGTCGACCACGACTTCAATGCGTCCGTCGATCCCTTCGAACTGGACAAGGCCTACTGGAAGACGTTCTGGTACGCGCCGAACTGAGTGGGGACCCCGCTTGGGATCTGGATCGACCGCGCCGATCCGAGTGGCGACGAGGAAATCCGCAAGGGGACCGCACCGCAGGTATTGCGCATTTTGACATACAGGAGCTGCAAATCTGCCGATGTCCGGCGGTTCGCCGTAGGTCGCTCGTAGGTCTGGCGATCGATTCCAAGGGTTTTGTCAGCGCCCAGGGCATTTTGAACAACCTCGGTAATCCAGAGCAGCATTTCTTGGAAGCGGAGCAATTCCAAAAACAACGGAAGGCCTTGCCATGAAGACTTCAAGGCTGTCGCTGACCATCTGCCTGCTGTCCGTGGCGGCGGAGAATTCGCCTCCGGCGCCCGCCTCTCCCGCCATCGCCACGACAACCTGCACCTCGGCGACGTCTATTCATTCAACGATCTGGCGGCCATCGATCTATCCCGCTACAAGGTCGTGTTTCTGCCGGCGACGAGCCTGATTACCCCGGAACGGGCGGAGGTGCTCAAAAAGCATCTCTGCCGGGACGGGCGGACGCTCGTGTGGACCTATGCCCCGGGAATCTCCGACGGCAAGACGCTCGACGTTGCCCGGATCAAGCAATGGACGGGGTCGGAATACAAGACCGCGGGGCCGGCGACCGTGGAGATGGAAGGTTGGAAGGCCGTCTACTGTTTCGAGTACAAGACGATGACTCCCGCGCTCTTGAAGCAAATCATCAAGGGCGCCGGCGTTCTTTAGTATACCGACGAGGAGAACCCCGTCTACGGCAACGGCCGACTCTTGGCCGTCCATTTCAAGGCAGGCGGGCGGAAAGACGTCTACTTGCCCAAGGAATATCGAAAGGTCGTCGACGTCTTCAACGACAAGGTCGTGGCGGAGAACGCCCGGCAGTTCACCGATGACTTCCAGACGCCCGACACGGCGATTTTCGAACTGCGTGGCGGCGAGGGCGACCGCTGAACGGTCACGATTGCTCAATCGGACCGCACGAGGAAGACCCGGTCCACGTAGACGGCCTCGACTTCCTGCCGGTTGCGGACCACGGGCGCGATCCAGACATACATCTGTTTGCGCAGCGTCTGAACGCCGAGATCGACCGACTGGTACTCGCTTCCGCGCACGGCGCTGACCGGGATCGGCTTGGAGACGACGCTTCGCCGGCCCGCGTCGTCATAGATGCCCACGGTCATCGCGTTGCCCTGGTGGCTGTGGGCGTCGCACCGCAGCCGCAGGTACACGCGCCAGCGACTATCGTCGGTCACGCCATAGTCGCCCAGCGGATAGCTGTGACAGGCCCAGATCTGATGCGTGTTCGGCATCCGGCGGCTGAGGCCGTTGGAGGCCGCGTCATCTTTTACCACCGTATACAGATTCGGTTCCGAACGCGGGATGTAGTCGGACTCCTGCAAGTCGATCCACCTCTCCTTGGGAAACCCCGCGCACTCGTTGGGCGTGTCGCCGGGAGGATCAGGCTCCTGGCGAAAAGTAAAGCCCTTGGCGAAATCTTCGGGAAACCGGCGGCCCTGCCGATACTCGCCGGCGTTGTACTTTTTGAGAAGCTGGCAAAACTCGATCAGCGCTTTTTCCGGGTCTTCCGGACCGAGCAGTTCGGCCCCCGTCCGCCGCGCTTCGCGCTGGAGCAATTGGTAGTGCCGCAGCCAGACGTGGTCCAGCGGCAATCGCTCGCGGCGGACGCGCTGGGCCAGGACGGGGTCGTCGGCCACGGCCGCGGCGGCGGCGGCGGCGGCGAACAGCTCCCAGGCTCGGTTGATGTCCGCCAGCGTAAGCCATCCGCGGGTGTCGTTCATGAAGCAGCGGATGGGGATGTTTGCGCGTTGGCCCGCTTCGCTGATCAATTCGATGTACTGGATCAGATGGGGCGCGGCGGCGCCGTAGTAGCCGTCCATGAACTCGTGGAGAAGCCGTTTCTCGTCGGCGCCGGGGTCCCACAGAAGGTGCGCAAGGTACCATGCCCGCAATCGCACGAAGTCTCCGACGCGGCATCCGCTGTCGCCCTGCTCGAAGATGCCGATCGCGCCGCAGTCGACGAAATAGCGCAGGTTCGCCGCCAGGACATGGAAGTTCGGATGGGGTGCGAAATAGTTGGAAAAGTTGGTCACGTAGTCCCAGATATAGAGTTGGGATGACATGGCTCTCCAGCCTTCCAGGTCCTGGCGAAAGGCCACGTTGGCATCGTCCTTCCCTTCGGCCAAGGTCTCGGAGAACGAGCACTCGATGGAACAGAGTCGGATCACCACGTTATGCCGCGGCCGCACGTGTTTCGGCGGCTTGCGCGTGTATTGGTAGGCCAGCGTTTCGATCAGAATGCCCGGGTGCTCTTTTTCGACTTCTTCCGCAACCTTGTTGATGAAATGAATCAGCGAGCCGGCGGGCGTCCCCTCGTGCTCATCGAGCGCGGTGCATTTCTCGCACTCGCAATTGCCTTTCCAGTCGTTCTGGCTGATCGAGATCATCGTGGCGCCCGGGTTGGCGCGAATCCGCTCGTTGACCACGCGGACCATTTCCTCGCGCATCTGGTCGTTGGTCAGGCACAACTGCGAGTTTTCTTTCCTCCGCTCGCCGTTGATCAGGCTGTACCACTCGGGATGCTTGTCGAAGTATTTTGACGGCGGCAGCAGGCCGTTGATTTGATAGAAGGTGTGCACCCAGCCGATCAGCCCGTTGGGTCCGCCGTATTCGTCGGGAATCGAATAGTGGTCGTGACCGTTCAGCCTGAGCCGCGCGGAGAAAATCCCCATCGCCCGCTGCTCGTCTTCAGTAACCAGCGAGTGATCCGTGAAGCAACCGTCGGAAA
>JAAYCB010000082.1 GCA_012744395.1 Pirellulaceae bacterium
ACACGGCCAGCCCCTCCCTGCTCAGCTATGTCTCGGGCTTGAACCAATTGACCGCGCGGCGCGTCTACGAGCACCGGCTACAGAACGGCCCCTTCCGCAACCGCGAGCAACTGAAGAACGTGCCGGGATTCGGCGAGGCGACCTTCGTCCAGGCGGCCGGTTTCCTGAAGATCTCTTCGGGCGACAACGCCCTGGACGCCACGTGGATCCATCCCGAAAGCTACCCGGTGGCCACGCGGGTGCTCGCGTGCCTCGGCTACCACGTCGAGGACCTGAGGAATCGTGAGAGCCTCAAAGGGCTGGCCGAAAAGGCTTCTCAGGTGGACGCCAAGGCGCTGGCCGAGGAGTTGGGCGTCGGGATGCTGCTCCTGAAGGATATCCTCTCGCAGCTTGCCCGGCCCGGCCGCGACCCGCGGGAAGACCTGCCGCCGCCCATCTTCCGCCGCGGTGTGCTCAAGCTCGAAGACCTCGCCCCCGGCATGGAGCTGAACGGCACCGTCCTGAACGTCGTCGACTTCGGCGTGTTCGTCGACATCGGCATGCACGACAGCGGACTGGTCCATGTCAGCCAGCTTGCGGACAGGTTCGTCCGCGATCCCCACGAAGTGGCCGCCGTCGGCAACGTCGTCAAAGTCTGGGTCCTGGAGGTCGACAAGGAACGCCGACGCGTGTCGCTGACCATGATCCCGCCGGGCGCGCACCGCGGCGCGGCGCACCGCGATGCGAAGCCCGAACGCCGCGAGCCGTCCAAGCGGCCGGAGGCGCCACGCGGTGAACGGAAACCCCGGGAACGCGGCGGGCGCCACGGCGGCGGGGAGCGGCGAGAGTGGCGAGACCGGCAGCGCTCCCACGGCCAGGGGCGCGGCGGGCCGCCGCCCCACAGACCGAAACCGCCCCCTCGGCCGATCAAGCCGATCACCGAGGACATGAAAAAGGGGCGCGAGCCGATGCGGAGTTTCAGCGACCTGGCCCAATTCTTCGATGTCCGTCGCGAGGAAGTCGAGCCGCCGCCGGAGAAAAAGAAGAAGAAACGCAAGCGCAAGCCGGGACAGCAGAGCGACGGGCAGGCGGCCACGGCCCCGAAGGACGCGGACCCGCCCGCTGCCTCCGGCAACGCCGATCCTCCGCCCCTGCCAGAACCGACCGAAGCGCCGGACGTCGGCCCTCCGCCCAACGCCGACACGGATGCGGGTGCGCAAAGCCCGCCGGCCGAGCAGCCGGGCCAGGATCAGGCGAAACCCGAAAATCCTCCCGCCGGCGAACCATGAGCCAGCCGGAATCCGTTCCGTTCCACCCACGCCCGTTGCTGCCAGGGCAACTCGTTACCAAACCATGACGAACTTCGAAAAGCGATTGGCGAAAGCGATCGAGCGCGGGCATCGTGCCGGAGACGAGCGCGCCCGGGCCGAGGCGCAGAAAGCGCTTTCCGAGAAGGAACTGCGGGGCCTGCATACGCAGTACCGGATCGAGCTGTCGGAGCATATCGAGCGCTGCCTGAGGCGCCTGCCGGGCCATCTTCCGGGGTTCCAGGTGGAGCCCATCGTCGCCGAACGCGGTTGGGGCGCGGCCGCCAGCCGCGACGACGTCGATCTGAGGGCGTCGAGTCGGCGGACGAATTTCTTCAGCCGCCTGGAAATTCTCATCCGGCCCTTGTCGGAATACTACGTGCTGGACGTGACGGCGAAAGCCACCGTCAGAAACAGAGAAGTCTTCTCGCGGAACCACTACCAGCGGCTTGTCGAAGTCGACATCGATTCATTCACCGAGCTGATCGACCTCTGGATCCTCGAGTTCGCCGAGAAATACGCGGCAGCCGCCTAACACGTCTCGGGGAACGTTGTGCCACACCAAGGGGCGTGGAACCGCTCATCACGGAAGAACCGATTGCCCGACAGACGCCTCAAAACAGACAGGGTGAAAGGGCCACGTCTTGTCTTTCGAAAGTCTTCCCGGCGATCGCCGGAATCCCCAGAAACTCAAGGACTTTCGCATAGGATAACCGCGAAAGAGCGAAACCGCGGAAACAAGACACGCCACCAAACGCGCTCTCTTCGGCCACCTGTCTTCTTCGCGCTTTCGCGTTTTCGCGATCCATTCTCCCATACCCGGCGGACGAGAACTCGATCCCGGCGCACGGCGTGAACCGTCGCGTTTCGTCCAGCGGCTTGCGGCGGTCATTTTCGCCGCCGGGCCGTCTTCCGGTGCGGGCGGTAGCCGTGGCCGACCGGCTCTGTGCTCTTGGCGCGGCGTCGATCCGGCAGCCGCCGGCCGGATTTCCGCGGCGGGTGGGTCGGAACCAGGCACTTGCGGCCCGGGCCGATCAGGTCCCTGCGGCCGGCCTTGTGCAGCGCCTCCCTGACGAGGGCGTCGTTTTCCGGCTTGAAGAATTGCAGCAGGGCCCGCTGCAAACGCCGCTCGCGCATGCCGCGGGCAACGTAGACCGAGCGGCCGGTCATCGGGTCGATGCCCGTGTAGTACATGCAGGTGGCCAGGTCGAACGGGCCGGGGATGAAGTCCTGGACCTGCTCGGGGCGCTGGCCGGTGCGTTTCAAGTAGCAGGCCAGCTCGATCATCGCGCCCAGGTCGCTGCCCGGATGGCCGGCGATGAAATAGGCCACCAGGTACTGCTGCTTGCCGGCCTTCCGCGATGCGCTGCGAAATCGCCCGGCAAACGCCTCGAAGTTCTCGATTGGGGGCTTCTTCATCAGGTTCAGGACGCCCGGGTCGGCGTGTTCCGGGGCCACTTTCAGATGGCCGCCGACATGGTGCCGGGCGATCTGCTCCAGGTAGGCGCTGCTCCGCTGGGCCAGATCGGTGCGAATCCCGGAGGCGACGAGCACCCGCTTGACGTTCGCCTCGCTCCGCGCCGCCTTCAGCAGGCGGATCAGCGGCCCGTGGCTCGCGTCGAGCAGCCGGCAAATCGTCGGGTGGAGGCAACTCAGCCGGCGGCACCGGGCGCGGACTTCCGGCCGGCTGCAATTCATCCGGTACATGTTCGCCGTCGGCCCGCCCAGGTCGCTGACAACGCCGGCAAAAGCCGGGTCCTCCGCAAGCCGGCGGATTTCGGCGAGGATCGACCGCGCGCTGCGGCTTTGGATGATGCGCCCCTCGTGGGCGGTGATCGAGCAGAACGCGCAGCCGCCAAAACAGCCGCGGATGATCTGGATCGAATGACGAACGACCTCCAGGGCCGGGATCGGCCGCGCGCCATAGGCCGGATGGGGCCGGCGCGTGTAGGGCAACTCGTACACGCGGTCGATCTCCGCCTCTTCCAGGGGAAACTGCGGCGGATTGACGACCACCGCCTCGGCGCCGTGATACTGGACGAGCCGCCGGGCGTTGTAGGGGTTGGTCTCCAGGTGGGCAATCCGCGTCATTTCGGCAAACGCGCGCTTGTCCGCCGCGACCTGCTCATAGCTCGGCAGCCGGATCGCGTTTTCCTCGGGCGGCGGCTGGCTGGCGCCGAGCGCGTAGGCCGTGCCGCGCACCTCGCGAATCTGCTGGACGCTTTCGCCGGCGGCGAGGCGGCGGAGAATCTCCAGCAGCCCCCGCTCGCCCATCCCGAAGACAACCAGATCGGCCTTCGCGTCGAGCACGATCGAACGCCGCACCTTGTCGCTCCAATAGTCGTAGTGGGCCAGGCGGCGGAGGCTCGCCTCGATGCCGCCGGCCAGCACCGGCACGCCCGGAAAGGCCTCCCGCGCCCGTTGGCAATATGCCAGCGTGGCCCGATCGGGCCGCCGCCCCGGCGCGCCGTCCGGGCTGTAGGCGTCGTCGTTGCGGACCTTGCGGTTGGCCGTGTAGTGGTTGACCATCGAGTCCATGTTGCCGGCGCTGACCGCGAAACACAGCCGCGGCCGGCCGAACTGCCGCCAGGGCTCGCACGAGCGCCAGTCGGGCTGGCTGAGAATCGCCACGCGGTACCCGGCATCCTCCATCAGGCGGCCCAGCACGGCCATCGCAAAGCTGGGGTGATCCACGTAGGCGTCGCCCGTGACGAAGACCACGTCGACCCCGTCCCAACCGCGCCCGGCCACCTCCTCGGGGCTGATCGGCAGGGGGGGCGAGGCGGCAGGCGTGGCCCGGGTTGTCGAACGTGGTTTTGGCATCTGTCTCCAAGGAACAATCACCGGCTGCTGGCGGCGACGATGATCGCCCGGTACGTCGCCTGTCGCGGATTCCTGGGCGTCTTCCCCGTCTCCTACTTCGGTGGTTCACCGGCCACGGGGCGTCCCAGGCAGATGCGGAATCCGTCGCGGGAGTCGGAGTACGTGGTGCTTTGGATGCCCAGGCGAACGGCGCAGCGGGCGTTGCCCGGCACATCGAAATAATTCCCGCCCCGGCAGACCGGCCGCAGGTCCTTGTCGACGAAATGCGCTTCCTCATGCGCTCCTTGCGGGTCGAAGTGGTCCAACACGAACTCCCACACGTTGCCGCACATGTCGGCCAGGCCGAAGCCGTTGCGGCCCCTTTCGCCGTAATGGTCCACCGGAGAGACGAACGCGAACCCGTCGCTCCACGGCGCCTTGGCCAGCGGCCAGGTCTTCTTCCGACCCGGCAGAAAATCGATCGCCGATAGGTTCAGTCTGCCTTCGCCCTCTTCGAGTTCATCGCCCCACCAAAAGAACGCCCGCGGGCGGCCGCCCCGGCAGGCGTACTCCCACTCCGCTTCCATGGGCAGGCGGTATTCCAGACCCTCCGGCAGCCGGCCCGCCGCGCGTTCCCGGTCCGACAACCACTTGCAGAACGCCCGGTCGTCATTCCAGCTGACGCACACCACCGGGTAGCTGTCCAGGTTCGGGAACGCCCAGTTCGGGTCGCGCCAGCTCTTTCCCGGCATCCGTTTCCATGGATGCACGACCCCCGTTGTGAAGCGATATCCGTCCCACTCCGGGTCGAAGCACTGCGTCCAACCGCCGGGCTTCTCGGCGTCGGTGACATAACCGGTCTCTTCGACGAAACGCCGGAATTGCCCGACGCTGACCTCCGTCCGCCCCATCCAGAAACCGTCCTTGATCCGCGCCGGCCGCGGCTCGCCTTCGGGTTCTTCGCGGCCCGTCCCGGGACGCCATCCCCCTTCCTGGCCAACGGCCCATGCCTTCTCCTCCGGCGTGCTGCCCATCGTGAACTCGCCGGGTGGAAGGTACACCAGCTCCAGCGTCACGCCGCCGCCCAGGTCGACCTGGCGGGAATCACCCGGGGCCGGTTCGCCGCCTCCGGCCGGCGCGCAGACAGGCATCAAGGCCGCCAGGACAACGACGCCGGGCGAAAGCCGATCCGCCAAGGAACGTCCCCAAGACGCCTTCCGCGGACGCGCTGGCGGCGCCAGTCTGGTTTTGCACTTCTCGGATGCCATCAGGACCTCCTTTGCAGCGGGGGGTTGCTCTTGGGACTCTTGCTCTGGCGATGCCGGCCTCCGCCCCGCGCCGGCGGGCGGATCGTGTTGTTCTTCGCGACCCTGGATGCGAGCCGCAGACAGCGCGGGCCACATTCCGGCTCGAGGGGCCGACGGTCAGAGCGAATGTTAGTCTCGGGTGGATGCCGGGCGATGTCAACTGCCGCGATCTCCCGGGCGGGGGACGCCTTGCCCGCCGGACGTTCGCTGGCAGCGCCGCGGGTCTCGAAGACATGCCAGCGAAGACCGGCACGCTCCGCTTGCCCCCCCCGGCCGCGCGGATCAGCCCCAGCAGCCGGCGGGCCGCGCGCTGCCTCTGCCGCCGGCCGCGATTGGCCGTGCTCCGGTCGAGCGCGCCGCGCTACGGCTTCCGGCATCGCGTCAGGGTCATGATTGCCAGGGCCGTGCCGTATTGCTGGTGGTAGTCGTAGAAGGGAAAATCCCACCAGGAGCCGTCCTTTTCCTGTAGTCTGAAGAGGATCGTGGCCAGGTGGTCCTGGTGGGGCGGCCGGACTTCCGGCTGGAGCTGGTCGACGCAGAGTGCGGCGTAGTAGTGGCCGTAGTAGAAGAAGTAGGCCGCCACCTGGAACCACGACTCGTGGGGAATCGGGCGTTTGCGGGCCACGTCGAGCCACAGGTTTCGCGCAACAAGCCGATCGAGCCAGGTGGTCAGCACTTCGTCGGTCACCAACGCGTCGCCCCAGAAACGCATCGCCAGGTTGCAGGCCTGCGAGCGGCCCAGGCTCCCTCCGGGGCGGTTGATCCCATAGCGGGGCCGGTATTTCAGATACTCGCCGTAGCAGTAGCTGAAGTCGGGATTCCGCTGCCGGCGGATCGATTCCACGGCCCGGCTGACAATCCGCTCGGGAATCTCCAGGCCGATCTGGGCGGCCTCGTGGAGGGCCACGAGCACGCTGGCGGAGACGAAGCTGATCGACGAGCCGCCCGGCTGCTTCGTCCCGTAGTCGAAGTCGTAATAGCACCAGCCGCCGTCGACGCATTCATAGCGGCCGAGCAGATCGATCTGGCTCTGGATCAGCGAGACGATTGCCGCCCGGCGCTGGCCAGCGCCGGCCGCTCGCTCGTGCATCCGCACCAGGGCCTGGATCGAGTAGGCATGGGCCCAGGAGTTGTAGATCGCATCGGGGGTGGCGCGGCGGACGCGGGGCAGGGAGTCCATCAGCCAGGCCTCGCCGCGCTCCAGCGCCGAAATCGCCGCCGCGTCCCGCGTGCCCGACTCGATCAGCGCGGAGATGCAGAGCGACGTGGTCGCAGCGCGGAAGGCGTGGTGGGCGCCGGGCACCGGCGCGTAGATGTTCAAGCCCTTCGTGTTGTGGGCGGAGCCCCAGGAGCCGTCGCTGTTCTGCCGCTTGACGAGGAAGGCGATCCCACGGTCGATCGCCGCGTTGACGGCCGCGTTTTCCACCGGGGGGACCGGCTCGGGCTTGGGGCCCTGGGCGGCCAGCGGGTAGGGGTGGACGGCGGCGTCTTCGCCCGCCGCGCCGGCAAACCCAGCCGCCAACAGGACCGCCAGCCAGACGGCCAGGCGGCCGGGCCTTGGCATGTTTCTCGTCACCGTGTCAGTCCTTGTCCTTGGGGTATTCGGCGAGGATCTTGTCGCCGGCGGCCAGCCCGTCAAGAATCTCCACCTTCTCGCCGCTCTTCTTGCCGACCGTCACCGCCTGTCTCACGGTTCGCCCGCCGTCTTGCACCAACTGGACGTAGTGCCGCGTGTCGTCCAATTCGTCGACCTTCATCGCCTTGGCGGGGATCGTCAGCGTCCGCTTCTTCAGGTAGGGGACAAGCTTGACTTTGCAGTCCATGCCGGGCATGATCGCGCTCATCTCGTCGCTGAGCGTCACGCGCAGCTCCGCGGCGAAGCCTCCATCGACGCCGGGGATGCTCTCCACGCGCGTGACCGAAGCGGCCGCCCGTGCATCCGGGGCGACCGTCGGCGTGACCGTGCCGGCCAGGCCCGCCTTCAGCCACTGGAGGTCCTTCTGGTTGACCGAGGCGCGGATCGCGACGGGACGCGGATTGACGATCGTCATCAGCACGCCGACCGATGCGCTGGCGCCCGGCTCGAGCTTGTCGGCGATCGCCGAGCCGCCGGTCCACTTGCCGCGGACACACTTGCCATAGTAGACGATCCCATCGGCCGGAGCGGTGAGTTTCATCAGCCTCAGGTCCTTCTTGAGTTTGGCGAACCGCTCGGCATCCCGCTTCTGCTCGATCTTCAGCTTCTGGAGGTTGATCTTCTCGCGCTCCAGGTCGAGCGGCACGGTCGACTTCACCCGCTCCAGCGCCAGCTTGAGCAGCTCGGCCGAGACCTTGACCGTCTCGGTCTCGCGGGGCAGGAGGACGTTGGTCGTTTCATCGAACCGGTTCTTGGCCAACTCCAGGTAGAAACGCGCTCGATCGACCGCGTTCCGCTGCCGTTTGAGGATAATCTCCTCGGTCTCCTCGGTCAGATCGTCGGCCTTGTACATCTTCTCGAGCTGCTTGAGTTCTTCAAGCTGGTTTTCGAGCGTCTCCTCCGCCGACTTCAGGCTGTATTGGGCACTCTTCTGCGACAGTTCCAAATCGATCTTCAGAAACCGGGCGAGGTCCTCCTGAACGATCTTCTTCTGCCGCTCGGCCATCGCCAGATCGATCGGAGTTGTGGCCTCCAGGAGTTTCAGGCCGATTTCCGCCTGCTGAAGCGAGAGGGCGGCCAACTGCCGCGCGGTCTCCTGGTCCGCAATCGCCTCTTCAAGCTTGTCCGACTCGAATTCCACCAAGACCTCGCCCTTGCGGACCTGCGTTCCGTGCGCTACCGCCTTGACGACCTTGAAGGTCGTCCAGCTTTCCGGCTTCAATTCGACCGGCGTCATCGTTTGGGCAACGAACGTCCCGTCGAGAACCAGGTCGATCTTGAACATCTCCGCCTTGACCGTATCAAGTTTCGGCTTGGCCTCCGCCGGCTTGGTCTCGGTCTTGGCGGGCACTTCCGCCGGTTTTTCCGCCGGTTTGGCCTCTTCAGCCTTCTTTTCCGGCTCGGCCTTCTTCTCCGCCTCAGCCTTCTTCTCCGGTTCGGTCTTCTTCTCGGCTGCCGCCGCGTCAACCTTGTCTTTGGCTGGCTCATCCGCCCCCCACGCACCGGAAGCGGCAATCGCCAGCAGCGCCCAGCATGCAACGAAGTAGGAAACGTGTCTCATTCCAGTGGCTCCAAGTCTCGGCGGAAATCGGAAGGTCCAGTTGCTGGCATCAGAAGAAGTGCGGGCCTGAATGCCTTCGATGCAGATCAGACCATCGTGCATTGTCCCACGGGCCCCTGGCCCGCAATCTTTTCCCAATAATGCCAATTTGCCCAAGTATAGGTCATTTGCTCGTTTCTACAATCTACTTCTTTTCCGAATACAGTCTACCGCGGCCAATTCGCAGGACGCCTCCTCCAGGCCCGCCAAGCATCTTCAGCCGCCCCGCACGACGCCTCTTGCGTCCTCGGATTCCCCCGCTTGGCACCCATGACGAAACAACAAACCCCCCTTACTAGAGGGGTCGTCAACTGCAATCCGGCCTTTGCGAACGAACGAAGACGGGCCTGAAAACCCGTAAGACCAGGATCGTGTTGTCGCGAATCCCTTCCGTTCTTCTCCTCACCTGCCCCGCACTATGCCGCCCAGCGTCTGCGACGTATAAGGGAGAAGCGGCGATGGTCGACCAGGTTTACGCGGGAGGAAACGGAAATGCGCCGTTTGCGACGAGCGATGATCGGGTGCGTGCTGGCCTGCCCAGCCTTGACTTGGCCGGCAGGCTCGGCCTCTGCGGCCGAGCCCGCGCAAGACGCCGAATTCGTCGCCGACGACGACGGGTCGATCCAGCATTATGCGGTCATCCTGCCCGACCGGTTCGATCCGGCCGCCGCCCACGATCTGCTCCTGGTCCTGCACGGGCACGGGTCGGACCGTTGGCAGTATATCCGCAGCGAGCGGGACGAATGCCGGGTGGCGAGGGACGTGGCGGCCGCCCGGCGGATGATCCTCGTCGCGCCCGACTACCGGGCGAAGACCTCCTGGATGGGCCCCAAGGCCGAGGCGGACGTGCTCCAGATGCTCGACAAGCTCAAGGCCGATTACCGCATCGGCAAGACGGTGCTCTGCGGAGGCTCGATGGGCGGGGCCTCGGCGTTGACGTTTGCCGCCATCCACCCGCGGCTTGTCGATGGCCTGGTGGCGATGAACGGCACGGCCAACCACCTGGAGTACGAGAACTTCCAGGAGGCGATTCGCCAGTCGTTCGGCGGCGGCAAGGCGGAGATCCCCCTGCAATACAAGCGCCGCAGCGCAGAATACTGGCCGGAGCGGCTGACGATGCCGATCGCCTTGACTAGCGGAGGAAAAGACCACTCGGTGCCGCCGGACAGCGTGATCCGGCTGGCGGCCGTGCTCAACAAGCTCCAGCCGAACGTGCTCCTGATCCACCGGCCCGAAGGGGGCCACGCGACCAGCTACGAGGATGGCAAGGCGGCACTGGAATTCGTCCTTGCCCGGATCAGGTGAAAGCGGAATCTCTTCCACGCCGGCGTGCCGCCGCCGGCTCTTCCGGTTGTAGCGATTGTGCCGCCTGTCGGCGGAACTTGCGGCCCCCAAAGCCATTAGGCAGAACACGGTGCGGCAGGTGTCGGCGCAGGGGAAAAAATTCTCCAAGAATTTTCATAAACTCTAACTGCTTGGCAGCGTAGAATTAACAACCAGTGGACGGCGGAATGTTAAACCTTAACGTTTGCCGTCCGGGCGATTTTTAGACAAACTCATGGTATGAGAATATTCCCCGTCTGCGGCGGGCGGCTGCGCGCAGTGCTAGCATGCACCCGACCGGCGCTCGCCGCGAGGCTCGTTTGCTTCAGGGTGGACGTGATATGAATTACCGAGTGTTTTCCTTGTCCGCGGCCCTGGGGATGTGTCTGACCATCCCCGCCAGCGGCCAGATTGCCTATCCAGGCGGCGCCTGCCTGAATTGCGACGGTCAGACCTACCGCATCGTGTACCAGACCGTCTACGACGAGCGGCAAGTCACCGCCTACCGCGTCGAATACGAAACGGTCTACGAGGAGCAGAAGGTCACCAGCTACCGGCCGGAGTGGGAAACCAGGACCCAAGAGCGGCGCTACCGCGTCGCCAGGCCGGTCCAGGAGACGTCGACGCGCGAGGAGCGCTACACGGTCCGCAAGCCGGTCTGGGAGACCGTCATGCGCGACGCCAGCTACACCCGCACCCGATACGTCGAAGAAACGGCTGAGCGGGAGGAGCGCGTGGTGGTCAACAAGCCGGTCTGGGAAACGGCCGAACGCCAGGTCTGCCAGACCGTGATGAAGCCGGTCCGCGAGACGGTCTATCGCACGGAGAACCAGACCACCTACCAGCCGGTGACCACCTGCAAGACGGAATATGTGGACCGCGGCTGCTACCAGGACCAGGTCGTGCTCAAACCGGGGCTCCCCCGCAACCGCCTGCAATGGTCGTCGCCGGAAACCCGCTGGGACCCGATCACGGGCACGCAGGTCAACCAGCCCGCCGGCCTCTACTGGCACCAGGCGCAGCGCGGAACCTACGAGGTGCAGAAGATATGGCGCCCGAACATCGTCGCCCAGCAGGTGCCCGTGACCACGCTCGTGCCCCAGGTGGTCACCCGCCAGGTGCCGGTCGAAGTCTGCCGCTACGAGCCCGAGCAGGTCTGCCGCACGGAGCCCTACCAGGTCTGCCGGATGGTCCAGGAAGAGATCGTTCGCAAGGTGCCGTACACGGTCCGCAAGCCGGTCTGCGAGCGGGTGGAACGGCAGGTGCCCGTCCGCGTCTGCCGCTGGGTCGACGAAGAGGTTGTCCGCCAGGTGCCCGTGACCACCTACAAGACGGTCTATGAAGAACGGGTCGAGCAGGTGCCGGTCCGCACCTGCCGGATGGTGGCCTACGAGCAGACGGTCCGCCGACCGCGGTGCGTTGAGAAGCGGGTGCCGGTGACCTACACGTGCAGGGTGCCGCGAACCGTCTGCTGCCGGATTCCGCTGGGCACCTGCATGGTGCCGGTTGACTCCTGCGCTGAGCCGCTTGCCGATCGACAGACCACCACCGCCCGCGAGCCGGCGGCCGCCGACCAGGAGCCCACCCGGGCGCCCCACAAGCAAGAGGCCGCCGATGCCGCCGACCAGCGCCCGCAGTTGCCCCGGGCCGAAGCGCCGCTGCCGGGGCCGATCGACCCGGAATAGACCGCCCCCCAAGTCAGGCAAGACGATGACCGACCGACTCTCGCGACGCGATTTCGTCGCCGCCACCGGCGCCTTGGCCGGGGCCACGATCCTCGCTGCCGGCGCGCCGGCCGGGGCTCCGGCTGCGACCGCCCCCTCGCAGAGGTTCATCCTCGGGCTGAACACCGGCACGATCCTCGGGCATCATCTCTCGGCGCCCGAACAGGTCGACGTGGCGGCCAAGGCCGGCTACCGGGCGATCGAGCCCTGGACGGGCGACCTGAAGAAATACGTCGACGGGGGCGGCTCGCTGAAGGACCTTCGCAAGCGGATCGACGACGCGGGACTGCTGGTCTCCAGCGCGATCGACTTCTCCCCGTGGGCGGTTGCCGAGCGGGCCGCGCGCGCCAGGGGCATCGAGCAGATGAAACACGCGATGGGGATGCTGGCCGAACTCGGCGGCCGCCACATCGCCGCCGCGCCGGCTGGAATCCACCGCACGCCGGGGATCGACCTGCTGGACGTCGCCCGCCGCTACCGCGAGATTCTCGAAATCGGCGCGTCGATCGGCGTCATCCCCCAGTTGGAGATCTGGGGCGGAGCGGAAACGCTCGGCAGGGCCGGCGAGGCGGCCCTCGTGGCCATGCAGACCGGCCACCCGAAAGCCTGCCTGCTGCTCGACGCCTACCACATGTATAAGGGCGGAAGCCCCTTCGAGGGCCTGCGGCTCCTCAACGGCGCGGCGATGGTCAATTTCCACATCAACGACTACCCCGCCGACCCGCCGGTCGACCAGATCAACGACTCGCACCGCGTTTATCCGGGCGACGGAGTCTGTCCGCTGGCCGACGTGCTTCGAGCCCTTCACGAGACGGGCTTCCGCGGCGTCCTCTCCCTGGAACTCTTCAACAAGACCTACTGGGAGCAGTACGACGCGCTGACCAACGCCCGGCTGGGACTAGAAAAAACCACCGCCGTCCTGGAGAAGGCGTTCGGTTAGCTTTTCTTGGGAAGCCTCGGCCCACTCGCCGTCGAGGACCGTCTCGAACGCGGCCTCGGGGGCCAGGGCGCAGACGTCCTGCTCGCCCCCGTGCGCGTAGGCCTTGACCCAGTCGAAGGCGTGCACGGCATAGAGGGGGGTGAACGTTCCGCCGGTCTGGCTCAGGCCGGCATTCCGCCCGAGCGTCTCGAACTGGTTGCTGGCCTGGTTGCCGTGCAGCTTGGCGCGATCGTAGCCGCCGTCCGTGGAGTAGACCTCGATGAACGACGCTCCGCGGACCGTCAGATCGAAGCCCGGCCCCGACCAGATCGATTTGTGAGGCCGAGCGAAGAATAGATCGTCGCCGGGCGAGTCCTGGAGTATCGCCTTGTCGGTGCCCCCAAGCGTCGATCGGAAGATCGCGCTTTCGATTCCCGCGGCGCGGACGTCCCAGCCGACCAGGCTGATGAATTGAAACTGGCCGGGCTGGAAAAAGAGGTGGTCTTCCGACGGTGTGTCCCAGATTCGCGCCAGGTCTTCCCCCTCGCCCGTATCCACCACGACCCGCTCGAAGAACTTGGCCCGCAGCGTGTAGCCCGAGCCGATCAGCTTCACGTGGTCGTGCTGAGCCAGGCGCTGCCGAGGCCGCGTTGCCAGGGTCGCCGCCCCACCGCCGGGGCAATTCACGAGACCCCGACGGCAGCTTCCTCCTCCTTGACGGCAAACGCCGCGCCGTCCGTCAGGAAGCCATAATGCCGGAGCCCTTCCAGGATCCCCGCGGCATGGGCCGACCTGGCAAAGTAGACCAGGTTCGCCCTCGTATTCTGGAGAGAATCAAGCTCAGTGGAATGGTTGGCGACGACGATCCCCGCCGTCCGCCCCATGAGCATGTCCCGGTCGTTGCCGGAGTCGCCGGCGGTGGCGATCCGCTTCAGGGGGATGTTCCACTTGTCCGAGAGGTGGCGGATCGCCTTCCCCTTGGACGCTCGCGGCGCGAGGATGTCGACGAACGTCCCATGAGAGAAGACCAGGTTGTACGCCGCCTTGGCCTTCGTCAGCGCGTCGTGGATGATCGGCAGCGCCTCGGCGGGGTCGACCGCCTCGTCGAGGTTGTAGCTGATCTTGAATTCGCGCTGGGCGTGATCCCCGGTCTGGAGGCAGAGGAATGGGAGGGAATCGAGCGCTTGATGCACGCGGTCGGGACGCCACTTGGCGCGGAGATGGCTTGCCCAGCCCTTGTCGGGAATGCATTCGGGGCCATAGTAGACTTCGGCGCCGACGGACGCCACGACGACGTCGATCTGCTCGATGCCCGCCTCGCGGAGGACCTCCATCGCCAGGTCGATGCTCCGCCCGGTGGCCACGCCGAAGCCGAATCGCTCGCCGTGTTCCTCAAGCAGAGCGACCAGCCTTGCCAGCGCCTCGTCGTCGCCCAACAGCGTATTGTCGATGTCGGAGATCAGCATCCCTTCGAGCTGCGCCAAGCGGCGGGCGAACCCCCCGATGCCGCCGCGCGGCGCCACCTTGGCCGGCTTGCGGATCACGTCCTCGAGGCACTCCAGGTATCTCCTGCAATGCGACCGCCAGCTATAGCACTCGCGGACGCGATTGATGCCATTGACCGATTTCTCCTCCCAGAGCTTGTTGTCCGTCAGCAGCTTGAGGATCCCGCCGGTCAGTTGTCGGCGATCCGTGACGTCGACGAGCAGGCCGCTATCGCAATTCTCGACGATGTCCTGGGGGCCACCGTCGTGCGTGGCCACGAACGGCAGGCCGGTGGCCGAGGCCTCGATGGCGGTCAGCCCGAACAGCTCGATAAACGCCGAGTTGACGAAGACGCCGCGCTTCTCCGCCGCGATCCGGTACAGCTCGGGCACGTCGGTCTCCGACGAGTGCGTCTTGGGGATCGCCAGCTTCCCATACAGGTCGTAGCGGTCCATCGCCAGGAGCATGTCGGTAAGAACCTGCCGCTCGTTGTCTGCCATCTTCTCGATGTCCGTGCGAATCCCCGCGAAGATCGCCAGGTTCGCCAGGGCCTGAAGCTCCTTGCTCTGCCCGTAGGCGTCGATTAAAGCGCCGATGTTCTTGCGGCGGTCGGGGCGGCAGAGCGAGAGGATCAGCGGCTTTTCCTGGACGAAATGGAAGCGGCCCAGGTCATGCTGCATCCGCACCCGAGCCTGCTTGAATTCCTCGGCGACGTCGGAATTCGGCATCTCGTATTCGTAGTACGCGAAGAACCGCTCCAGGTCGGTTCCCGGGGGAATCACTTCAAAACGGAGGTTCTCGTCGCGGTAGTATTCGCGGTACTGGTTGTCTCGCTCGTGCCGCGTGCTGGTGATCACGAGGTCGGCCAGGGCGAGGCAGGACTGCTCGGTGGCGATGCGGTGATCGATCGCCAGCTCGCGGTTCGCCTCGTCGTGCGACCAGCCCTCCTTGAGCAGATACTCCAGTTTCGGCTTGCCTAGGGAATGCCCCGTGAACACGAAGGGCACATCGAACACGCCCGCAACCTCGCTCGCCACGTAGCCCGCGTCGGCGTAGTGGCCGTGGACCACGGTCGGAATCCGTTTCTCGCGGCGGGTGAAGGCGACGATCGCGTCGACGAACTCGTCGAGATACGGCCAGAGCCGCTCCTTGCGGACATAGCGGCCTCCGCCGCAAGACAGCCGCACGAGCCGCGCCTTGGGGCCCAGCGGCTCGATCTGGCGGGCATAGTCCGCGGAGACCCGTTTGTCGCGCAGCCGCCGCGTGAACAGGTCCACCTGCTCGACCTGGTCGCACTCGCTCAGCGCCTTGGCAAGCTCGATGACGTAGCGGACCTGGCCGCCCGTGTCGGCATCCCGCCCCATCTCGATCTGCTTGCCACGCACCAGTCCGTGGACACTAATCATCTGGATATACATCCTGGCTCCCTTTCAACGCCCCACAATCGGGTCAACGCCCCACAATCGGGGCCGGTAGACCGCGTGATACAGCGTCTCGATATACCGATCCAAGGCGGGCCGGTTCATCACGTCGAGATAGTTCCAGTAGGAGTAGACGTTGGACAACTGGAGAATGCGTTCCGCGTGCCTGGCCCAGGTGAAGGCCTCGCCGACCCGCTTCACTCCCTCCTGGCTGAAGGCGTTCCAGGACGCCCGATCGACGACGACGCCCGCCAGGGCGTCGCCGAAGGCGGCGTGATTGTTGGGGTCGCAGACGGCGCCGGACTGCCCGTCAATCACGATCTCCGCAGGCCCGCCGAAACAGGTCACCACGACCGGCAGCCCGCAGGCCATGGCCTCGACAACCGTCAAGCCGAAGGTCTCCATGAAGGCCGGCTGCGCGAACACGCCGCCCCGGTCGGCGATGACGCGATAGATCTCCCCCGTCTCCACCTTGTTCAGCCGCGCGGCGCACCAGCGGACGTGCCCGTGCAGCCCGTAGGCGTCGAGCAGCTCGTGCATCCGGTGGATTTCGGCGATCTCCTCCTGGTCCCTCGATTGCCGGGGGTCCGTGATCGAGGAGATGATGAACAGGTTCGCCGCCTGGCGCAGGCTCGCGTGCTTCCCGAAAATCTCCGCCAGCCCGCCAAGGTTCTTGATCCGGTCCATGCGCGCCATGGCGAACACCGCCGGCAGGTCGGGATTGTCCAGCGCGCCGACCGCCTGCTCGCCCGGCTCGGCGGAGAGGAACTGCCGGGCGAGCCGGTCGCCCATCGCCGCCACGCGCCGGGAACGTTCGCAATAGGGGAAGAAATACTCCTCGTTCGCCCCCGGCGGCACGATGTTGTGGCGGGCGAGCTTCGCATCCAACCCGGAGATCACGCGGTACAGCCCCGGCATGGAGAACGTCTCGTACGCCTCGAACATCCCCATGTCCTGGTCCGTGCCGCCAATCTCGCGGTACGAGCTGGAAATGATGTAGTCGGCGGAATTGTAGGCGATCATGTCGGCGGTGAATTGGAGCGAGAAGTGATAGTCGTTCTCCATGTCGGCCCAATGCATGTCGCTGAGCAGGTATTTCGTCTTCTCCAGGGCATGCACCGCCGCGCAGTGGGTTGTCTCGAGGTCCTCCGCCAGGCGGTGCGCCACGAGGTTGCCGTCGGAATAGTGGCCGATGATCAGGTCGGGCCGGCCCATCAGTTCCGTAACCGCCGTGTGCCGCGCCTCGTCGGCGAACGACTCCAGGTAGGGCCAGATCTGGAACCGGGAGATCCAGTCGGGGATGACCTCGCCGCTGCGATCGCGAAACGGCACGCGGACGATCCAGCAGTCCTCCGTGCCATGGATCTTCTCGCGCGGCACGCCGCAGGTCGTGCCGTCGGCGTTGGGGATCAGCCGCGTCAGCACGACAATCCGCGGCGCAGCGTCGATCCCGCACTCGTGGAACAGCGCGATCAGGCGTTTTTCCATCGCCCGGGTCTGATCGAGCACATAGGTGACCTGCCCGCCCGTGTCGGGCCGCCCGAGGACGCCGTCCTGGGCGAACCACCCATGGGGAGACACCATCAGCACGCTCCGAACCAGCGGGAGGCGCCCCAGGAACCGCTCGAAACGCCCGGGGTCCGAGGAATCCAGCACCTGGCCGAGGAGCGAAAGATTCTCGCGAATCGAGCCGACATCGCGCCCCCAGCCCGCCTCAAAACCCTCCAGCAGCAGCTCGTGCGCAACCTCGGCATACGGCGTCTCGGCGGGCCGATCGGCGAAGGCGGTCTCGATCACCTCGACGCCTCCGGCGAGGGCTTCCGGGCCGTCCACGTGGCTGGCGACAAGAATGCTCCGGCCGTTGAGTTGGCAATCCTGGAGGAATTGCAGCAGGGCCTTGCGGAAGACCTCGGGATTGCGGTACATCTGGCCGGAGAGATGGCGGTTGAGGAAGGACATCCCTTCGCCCATCTCCTTGGCCAGCGCGACCCGCGGAAAACCGGCGAAAAACGGCCGGAAGTCGATCGCAAGTCCGCGCAGCGACGCGACTTCCGGCCCCTGCACCAAGGTGTCTTTCACCTGGAGGTACTGCTCGCGGGAGACCTCCTCCAAGGCGTCCTGCTCGGGATGCAGCCGCATGATCAGCTTGGCGCCGGCGCGGGGCCGGAGCAGGAAGTACGTGTAGTCCGCCTCTTGAATGATCTCCTGGCACCCGCGAAACAGCCGCCGGAGCAGACCCGCGGCCGGACCGCTGGCGTCCCCCTCCGTCTCGAGAAAGTGCGCCAGGTGCGCCTGGATCTGGTCGGCCAGAAAGAAATGGGAATCCAACGCGCCCAGGTAATAGCAGAAACGCTTCAATTGAGCGATATCGGGCGCGACCGGCAGGGTCTCGCCGCGGTGCCTGGCGCTGCGCCGCCTGGTCGGCGCGATCCTGCCCGTCCCCATGTCGCTGTTGCCCGTATAGCGATTGCCGTTCGGGGGCGCTTGCATGATCCCTTGAGAGCTTCCTTCCGCCTGCTGACTGCGCTGGTTCATACTCGTGTCTTTAACCGTGCTGCTCGTGTCTTTAACCGTGCTGCTCGTGTCTTTAACCGTGCTGCTCGTGTCTTTAATCGTGCTGCTCGTGTCTTTAATCGTAACCTGTCCGTCAAGGGTGACTTGTTCTCCCGCGAACGGTGTCGCGGATGCCGGCGGCGTTCACCCGGGCTGCTGCCGCGCCTGCCGGGCCGATTCCGCGCAGGCTACGACATCGCGCGTCAGCAGTTCGGCAAAATGGGCAAGCTGCTTCTCGATCGCCAGCCGCCCCGATGGATCGCCCCCGAACCGCGCCAGGCGGCTCGGGTTCACCTCCAGGTAGTGGACCCCTTGCTCATACACCCGGATCATCCATTGGAGCAGCTGCATTGCGCTGAGGCGGGCGATTTCGTACTCGCCGCCCAGGTTCCGCAGATAGCCGCCCGCCGCGCGGAGATCGGTGAAAATCGCCGGGATCGGCTCGCCCCGCACCGGGGGAGACGCGTCGGGCGATGGCTGGCTGCCGCCGGCCTGGCGTTTTTTCGTGACAACAAACGTCGACATCCGCAGGCTCCGTGAACTGGATAGGGCGACAAGGTGCGAATCACGTGCCAAACGGTCTCTCCGCGGGGCCCGGTGCCTTCCACGCCCCCGGTGGGCCACTTGTGTCGCAAATTGATGGGCCACCCATGTCCCATTTCATAGGATTTGCTATGATGGGACGGTGCCTTCCCATTCTACGCCTTCCCGATCGAGACGCAGATGCCTGACGAACCCCTCGTGGCCCTATTCCGCGGTTCACCCGAGCTGCGAAATGCCCTTCGGCAGGCCGGCTGCCGCCCCTTCCACGCGAAAGCGGTGAATCTCGAGCAGCTTCACCACGCCGGGCGATTGCCGCGGCTGGCGGTCGTAGCCGCGGCGGAAGCCGCCGACGCGCAATCCGTTGCCGTCGCGGCCAGCCTGGCCAAGACGCTGCCCCTGCTGGACGTCGTCGTCTGGGCGGCCCACGGATCCGGCGAGCTGGTCCGCGATCTGTTTCACGCCGGCGCCAAGGACGTGGTCGTCGCGTCGGGTGTGAACGCGGTCGTCGAGACCGCCGCCGCGATTCTCGCCAATCAGCAGTTCCTGCCGAGGATCGATGCGTCCGCCGCCGCCCCGGCGAAAAACTCCCGCTTCGAGTCGCTCTGGAGCCGCAATCCGGCGATGTGGGACCTGTTCGAACTGTGCGACCGGATTGCCGCTTCCGACGCCACGGTTCTGATCGTCGGGGAGACCGGAACCGGCAAGGAGCTGATCGCCCGTGCCATCCATCGCAGGTCCGGCCGAACCGGGCGGTTCGTATCCGCCAATTGCAGCAGTATTTCGCCGGAATTGTTCGATTCAGAGCTTTTCGGGCACGAGCAGGGTTCGTTCACGGGCGCGACCCGGGCGAAAACCGGCCTGGTCCGGCATGCCGAGGGGGGGACACTCCTCTTGGACGAGATCGGCGACATGCCCCCCCAGTCGCAGATGAGCCTGCTGCGGATGCTCCAGGAAAGAAGCGTTCGCCCGGTGGGCGGGCAGGACGAAATCCCCGTCGATGTCCGCGTGATCGCCGCCACCAACGCCTCGCTCGAACAGGCCGTGGAGAACGACGAGTTCCGCGAGGACCTGTTCTACCGGCTCGACGTGATTCGCCTGACGATTCCGCCGCTCCGCGATCGGCGGGAAGACATCGTGTTTCTCCTCGGCCACTTCCTCCGCAAACTCGCCAACCACTATCAGATCCCCCCACCCCAACTCTCGGAGGAGTTTCTGGACGCGGCCACCGCCTACGACTGGCCCGGCAACGTCCGCCAGTTGGAGAATTTCGCCGAACGAATTCTCCTCTCCGTCCGCCGCCGGCGGTTGGCCGCCAAGGACTTCGCCAAGTGCATGGAAATCGAGGACGAAGCCCCCGAGACCGCCGCTCCGCTGCCGCGACCGTCCACCGGTCAACCGCTGCCCCTGCGGATCGACACCGGCAAGCCGCTCGCCGAGCATCTCGAGCCGCTCACCCGGGAGATCGAAGCGCGATACCTCACGGCGGTCCTTCGCGCCACTGCCGGGCGAATTCAGCCCGCGGCCGACATCGCCGGCCTGAGCCGCCGGACATTGCTCCGCAAGCTCAAGCAATACGGCATCGACAAACGCGACTTCAAGTGACCGGGACCGCCACGCTCGCGCCTCGGGCTGACCTGGAAGGCTCCCTTTCGGAGTCTGTCTTCGAAACGTGGAACGGATCGGTTTGCTCCAGGTTCGCGACGATCGGTGGTGTCCGCAAGGCCGGAGGCCAGTCACGTCACCAATTCCGTTGCCTGCGAGGCATCTACTCCTCCCTGCAACGAGGGGGGAAGGATCTTGCTGTCGAACGGAACCGCGAGCATTCTGCAAGGCAGTCGCGTGGTTTTCAACATTTGCGGAAACAAGTACCGGCTGGTGGTCAAGATCAATTACCCGCACCAGGTCATGACCATTCGGTTTCTCGGGACACACGAAAAGTACGATGCGGTTGACGCGGAGACGATCTGATGGTTGCCAAAGTAATCAAGAACGATCGGGAGTACGAAGCGTATCTGTCCATTTTGAAAACTGATCTTTGTCGTGATCCGCGAATCGTTTAGATTTTCGGCATGACGATTGATGAACTCGAAGAACAACTCCGCCAGCGTGACGCCTTGATCGCGAAGCAGGCT
>JAAYCB010000007.1 GCA_012744395.1 Pirellulaceae bacterium
CTCCGCCGCCGCTCGTCACGGCCGACCTGGACGCCCTGGCGCGGAGCCACCTGGCCAGACAGTTCACGGACAAAGAGGCCGACTCGCTGCTGGCCGGCGGCGTCGCCGCTGCGCACGGCGGCGACCTCGGCGACGCCGTGGAATTGGCCGTGCCGACCGGCGTCGAGGCGAAGCTCCGCTACGTGGGGCGGCGGACGATCCGCAAACGCGGGTGTGCCGGCTGCCACGACATCCCCGGCTTTGAAGACGCCCAGTCGATCGGACCGGCGCTGGCCGATTGGGGCCGGAAGCGGGAATCGCTGCTGGGATTCGAGCAGGTGGAACGATTCCTGGAAAAACATCCGCCGCGGCGGCCATCCGACGGGTCGGCGGCGGATCGCGGTTTTTATCTGGCGGCGATCTCGGGCAGGCGCCGCGAAGGCTTCGCCTGGCAGAAACTCCGCGCCCCCCGCAGCTTCGACTACAAGGTGGCGGAGCAGAAAGCGTTCAACGAGCAGCTCACGATGGGCCAGTTCTCGTTTTCTGCCGACCAGCGCGAGGCGATTGTGACGTTCCTGCTCGGGCTGGTTGCCGACCCGCCCGCGCCGCGCTACGTGCACGCGCCGGACCGCCGCGGCAGCGCCCTGATCGAAGGCTGCAAGGTGCTCGACCGGTATGGCTGCGCCGAGTGCCACGCGTTGCGGATGGAGCATTGGAGCTTTTCCTATGACCCGTCGTCGTGGTACGGCGCGGCCGCCGCCGCGGCGGACGATTTCCTGCAGCCAACCTTCACGGAGGACGAAATCGCTCGCTCGCTGCGGCGGGATCGCCGCGGCTGGGGCCATGCGGAGGTTGTGGGCGAGGGGCGCGTCGACCGGTCGGGCGCGTTGATCGTGGACGAGGACGACGAGGGCAATCCGCTCTATATTTTCAGCCTCTGGGAGCCGGCGCTGATCAATGGGGAGGTCTGGCCGGTCAGCGGCGCCCAGGTGCCGATCTCCGCGCCGCAGATCACGGCGCGGCACGCGGGCTGGGGCGGCGCGTTTGCGCGGCTGCTCTATCCGCGCGTGGCGGCCGAGGCGGGCGCCGCCTGGATGGAGGCCTGGGGCCGGGTCCCGCCGCCCCTGGTCGGCGAGGGCCGGCGAGCCCAGCCCGGCTGGCTCTACAACTACTTGCTGTCGCCGGCGGCGATCCGGCCCTCGTTGACCATGCGGATGCCCCGCTTTCCGCTTTCGCCCGACGAGGCGGCCGCACTGGTTGACTACTTCGCGTCCGCCGGCGGGGTGGATTTCCCGTACGCCGCCGGGCCGGAGAGCCTCCCGCGGGACGGCAGCGATGCGGCGCGGATTTCTTCCTGGGAGCAGGCGATGCGGATCGTCGTTGACCGGACGACGTTCTGTGCGAAATGCCACCGCATCGGCGATTACAGTCCGGGGGGGGAGACGCAGACGATTCTCGCTCCCGATCTGGCGCAGGTGGGGCGCCGCATCCGGCCGGAGTATCTCCGCCGCTGGCTGGCCGATCCGCGGTCGATCTTGCCCTACACGGGGATGCCGGTGAATTTCCCGCCAAACGGCGCGCCGCTCGGCCAAGACCTGATGCCGGCCACAAGCCGCGACCAACTCGAGGCGGTGGCCGATCTGCTGCTCCATTACGACGCCTACTTGCAGAGCCGGGCGCCGATCCGAACGCTGATGGAAAAGGCCAGTCCGTAGAACGGGCCTTCAGGACCGCTGCAATCCGTGAGCCGGCCACGTCAGCGCAGACCGGCGTTGGCGCATCTGGTGCCTTCAGGCCCGTTGCAGTCTGCGAGCGGCAGGCAAAACGCGTCAAGGCCGAGCGTGACCAGCAGGAGAGGGACACGACCAACGCGCGCCGCGCCTGGGGCCAAGTGATCGATCAGGGATTGCCACGGCGCCGAGACGGCGATCGTCACGGACAGTCGGAGCGGCAATTGGATTTCTCGGCCGACCTCTCCTATACTTAACAGTCCATCCGCCGATCCCGAGACGACCGGCGGACCCGCGCGGTTGCGGCAGGGGGTCGGGGCGTTTGGGGATCGATGCACGAAAGGGTCCGATTTATGTCCAACAAGGTCCACCGCCGCCGGTTTCTATCGCAGACGGTCGCGGCCGCGGGTGTTTGGACCGCGGCGGCGAATGCGCCCTGCCGGGCCTTGGCCGCGGACGATTCCTGGGGAGACCTGACTGGCCGGCTGATCTACGATGGCGCTGCTCCGGAACGCGAGAGACTCGTGGTCGACAAGGATCTCGACTGCTGCGGCAAGTTCGACATCCGCGACGAGTCGTTGATGGTCGACGCGGACGGCGGACTGGCAAACGTCTACGTATACCTCCGCTCCAAGGTCCGGGCGATCTCGCCGGAATTGCAGAAGACCGTGGAAAAGCAGGTCTTGCTCGATAATCGCGACTGCATTTTCATTCCCCACTGCATGAAAATCTGGAACAGCCGGCAGGAGTTTTACATCAAGAACTCCGATCCGGTCGCGCAGAACGTGGCGTTCTCGCCCAACCTCGACCAGCCGGCGAACATCGTGATCCCGGTCGACGCGGATGCAACCTGGAGGTTCAACCGCCCGCAGCGCAAGCCGGTCCCGATCGCCTGCAACTACCATCCGTGGGAGAGCGCTTACATTCTTCCGGTCGACCATCCCTACGTGGCGATCACCGGCGGCGACGGTTCGTTCACAATCCGGAGACTGCCGGTGGGCGAGCTGGAATTCCAGTTCTGGCACGAGCGGACGGATTTCCTTGAGACCCGGGCCTGGCCTGGCGGGCGATTGACCGTGGCGATCCGCGCCGGCTTGAACGATCTCGGCACGATCAAGCTGCCCCCCGCACTATTTGCCAAGAAGTGATCCAGGACCGGTGTTCGGCTCATCCTCCGTGTTGTCTTCAGAATCCGCAACAGGCCCTGACGCCGCCGCTCGCCCGGCTCTCCCGCCCGCCGGGATTGCCTGGGCGGTCATGTTTTCCGCCGCGGTTCTGGTTTCCGGGTGCGGCCAATCCGATTCGCCCGGCTTCCGCATCAACCTCGACGGTTATGACCCGGCGGAAGTGTCGGCGGCGGAGCGCGAAGCGATTGGGGAGACGATGGAGGAGTTTTTCGGCACGCCCGACGTGCCCCGCGTGCCGCCAGGGCTGGGGTTGGACGCCGAACGGATTGCCGTTGCCGCCGGGCCCGTCGAAGGCCGGGCGGACGGCGCCCAACACGGGGGCTATCGCCAGCAGTGCGCGGTCTGCCATGGGATCAGCGGCGACGGCGCCGGGGCCCTGGCGACGACCTTCGATCCCTACCCGCGCGACTTCCGCCTGGGCGTTTTCAAGTACACGACGACGCGCGCCGGGGC
>JAAYCB010000083.1 GCA_012744395.1 Pirellulaceae bacterium
CAGACGACGAGATACCCGGCGATGATCATCCAGTCGATCGGCGATAAAAACATCCGAGCGCCGCTTTCCTGCTCTTGATGCCGCGATAATGTGAAGCCCGGCGGACGATTCGGGCAGCCAACGTGGTGAGAGTATAGTTGGCCGCGGAACGGCAAGCAAGCCGGCGAGGACGAGTCGCGAACTGGCCGGCTCCGCAATTGAGCCGATCGGCGGGCCGCGGGATGGCCGGAATTGCGGACCTCCGTCGTGCGCGCCGCCGGAGCGGATAGGACGGATGCCCGGACGCATGTAGAATCAACGGCGGGATTGCCCCGGCGACCGCGGGCAGTCGGGTTTGCGGGGTCGCAAGAAGGTTTGCTTTCCGGTCTTTTGCCCGAAATGGGGAAACGATGAATACACAGCGCGCGGCGGATCGTTTGGCGGAAGAGGCGGTGGGACTGTTCGAGGAGCAGATGGGCAGGAGCCCTCGTTGGGTGGTCGCCGCCCCGGGACGGGTCAACCTGATCGGCGAACACACCGACTACAACGACGGCTTCGTCCTGCCGATGGCCATCGAGCGGCGGGTGGTGATCGCCGCGGATCGGGCCGCCGGCAGCGCGCTGGACGGCCGCGCCCGGCTGATCAGCTCGGCGGAGAAGGCCCCCGCGACGATTGCCGTCGACGGCGAGATCCGGCCGGGCGAGGTCCACTGGTCGAGCTATGTCCAGGGTGTCGTGGCGGGCTGCCGGGAGGCTGGACTGAAACCCGGGCCGTTCGAGGCCGTGATCCACAGCGATGTCCCGCTCGGCGGCGGCCTGTCGAGCAGTGCCGCGCTGGAAGTCGCCGTGGCGACGCTTGTCGAGGCACTCGCCGGCCGGACACTCGATCCGATCGCCAAAGCGCTGCTCTGCCAGAAAGCCGAACACGAGTATGCCCGCATGCCCTGCGGAATCATGGACCAGTTCATCTCGGTGCTCGGGGAGCCAGACCGCGCGATGCTGCTGGATTGCCGTGCGCAGCGGGCGGAGATGGTCGCGCTCGACGATCCGTCGGTGACTGTGTTGATCGTCAACAGCAACGTGAAACACGAATTGACCGGCAGCGAATATCCGCAGCGCCGCGCGGCCTGCGAAGAGGCGGCGCGGATTCTCGGCGTAGCCGCGCTCCGCGACGCCACGCTGGAAGGGCTCGACGCAGCGCGGGAGCGGCTCTCCGAGGAGCACTACCGCCGCGCGCGGCACGTGATCAGCGAGATCAACCGGACGCTCCACGCCGCCGAGGCGCTCAAGGGCCGCGATTGGCAGACGGTCGGCCGCTTGATGTACGCCAGCCACGCATCGCTCCGCGACGATTACGAAGTCAGTTGCGAGGAGCTCGACCTGCTCGTCGAGATCGCTCGCTCAATCGGCGTTGCGGGTGGCGTGATCGGTTGCCGGATGACGGGGGGCGGTTTCGGCGGCTGCACGGTGAGCCTCGTCGAAAGCCGCAAGGCGGAGGCCGTCCGGGAGGCCCTCTGCCGGCAATACGGCGAGAAGACGGGGATCGAAGCGGCGGCATTTGCCTCGCGGCCAGCGCAAGGGGCATGCGTACTTCGCCGGGCCTGAGCGACAACTTTTTGCGAATGCAGGCACCCCCTGCATGGTGGATGCCCCTGGTTCTCAGGCTTTCGTTTGGGAACCAGGTCGGGCGCGAGGCGAGCGTTCCCAAGCTGGAGCTTGGGAACGAGGGGAAATTGGGAACGAGGAAATACTCGTCCTGGAATTGCGGGCCCCCCCAAGCTGGTGAATTTGCCGTTTGTGATTTGACAGGTGCAACTGGCGACCTACGGTTGTCTCAGAGCCAGCTACCGGCGGCTGCCCGGCGGCGGCCCACCAATCAAGGCTTTCTCACCCCCCGTGTTCGGAGCAGGGCCATTCTGCCAAATGACCCTGCTCCTTTTTTCGTGCCTGCTGGCGGAAGGGCCGCGGCGCGGCGGCGGGGGAGGGCCCCTGGCATGCCGAGGCCCCGATCAGCTCGCCAATTGCGGAATCGCCAGATTCCGGGCGCTGAATCCTCGCGATTCTCTTGGTCTTCCGTTGACAAAACGACGGGCGTCAAGTAACAACGTTGAATTGGCTCCATTCGAAGTTTGGCGGGATGTATGCCGACCGTTTTCTGGTCGCGTTCGGCCATCCACTGACCTTGGCTGCCGGCCGGCCTGAATCGGCGAGCGTGGCGGTAGCAGAGTCGCCAAGGATTTCCAAAAAAATGGCAACAATGGTGAACGTAGCAGCGGCGATCATAATGCGGCGTATCGGAGGCACGGAAGAGATGCTGGTGGCTGCGGATGAATTGGGGGTTGTCCCGCCCGATCGAACGGCGGGAGACGGGATCGCGGCGCCCTATCCGGCCGGTCCCTGCGTCGCGGAGATCGATGACGACGATTTCGACGACGATTTCGAAGAAGACTTCGACGACGACGATTTCGACGACGATTTCGACGACGATTTCGAGGAGGAGTCTGAAGAGGGGTTTGCCGACTTCGACGACGACGATTTCGACGACGATTTGGACGACGACGACGCCAATGGTTTTGGCGGCTTCGACGACGACGACAGCGATAGCGACGACGACGATCTCTGAGAAAGCGCAGATGATGGAACTGGCCAGTCGGATTGGGCAGGCCGCCGAGGCGATTCGCGATCGATGGCCGGGGACCCCGCATGCGGGGATCATCCTGGGGACGGGTTTGGGGACTGTTGCCGGGCAGATTGAGCAGGAAGCAGTCCTGGAGTATGGGGAGATTCCCCACTTCCCCCGTTCGACGTCGATCAGCCACACCGGGCAGCTCGTTTGCGGGAAGCTGCAAGGCCTCGGCGTGGTCGCCATGGAGGGCCGTTTCCATGCGTATGAGGGCTACACGCACCAGCAGATCACTTTCCCGGTCCGCGTCATGAAGGCCCTCGGCGCGGAGCTGCTCGTTGTTTCGAATGCCTGCGGCGGGATGAACCCCCAGCACGACCAGGGGGACATCCTCGTCATCGAAGACCACATCAACCTGATGCTCGGCAACCCGCTGATCGGCGTCAATGACGAGAGCCTGGGACCGCGATTTCCCGACATGGTGGCCCCGTACGATCCCGAGCTGATCGCGGCGGCGCTGGAGATCGCGCGGAAGGAGAATTTCGCCGCCCACAAGGGCGTCTACGTGGCCGTGACGGGCCCGAACCTGGAGACGCGGGCGGAATACCGGTTTCTGCGCGCGATCGGCGCCGACGTGGTCGGCATGTCAACGGTTCCGGAAGTGATCGTCGCCGTCCACGCCGGGATGCGCGTCTTGGGGCTCTCGATCATCACCGACCGGTGTCTGCCCGACGCCCTCCGGCCGGTGAACATCGAGGAGATTCTCGCCACGGCGGCCAAGGCGGAACCGAACCTGCGGAAGATCGTGCTCGGCGTGCTGGCCCGCGAGGCGGAGAGAAAGTCCTCACGGACCGCGCCGTGAGCGATCGCGGAAGTTTGCCGAGCAAGTCGACGCGGGCTAACGGTCCGGGGCGGTGATGAGGTTCCCAAGCGGGAGCTTGGGAACCAGGGGGATCGCCGGGGTACCGGGAGATGCGGGTTCAATAGGGATTGAGCATCTCTTTGACCTGCCGGGTTCCCCAAATGATCGCTTCGTCGATGACGCAGTTGTCGGGGACATCGATGCAGTGGACGAGCGTGCGGGCGAATTCCTCGGGACCGGGAAATCCCTCGAGCCAGTCATCGGGGATTCCTGAGGCCTGGCAGAAGTTGGTCCGCGCCGCGCCGGGGATGAAGCTCGTTGCCCGGCCGCCCCACTCGGCCATTTCCTTGTGCAGGCAGCGGGTGAAGGCGACCAGTCCCGCCTTGGCGGCGGTGTAGACGCCCCATGTCGGCCAGGAGTAGTGGGCGCAGCTGCTGGAGACGTTGACGATCTGCCCGCTGCCCTGCGGTTTCATCACCTTGACCGCCTCGCGGCAGCCCTTGACCACGGAGATCAGATTCGTCTCGATCACCACCTGGATCGCCTCGTCCTCCATCTCGTCCACCGGAGCGATCTTGACGCCGGCGCCGTGGTTGTTGACCAGCACGTCGAGCCGCGCGAATCGGTCGAGGGTGGCCCGGATGAGCGCATGCCAGTCCGCGGAAGAGACGGCGTCCGCCCGGACGGCGAGGAGACGCTCGCTGGAAAGCTCGCTTTGGGCCTTGTCCAGTCGCTCCTGGTTGCGGCCGGTGATCACGACCTTGGCGCCCATCTCCAGGAGGAGCCGGGCGGATTCACGGCCGAATCCGGAGGAACCGCCGGTGACGATGATGACCTTGTTTTCCACATAGTGTTGCATGCCGTTTCCTTCTGCAGGGCGTTTGGATCGATCGATGGGGACCGTCCGGTTATCGGGGCGAGCACGCTTCTGGAGGCGTCCAGAACACGATTCGCCGCGGAAATCGGGGCCGTCCCCCTCAGCGCCGACGCGTTCCCAGCGCGAACGTCCCACCATGGTAGCAAGGCGGTTGGCGACCTTCCAGCCGGCGCGCCGATCACCGATTCTTTCGACGGGGATGGAGCGCGAGGTCGGGCCTAGAGACGCTTGCCGCCGAGTTTCGGCCAGCCGGCCGGGGCCAGGCCGCCGGATGGGCACTCGAGAGCCACGAGCGTGCCGTTGTCGAGGCCGAACGCCAACCGCCTCGGGCGGAGAATCGCACCGGCCGAGCGGACGGCCGCCTCCACGTTGGCCTTCCATTTCACCCCGCCCGACGCGTCCAGGGCGTGGATCGCGCCGCCGTTGTCTCCGAAATAGACGAGTCCATCGTCGCCGATTACCGGCGTCGATTCAACGGGGCCCTCGGCCGCGTACTCCCAGCGGATCTTGTGCGAGTTTCCATCGATGGAGACGAGCCGCCCGGAGGGCCTCTGGCCGCGGGGCGCCCGGCTGACGCCGACGTAGATGTGCCCCTCGGGAGCGATCACCGGGGAGGCGAGCATCTGGCCGTCGACCGGCGTGCTCCAGGCCTTGGCGCCGCTGGGAGCGAAGCCGTAGAGATTCTGGTCCCTGGCGGCGACGACGATCATTCCACCGTCTTCCGACACGGCCGGCGATGAGTTGACATACCCGCCGGCATAGCCGGCCTCCTGGCCGTGCGCCCAGAGGTTCCGGCCGCGGTCGTCGCCGAGTTCGATCGCGAAGATGTAGCCGTCCTCCGATCCGACGAGCAGCGCGTTGCCGAGGATCACGCCGGACGAGTCGAACTTTCGCCGCGAGCGGAAGAAGGGGCGGCGATCCGGCTTGCCATTGGCGGCCACGCGCAACAGGCCGCCATGATACGCGCAGATGTAGGTGTTGCCTCGGCCGTCGACAACGGGGGCCGCCCAGCCGAGCGGCTCGCCCACGTCGACCGGCGGCCACTCCTGCTTGCCCGACGGGTTGACGCAGTGCAGGCAGCCGTCGGCCGTATGGACGCGGATCGAGCCCTCGGGGCCCAGGACGGCGGGGCCGGGCACGTGGCCGCCGACGACGTATTCCCAGACGACGCGCGCCTCGCGTCCTTCTTCAACCAGCGCCACGAGCCGGCCCTGCGTGCAGAGGTAGATCGTCCCCTGGGCGTCGACTGCCGGGGCATTCTTGGCCGGTCGGGCCTCGTCTTCAACGGGGGGCTGCGGCGGATAGGCCCAGACGAATTGCTCGGGGCGGAGCACCTCGGGACGTTTTCGCACCGGTTGGCGGGGTTTTGCCTCGCCCCGGGGGGCGGCCGCTCGCCTGGCGCCGCCAGGACGGGACGGGGCGGGGGGCCGCGCCGCGGGCGGTCGGGCCGCGGGCGGTCGGGCCGCGGGCGGCCTGGCGTGTGACGCCACCGGGGGACCGGCACTTGGCCGCGTCGCCGACTTTGCCTGGCTGGCCGGCTTCTGGGATTTCTTTCCGAGCGCGGGGCGAGCGGGCTGAGCGGCGGGTTCGCCCCGCGTTGCGGCCGAGCCGGTTCCCGTGGCTGAGCCGGTGGGCGGCGCGGGTCGCCGGGGCGGAGAAGCCGGTTGGCCGGAGGGGGGCGCGGCGGGGGGCGGAGACTCCGTCCCCGCCGGCCGAGGCGATACCGCCGGCGGTGGTGGCGGCGGCGCCGGGTGTTGCGGACCAGGGGGGGCGGCCACCGGATCGCCAGGCCTCTGAGGTGGGACCGGCGCCGGCGGCTGGCCTTGGGAGGTTGGCGGGAGGCCGGTCGGCCGAGCCAGCGGCGGGGCGGGCCGCGGTGGCGGGGAGATTCCGCCATGGCTGGGCGGCTGCGGGCCCGGCCCCGGCCCGGGCCCGGTCGGCGGAAGGCCGGAGGGGGGCGGGGCCGGATAGGCCGGCGGCGCTTGGGCTGGCGGCTGCGGCCGCTGCGGCGGCGGAACTTGGCCGGGATCGATCAACTGGAACAGGCCCACGGCTTGGGTCCCGCATTGGGGGCAGCGGTAGGGCTGTGTGGGCCGCTGAACGACCAGTCCGCAACGTCTACAGCGGAAGTTATTCATTGTGCCAGATTCGCCTGTCGGCTTGAGACTAACGGACGGCAACGGCGGCCTTGGTATACACCTTGCCGTTGTCGCGGAGCACGATCCAACCGAGAACCCGGACGATCTCCACGCCGCGCGAGGCGGCGTTGTGGCGGGCCGAGTCGAAACGCTCGCCCGGATGAACCAACTCGACCGAATTGTGGATGCCGGCGGCCTCGCAGGCCCGCTGCAGAGAGCCGGCCAAGGCCTGTTCAAACGGGCTGTTGCCGGGCGCCGTCTTCGGTTGCCAGCGATAATAGGCCTCGCCCACGTCCTTGAGCAACTGGGGCAGCCGTTCGGCCGGCGCGGAATGGAAAACGAGCAACTGACCGGCCAGGGCTTGGGCGGCCTTGTCGCCGCCGGCGACACCTTGGAGCAGTTGCCCGGTCGATTCGCCAAGCGCCGCGTCGTCCACCAGGTCGGCCCCGAGGATCGCCCGCCGCCACGCGGCGCTGGTCTCGGGCAACTCTTCGTCCGCCGCCGGTTGGGGGATCAGCAGTTCGGCCAGGCTCTGGATGCCGCTTTGGAGTTGCGCCTCGATGCGTTCGAGCAGGCGGTAGACGGCCGCGTTCTGCTGGTCGAGGACTTCGAGCTTGTCGCGGACCGGGCGGAGCGAGTCGACCAGGGCTTCTGGCGGTGGGGCGTCTGCGGAAGCCCCCCTGTCTTCGCCCGCAACGAGCCCGGCGAGGGCGTCGAGTTTCGCCTCCAGCGCGGCGATCGACCTGGCCAGGTCCTCGGTCCGCCTGCCGGGCGGACCGCCGCTGAGAGAGGCGGCCGGCGGCTGCGCCTGGCGCTCCAGCAGGTAGTCGGCGATCTGCCGGTTGGCGTCTTCGAACAGCCGCCCGACGGAGCGGAGGCTTTCGATCAGGTGCTCCAGGGCGGTTGGGTCGGGGCCGCCCGGGGACGCGTCCGGCTGGCGTGCCGGCTCCGCGCCGTGCTGGTTGCTGAACAGGGGAGACATGGGCTGGCTCCGTGGTCGGCCGCGGCTGGCGCGTGGGGCTAGCGGCCCGTCTCGATGTTGTCCAGGCCGCCGGTGTCGAGGTAGTAGCGTTCGTCGGCCAGGGTCCGCCAGTTGAAGTGGACGTTTTCGCCGAGGATCGCCTCTTCGCCGGCCACGGTGCCGGTGACCGACTGCAATTCCAGGGATTCCTCATTTTCGCCGGTCGCCCGCTTCCGCTTGATTCTCACGGCGATCTCGGTCTTGCCGATGCGGTCGCCGACGTCCGCCTTGAGGACATAGACCGGCGAGGCCTGCGAGTCTTCGCCCTCGGTCATTTTCCGGCCGATGATCACGCGTTGCGAGCTGGTGGAAAACTCGGTGATCTCTTCCTTCGCCTGCTCGCCGGCCGGCTGGAAGAGGATTCGCTCCTTGCGGATGCCGCTGGTGGCATCAGTCATTACGCCCCAGTAGTAGGTGTTCTCCTTCGCCTTGCTCTTCATTTCGAACTTGAACTGGGGGAGCATTCCGTGCCGGGCCATGAATTCGATCGCGGCGCCGACGACGACGGGGCTCTTGGGGTCGACGATCACGCCGGGATTCCGCCCCTTCTCGTCCTGGTAGGGATACCAGTTGCCCGC
>JAAYCB010000084.1 GCA_012744395.1 Pirellulaceae bacterium
AAGGACCTGATCAACCGCTTGAAGATCGTCGAATCGATCCGCGACAGCGACAACCGCCCCGAGTGGATGGTGCTCGACGTGATCCCGGTGATCCCGCCGGACCTCCGCCCGCTCGTGCTCCTCGATTCGGGCAATTTCGCCACCAGCGATCTGAACGACCTCTACCGGCGGATCATCAACCGCAACAACCGGCTGAAGAAGCTCGTCGACTTGAACGCGCCGGAGGTGATCATCAAGAACGAGAAGCGGATGCTCCAGCAGTCGGTCGATGCCCTGTTCGACAACAACCGCTGCAAGCGCCCCGTGCTCGGTTCGAGCAACCGCCCGCTCAAGTCGCTGACGGACATGATCAAGGGCAAGCAGGGCCGGTTTCGCGAGAACCTGCTCGGCAAGCGCGTCGACTACTCGGCGCGGAGCGTGATCGTGGTCGGGCCGAACCTCCGCCTCCACCAGTGCGGTCTGCCCAAGAAGATCGCCCTGGAGCTGTACCAGCCGTTCATCATCCGGCGGCTCAAGGAGCTGCAGCACGCCGACACGATCAAGAGCGCCAAGAAGATGCTCGAGCGGAAGGACGAGGAGGTTTGGGACATCCTCGAAGAGGTGATTCGCAACCACCCGGTGCTGCTGAACCGCGCTCCGACCCTGCACCGGATGGGCATCCAGGCGTTTGAGCCGACGCTCGTCGAGGGCAACGCGATCAAGCTCCACCCGCTGGTCTGCAAGGGCTTCAACGCCGACTTCGACGGCGACCAGATGGCGGTCCACCTGCCCCTGTCGATCGAGGCCCAGGTCGAGGCGCACACGCTGTTGATGTCGACGAACAACATCTTCAGCCCGGCCAACGGCGCGCCGATCATCAGCCCCTCGCAGGACGTCGTGATGGGGAGCTACTACTTGACGATCGCCCAGCCCGACCACCGCGGCGACGGCATGACGTTCGCCTCGTTCGAGGAGGTGCAGCTCGCCTATTCGCTCGGCAAGGTCGACACCCACGCGATGATCAAGGTCCGCCTGCCGCGCGGCCGCAAGGTCAAGGACGACCCGGGCTTCCGCGACGGCGGGATTCTCGACACGACGGTCGGCCGGGTGATCTTCAATTCGATGCTCCCGGAGGGCATGCCTTACTACAACCACGCCATGCGGAGCGGCGCCCTGGCGACCGTGATCTCGGATTGCCACGAGATTCTCGGGCGCCGCAGGACGATCGACCTGCTCGACAGCATGAACCAGTTGGGGTTCCGCGAAAGCACGCGGAGCGGCCTGTCGTTCGCCTGCGACGACCTGATTACGCCGCCGAGCAAGGCGAAGATCATCGGCAGTGCCGAGAAGAACGTGCTGCGGATTCTCCGGCTCTACCAGCGCGGGATCATCACCGAGGGCGAACGCTACAACCAGGTGCTCGACGCCTGGACCCACGCTCGGGAGCAGATCACGATCGAGATGATGAGCGAGCTGGAGAATGACGAACGCTGGCCGGGCTACGTCAACCCGATCTACCTGATGGCCCATTCGGGCGCCCGCGGCGGCGTCGAGCAGATCCGCCAACTCTCCGGGATGCGCGGCCTGATGGCCAAGCCGTCGGGGAAGATCATCGAGACGCCGATCAAGGCGAATTTCCGCGAGGGGTTGAGCGTGCTCGAGTATTTCAGCTCGACCCACGGGGCGCGCAAGGGGCTGGCCGACACGGCCTTGAAGACGGCCGACTCGGGCTACCTCACGCGGAAACTGGCCGACGTCGCCCAGAACGTGGTGATCACCTGCCATGACTGCGGCACGACCCAGGGGATTACCAAGGGCGTGATCTATCGCGGCGAGAAAGTCGAAGTCAGCCTGGCCGATTCGATCCGCGGGCGGGTCAGCCGGGCGAACATCGTCAATCCGATCACCGATGAAGTCATCGTCCGCGAGAACCAACTAATCACCGGGGAGATCGCCCGCCGGATCGAGGAGCTGGGGCTGGAGAAGATCCAGGTCCGCAGCCCGATGACCTGCGACGCGGCCCTGGGCGTGTGCGTCTCCTGCTACGGCATGGACCTGTCGACCGGCAGCGCCGTCGAGGAGGGCATGGCCGTGGGGATCATCGCCGCGGAGAGCATCGGCGAACCGGGCACCCAGTTGACGATGCGGACGTTCCACATCGGCGGCACGGCGGCGCGGGCCGTCGAGGAGAACGAGCTGCGGGCGAAGAAAGCCGGCGTTGTCAAGTTCACGCGGCTGAAAGCCGTCCGCAACGATGAGGGCCAGCAGGTCGTGCTCACGCGCAACGGCGAGATCTCGATCGTCGACGCCAAGGGGCGGGAGATGGAGAAATACGATATTCCGGCGGGCGCCTTCCTCCTGATCAACGAGAACCAGGAAGTCGCCGTCGGCACGCCGCTCTGCAACTGGGACCCGCACAGCATCCCGATCCTGGCCGAAGTCGGCGGCCGCGTCCGCTTCGAGGACGTGATCGAAGGCGAGACGGTTCGCCTCGAACGCGACGTGAGCGGAATGGTCCGCCGCCTGATCATGGAGCACAAGGGCGACCTCCACCCGCAGATCGTGCTCGAAGACGCGGACGGAAAAATCCTCGACTTCTACTACATGCCTGAAAAGGCCCACATCGAAGTCGAGGAGGGTTCGCAGATCTCGCCCGGCACCCTGCTGGCCAAGACGCCGCGCGAGGTCTCCGGCACGCAGGACATCACCGGGGGGCTGCCGCGGGTGACGGAAATCTTCGAGGCGCGGAAACCGAAAGACCCGGCGGTGATCGCCGAGCTTGACGGCCGCGTGGAGATTCTCGGCGAAAAACGCCGCGGCAAGCGGACGATCGTCGTCCGCAGCGAGACGGGCATCGAACGCGAGCACCTCGTGTCCCACGGGAAGCACCTCCGCGTGCACACCGGCGACTTCGTCCGCGCCGGCGAGGCCCTCGTCGACGGGCCGCTCGTCCCCCACGACATCCTGCGAATCTCCGGCGAAGAGGCCCTCCAGCAGTACCTCTGCCGTGAAATCCAGAACGTTTACCGCAGCCAGCGAGTCGACATCAACGACAAACACATCGAGATCATCGTCGCGCAGATGCTCCGCAAGGTCCGCGTCGAGTCGGGCGGCGACACCGGCCTGCTCGAAGGCAGCGTGATCGACAAATTCGAATTCCGCGCCAAGAACGAGCAGCTCACCGGCTGCATCAAGATCACCGATCCGGGCGACACGAAATTCCAGGAAGGCGACATCGTCCCCCAGGAGATTTTCGAGCAGCAGAACGCCCAGTTCGAAGCCGACGGCGGCCGGCCCGCCAAGAGCGAGAGGCCCAGATCGGCAACCGCGTCCACCCAACTGCTGGGAATCACCAAGGCGTCCGTGCAAAGCTGGAGCTTCCTGTCCGCCGCCAGTTTCCAGGAGACAACGAAGGTCCTCACGGAAGCCGCGCTGGCCGGCAAGGTCGACAACCTCGTCGGATTGAAGGAGAACGTGATCCTTGGGCACCTCGTGCCCGCCGGCACGGGCTTCCGGTCGTACCAGGAATCGGAGGTCCGCCTCCGCCCCCTCGCGCTCAGCCAGATCGCGGAACAGCGCCCCTCGGCGGCGGCCCCGGTCTTCCCGCTGATGGAAGACGGAGACATGTTTGGCCGGCCGGAAGGCGCCGCGCAAGGCGGCTCCCGCCCCGCCCCGCCGACCGAGCTGGATCGCCTCCTCGGGGCGAATGCGGAACCGCGCGTGGCGACCAGGCCGGATTCCGAGCGGGGGCTGTCCGCGGCCGATGACCTGCCCGCGCCAGACGGGGGGGATTGCCCCGCGGATGCCAAAGACCGCGGCGCGGAGGCGTCCGACGATTCGCAACCACTCCCGGAGGACTGACGCGCGGCTGTCTCCCGTGAAGACAGGCCATCCGCCGGGAGAACGGAGAGCGGCGGCGGCAGGGCCCCGGACCGCCTGGCAAGCGCCGCACACCTTGACAGGCGGGCAGGATGCGATAGGCTGGTAGATTCCGACTAGCTTGGACGAAGACGATCAAACGATTAATCGATGCTGGATGTTGTCCTGCGGCGGCCTGCCGCGGCGGCGGCGGATGGCCGGCGCCCTTCAACGCATTGGGGGGCGGCAAGAGACCGTTCAGGAAATTGAGTTCACCGATGCCGACAATCAATCAACTGGTGCGGAAAAGCCGCAAAATGAGTCGCAAGATGACCAAGGCTCCGGTCTTGGACCGCTGCCCTGCCAAACGGGGGGTGTGCCTCCAGGTCAAGACGATGACGCCGAAGAAGCCGAATTCCGCTCTTCGGAAGATCACCCGCGTGCGGTTGTCCAACGGCAAGGAGGTTACCGTGTACATCCCTGGCGAAGGGCACAGCCTCCAGGAACACTCGATCGTGCTCGTTCGCGGCGGCCGGGTCCGCGACTTGCCGGGCGTTCGTTACCAGGTGGTCCGCGGGACGCTGGACGCCCTCGGCGTCGAGAATCGGAAACAAGCGCGAAGCCGCTACGGCGCCAAAAAGAAGTAGCGGGCCCGGGTCAGGCAAGCGCCCTTAGGAATCGGTTTTTTGGGAATCGGGGATTCATTCGATGGGTCGAATCACGGCGAGCAGAAAGCAACTCAAAGGGGATCCGGTGCACGGCTCCCTGTTGGCCAGCAAGTTCATCAACTGCCTGATGTGGGACGGCAAGAAGAGCAACGCGCAGCGGGTGTTCTACGACGCGCTGGAGGCCATCCAGAAGCGATTCCCCGACCAGCCGGCGATCGAGGTCTTCACGCAGGCCGTGGAGAACGTCAAGCCGAACATCGAGGTCCGTTCGAAGCGCGTCGGCGGCGCCTCGTACCAGGTGCCGATGCAGGTCAACCGGATCCGCCAGCAGTCGCTGGCGATTCGCTGGCTTCTGCTGGCGATCCGCGAAAAGAAGGGCCGGCCGACGCACAAGAAGCTGGCCGAGGAATTGATTGCCGCCTATAAACGCGAGGGCGCGGCCATGACCCGGCGTGAAAACGTCCACCGCATGGCCGATGCGAACAAGGCATTCGCTCACTTCGCCTGGTAGCGCGGGCAGGCAGACTTCGCCGCACTCGTACGTGTCACGGGGGCGGCGTTTCTTTTGCGCACCGCCCGGACACGAGGGGGGGCGGGATCGCTTCGCCGGCCAGTCGCGAGCCAGAGTCGATCCTCGCCCTCCAAGCCGGCGAGCGGGAGCCCGATGACGAAAGGGAATGGCGGAAGGGGAAGGTCTCCAAGCGGGAGCTTGGGGACCCGGAAATCCGCGCAGATAGAATCGAGGCCAGGAAATTGGTTCAGATGGAACAAAGGCAATGAGTCGGCCTGTTGCTCAACTCCGCAATATTGGGATCGTCGCCCACATCGACGCCGGAAAGACGACCGTCACCGAGCGGATGCTGTTCTACGCCCATTTCAGCCACCGCCTCGGACGCGTCGATTCCGGGACGACCGTCACCGACTTCGATCCGGAGGAGCAGCAGCGCGGGATTACGATCAACTCGGCCTGCGTGACATTCCCCTGGAAATGCGTGACGGTCAACTTGATCGACACGCCGGGGCACGTGGACTTCACGGCCGAAGTGGAGCGGAGTCTGCGAGTGCTCGACGGCGCGGTCGTGGTGTTCAGCGCCCGCGAGGGGGTCGAGGCCCAGAGCGAAACGGTCTGGCGGCAGGCCGATCGCTACCATGTGCCGCGCTTGGCGTTCATCAACAAGATGGACCGCGAGGGGGCGGACTTCTATGGAACGGTCCAGGAGATCGAGGAGCGGCTGGAGTGCCGGCCGATCCCGGTCAACCTGCCGGTTGGCAGCGGCCCTCCCCACATGGAAGGTGCGTTCCGCGGCATCCTCGATCTCGTCGAGATGAAGCTGCTCGTCTTTCCGGCGGGGGACGAGGACACGATTCTCGTTGAAGACATCCCCCCGGAAATGACCGACGACGCCGAGTTCTGGCGGTCGCACCTGCTCGACCAGTTGTCGATGTTCAGCGACGAGTTGACCGAACGGCTGCTTGCCGAAGAGCCGATCCCGCCGGAGTTGATCCACAAAGTCCTCCGGGAGGCGGTGATCCACAACATGATCGTGCCGGTTCTCTGCGGCTCGGCCCTCGACGGCATCGGAGTCCAGCCGGTCCTCGACGGCGTGGCGGATTGGCTGCCCAGCCCGGTGGATATTCCGCCCGTCGAAGGCCGCGATCCGGACGACCCCGAGAAGCGCCTGTTGCGGCGCGCCGACGCCAACGAGCCGTTCTGCGGACTGCTGTTCAAGATTCAGGCGGACCGGCACGGGGATCTCCATTACGTGCGCGTCTACTCGGGCACGCTCAAGGCGAACAGCCGCGTCTACAATCCCGGCAAACGGCAGAAGGAGAATGTGCCCCAGCTCTGGCGGATCCAGGCCGACCGGCGCCAGCAGGTCGCATCGGTCGAGGCCGGCGACATCATCGGGATCATCGGACTCCGCCACAGCGTCACCGGCGACACGCTCTCGACAGTGAAGGAGCCGATCCTGCTGGAATCGATCGTGTTTCCGGAAACCGTGATCTCGATGGCCATCGAGCCGGAGACCTCCGAGGAGCGGAAGAGACTCGCCGCCGTCCTCGACATGATGCGCCGGCAGGATCCGACGTTCCGCGCCAGCGAAAGCGAGGAGACCGGCCAGACGCTGATCAGCGGAATGGGCGAGCTCCACCTGGAGGTGATCAAGCACCGCCTGCTCCGCGACCACCGGCTGAACGTCCGCGTTCACAATCCCCGCGTCAGCTACCGCGAGACGATCGAGCGGAAGGTCGAAGTCACCGGCCTGTGTCACCGGACGCTGGGCGGCCAGCGGTTGTTTGCCGAACTGGCAATCCGGATGGAACCCTGCTCCGAAGTCGCCTCGCGGGTGGCGGTCGTCAGCGATTGCGGCGATCGGTTGCCGACGTCGCTGCTGTCCGCGGCGAGCGAGACGCTGGCAGAGGAGGGGGCCGGTGGCGGCATGCTCGGCTTCCCCCTGATGAACGTCAAGATCACCGTGCTCGGCGGCGCGGTCCACGAGATGGAGAGCAACGAGACCGCCTTCCGGATGGCCGCCGCCGACGCCTTCCGCAAAGGCCTCCAGCAGGCCGGCACCGTGCTCCTCGAGCCGATCATGCGGATCGAAATCACCACCCCCGAGGAACACCTCGGCGATTTCGTCAGCGATCTCCAGCAGCGGCGGGCAGTGATCACGCGGACCCAGCCTCGCGGCCGCATTACCGTGATCGACGCCGAAGCGCCGTTGGCCAACCTGTTCGGCTACGCAAACGCCATGCGGGGCCTCAGCCAGGGCCGCGCCCAGTGCACGATGGAGCCGTTCAGCTATGGCCCGGCCCCGCCCGAGGTGCTCGCCAGCTTCATCTAAGGCGGCGGGGCCCCCGACAGGGTGATCCGGTGCGGATGCCTTCCGGCAAACTGTCCCGCCTGGCTGGGGGCGATTTGGCCGATCGCCGAGCGGGAAGAACCTCTTCGCGGTCTTCGGTGTCAAAAGGAGAGATGGCCGCTGCGGCGGAAAGTTTTTGATTTTTTTCCGAACATCCTTGACGGAGTCGAACGTAAAGAGATAATAACGCGTCTATGCTGTGGGCGGGGACCCACCCTTTTGGCGGTGGGGGCACCCCAAGCTCTCGGCTTCTGAAGCGCTATTGGCGGTGGTGGTCCGGTCTTCCGGGACGGTGGTCGGTCTCGCAGACGGAAGGTTCTCGCCGGACTGTTTTTTCACGTTGTTGTTTGGAGTGTTACCCAGCCATGAGGAACGTATTTGAGGCCATCCTTGAGTGTGGCCACGACGAGGATTTCACACCCGTTGACTCACCCGACTTCCTGCCCACGGACGCTCCGGCCGGCTCGAAGGCGAAGTTGGACGTTCTCGCCGAGCGAGTGCGTCGCGGCTTTCCGCTTTGGCATCCGGAGGATCGCTACGATTACAGTGGTTTGACCGGCGCGGTTCGTCCGCGCGAGTGACCGCTGTCGAGCGAGACGGCATCTAGAGAGCCGTCTGATCCGTGGGCTTCCGTGGCCGCGATGCGGCCTTCTTTCCGCGTGCGCTGGTTTTAGCGCCCCCCGCAGAGCGTTCGCCACCTTGCCCCGATTGCCGCGTGGGCGCGCCCGGCGGTTGGGTTTGGGAGCGCCCTGCGCCGCCCTACTTGACCCGGCAGACAAAGCACTTCAAGTACTCGTTTTCCGGGCAGGTCACGCTGAGCGGATGATCCGCGGCCGCGCCGCGTTGCTGGAGGACTTGAATCTCGCGGCGGCTCTTGACCGCCACGCCGAAGAGCATCGCGGCGAAGTCCTCGCGGCTGACGCCTCCCGAGCAACTACAGGTGACGAGAATCCCGTCCGGTTCGAGCAGATCGACGGCCAGGTGATTGAGGCGGTGGTACGCGCGGAGGGCTTCGTCCACGCCGCGGCGGCCGCGGGCGAACTTGGGCGGATCGAGGATTATCGCGCCGAATCGCTGGCCGGCCTCGACCCGCTCTTGAAGCGCGTGGAAGGCCTCGGCGGTCTCGAAGCGGGCACAGGTTACGCCGTTCAGTTCGGCGTTCCTCCGGGCCATCGCGATCGCGGCCTGGCTGCTGTCCAGTCCGGTGACCTCCTTGGCCCCGCCGAGGATCGCGGCCGAGAGGCTGAACGCCCCAGTGTAGCAGCAGACGTCGAGGACGCGGCGGCCGCCCAGCCAGGCGACCGCGGCGCGGCGGTTCTCCCGCTGGTCGAGGTAGAATCCGGTCTTCTGGCCGCTGACCAGCTGGACGCCGTAACGGATTCCATGTTCCTGGATGAAGATCACATCCTCCGCCGGCTGCCCCCAGTAGTGCCGCGGCGCCAGGTCCAGGCCTTCGATCCTGGCGGTGGCCGCGTCCGTCCGCAGGGTGACCCCGGCCGGGTGGACCAGTTCGACAAGGATCGGAACCAGCCGATCCAGCCGCTGGGCGATGCCCAGAGAGGTCGGCTGCACGACCAGGTGTCTGCCGAAACGATCGACGACGAGGCCGCTCAACCCGTCCGACTCGCTGAACACGAGCCTCGCCGCGCCGGCCGGATCATCGTAGCCCAGCGTCTGCCGCAGCGCAAGTGCACTGGAAATCTGCCGCCGCCAGAAGTCCTCATCGAGCGGCTCCTGCGTCCAGCGGTAGAGACGCACGCGAATCCGGCTGCGGCTGTTGTACAGGCCGCGGGCGATCCAGTGCCCCTTGTCGGACACCAGATCGACTTCCGCCCCGTCGGCCGGGTCGTCGACAAGGCGGGCAATCGCCGTGTTGCGGACCCAGGGATGCCGTCCGAAGAACGGCGCCGCCTTGCGGGGTTTCAAGATCACTTGGGGAATATCCGGCATGGCGATTTCTGACGCCTCCAGCCTGTCCAATGTTCCACTTTCGGGATCGTGTGCTTGCACCGCGCCCCGGCACCGCTCGGCCGCCTACGGGCTGTCTGGGATTGCCAGCTCGCGGCGCGCCTTCGAGCGCCAGGGGGAATCGGCCGGCGCGGGACTTTCGGCCGCCGCGGTGAAGTGCTGCCGGGCGAGTTCGGCCTCGCCGAGGGCCTTGTAGCAGACGCCCAGCCTGTAATGCTCGCGGGCGTGGTCGGGGTTCTGCGGCCGGCCGGTGCCGAGATTCTCCGGCCACTGCAGCGCCCGTCGGAGATACTCGACCGCCGCGCGGTGGTCTCCCTGCTCGCTGGCCCGATCGGCAAGCAGGTGCAGCGTCCGCTCGTAGAGCCGCCGGGCGCCGGTCCAACCCTCCCAGGGATGGAAGGCGTGGCTGGTGAGGATTTGCAGGGCCTGGTCGCCCTCTCCGGTATCGGCGAAGTACTCCGCGCGGGCCAGGAGCACGCGGTAATCGTTCTGCACTCCGGGCGGCGCCTTCTGGAACAGCGCCGCCTGGCTGGCCCGCTCGCCGCTGAGGGCGTAGAGCCGGTCGAGGGCCAGGTAGTAGGCCGGATCGTTCGGGTCGCAGGCAAACGCCCGCTCGTAAGCCGCCTTGGCTTTGCCGAGGTCCTGCGACCTCTGCCAGTAGACTTCCCCCAGGTTGCGATAGAGCACCGCGGAGGACGGCTGCTGCCGCTCGGCGGCCAGGAGGTGCTCGAGCCCTTCCTCCCAGCGGTGTTTCGCCACCAGCAGCGTGCCCAGCCAGTAGTGCAGCCGCCAGTTGTCCGGCAGCAGCTTCAGCCCGGTTTCCAGGACCGCGAGCGACTCGGTGCGGAAGGGAAAGACATAGTCGACCGGCAGCTCCGCGGCTTCCGCATAGTGGCGCAGCGCAGTGGCGCGGTTGCCGGACCGATCGGCGAGGTAACCCTGGTAGAGGCAGACGAGCGGATGGGGCGTGGCCGTCCGCCGTGTCCGATAGAGAGCGAGCACGGCCGCGGCGTCGTCCGCGAGGTTCCATTGCAGGTAATCGCAGGCGGCTTCGAGGTAGTCCTGCGGTTCGTCGTTGAAGGCGGCGAGCTGCTCGTCGCCCGCGCCGAGAAGCAGCTTCTCGATCGCGGCCAGGCTATTGAGCGGATCGGCGCGGAGGACCTCGTCGAGCAGCGGCGCCGCCTCTTCGGCGCGGCCCGCGTGGCGGAGAACGCAGGCCAGGGCGGTTCTGGCCTTCAGATTGTCCGGATTCGCGTCGAGGGCCCGCCGCAGCAGCCCGGCGGCGCGCGGCAGATCGTCGGCGGCGATCGCCCGCGACGCCTGCACGTAGGGGGCCACGTGGCGATACGCCGCCCGGCGGCCGAGCAGGTCGAGGTCCTCCTCGACGCGTTCGGACTGGCCAAGCGCGATCCGGCTGAGCGCCCGATAGTAGCGCGCCACGAGATCGTCTTCATTGCGGCGGAGCGCCAAGTCGGCAGAACGGGCGGCTTCGGCAAACCGACCGATCTTGTAGTCGATCGCGGCGAGCCAGCGGAGTGCGGGGGAGAACCCGGGATCCTTCTTCAGCGAGCGGTGGAAGAGCTCCACGGCCTGCGGCTCGTTCCAGTGCTTCATTGCGTAATAGCCGGCGAGGTAGAGTTCTTCGGCCGTGGCCGCCTCGCCGCGGGGCATCTCCGGCTCAAGCTCGGGCGGCGGGGACTGTTCGGCCTGCGGGCTGTAGGCGATGATCTCCTTGCCCCGGGAGTCGTGGACCACCAGGCGACAGGCTTGCGGCTTGGGCGGGGCGTTGATCTCCCTCCGCCAGCTCTCGCCCGGCTGGAGATTGGCCGACTCGCGGAAGATTTCGCCGCCGGCGGTGGAGACGCTGACCGTCGCCTCGGGAAACGGCCGGGTCACGTTCAGCGCCACAAGCAGCTTCCCTTGCCGCACGGCGAAGTTGACGGCGGCGTCCTGGTTGGCGCTGGCGAAGCCGTCCATCTGCTTGATGGGAAACCAGTATTCTTCCCAGCTCTCCTGCATGTGCGGCTCGAACAGCCAGCTGTCGCCCTGGGTCAGCAGGCGGCCCGACTGCAATTCGATGTATTGCCCGTCGGCGTCGGTGAGGATGTCCTCCCAGATCAGGCCGCTGCGGGCCGTCCCCCAGGTCCAGAATTTCTTGCCGAAGCTCTGGTCGCGCGAGGCGAAAAGCACGCTGCCGCAATCACGCTGCTGGTTGTAGGCGGCGACGAAATCGGCCGGCGTGCCGGAGAAGTAGTCGAATGCCCGGGGCGTGTTCTTGTACCAACCGAGGTCGCGGCCTTCATGGATCGGCCAGGGCTGGGGATCGCGGCGGCGTCCGGCATAGGTGTATGCCGTGGGCGGGAAGCTGACCTTCGTGTCGTCCCAGGCGTGGACGGCGGCATTCGCCCAGAAGTAGGCGTTGTTGTGCGTGAGCGTCGGGTTGGCGAGGAGAATCCGGTTCTGGAAGCAGGAGCGATCGGGGAACACGGTGATCTGCACGCTCCATTTCATCCGCCGCACCCACTCGAGCGTGCCGACGGCGCAGGTGACGCTGCCGTCGTCATTGCGAAGCAACTTGTACGGCACCGGCGAGAAGGTGTTGACGGTGTGGCCGCGGGTGGGGAAGTTCCACTCGATGCCGCCGGAAAGCCAGGCCCCGCGGAGGGCGACCAGACCCGGCTTGATGACGTGATTCCGATAGACGAAGTCAAATTCCTCGTTGGTCTTGTCGTGCGCGGCGTAGACCCGCCCGCCCAGCTCCGGCAGGACGATCACGCGGAGGTAGTCGTTTTCGAGGACCACGGCGCGGTAGGTCCGATCGGCTTTGTCCCGCCCGATGTTGGTCTGCATCGGGTAGGGATAGACGTTGCCGTTCCAGAGCGGTGGATTCTTGTCTTCCGGCCCGACCTGGTAGGTGGGGATTTCCAACGTCGTCTCGCGGATCGTCGCCTCGGCGGCCGGCAGCGGCGTCTGGACTGCCAGAGCCAGGGCGAAGCTGAGCCCAATCCACAGCATGCGATGCCACATCAGGCTGTCCATCGTTGGTCCTCTCGTATTGCGGGCAGCAGGTTGGGGGTTTTGCGTTGGCACGTGTCAACCCGTCCTCTTGGTGGTTGCTTTAGCGGTTCGTGACGATTTCCTGGTCGCCGTCTTCTTGGCAGGCTTCCTTGCGGTCTTCTTCTTGCCTGGCGGCCCTTTCTTCGCCGCCGGCCCTTTCTTCGCCGCCGGCCCTTTCTTCGCCGCCGGCCTTTTCTTTGTCGCTGGTTTGTTCTTCGCCGCCGGGCGCTTGTTGGCCGACTTGGCCGACTTAGCCGACTTGGCCGACTTAGCCGACTTGGCCGACTTGACCGACTTGACCGACTTAGTGGATTTGACCGACTTGGCCGACTTAGTGGATTTGGCCGACTTGGCCGCCGCACCGCTTGTCGCGGCGGGCTCGGCCGCATCCAACTCGATCCCGAATACATCGGCGATCTTGTTGGTGGCCAGCCGCCGCGATTTGCCGGCTCGCACCGCCCGGGAGACGGCCGCCTCGGCGTCGGCGGCGATCAGGTCCTCATGGTTCACGCCGCGGAGCTTGAACAGCAGTTCCGGCTTCTGGTCGAGCCGCGCTCCGACCCCGTAGAGGGCGGCGGCGACGTGCTTGCACATTACGGCCCAGTCGGGGCAGTCGCAATCGAGGGAGATCTCGCCGGGCAGGGGGAACAGCCCCTGTTCGCGGTCCGTGACCACATTCATGACGTGGTCGGAGAGGTTGCCCTGGAGGAGCTCGATCAGCGAGCCGATCTGGCCGGCGCAGCGGTTCTTGACGGCCTTCCACTTCTTTTCCGGGAGCGTCTTGATGCCAATCGTGAGGCTGTAGACTTCTTGGCCGACGACCTTGGCTTCGATCTTGCCGCGGCTGATCGCCAGGTGGCAGACCGAGCCGTTGCGGACGTAAGTCCGCCCGCGGGGGAGGCGGTTCTCGTAGTCGCTGAACGACTCGAGGTGCTCGCACCAGGCTTCGCCCCAGAACGTGTGGGCGATCTGGCGGCCTTCGATCTGAACCGGTTCGATTTTCAGGCCTTTCTTGCGGAGCGCCGCCATCTTGCTCCGGGCTTGCCGCCGCCGCTGGGCGACCGGCACATAGGGTCTCCATCCGCCATACCATGCCATGGCCAGTTCCTTGGTTCACGAATCGATTGAACGGGGTTTTGCGCCCGGCGTGCCCGGGTGAACCATCATGCGGTTGCCTTATCGACATCCAATGATACAAGCTGGATCAGTTCGGCGTCAGTCATTTCGGTGAACAGTTTTTCGGCGCCGCCTTCGAGCAGATCGGCGGCAAGTTGGACCTTTTCCTCGATCAGGGCGTCGATCCTTTCTTCCACCGTCCCTCGGCAGACGAATTTGTGGACAAGGACATTGCGCTGCTGGCCGATCCGGAAGGCCCGGTCGGTGGCCTGGTTCTCGACGGCCGGATTCCACCAGCGATCGAAGTGGATGACGTGCGAAGCGGCGGTCAGGTTCAGTCCGGTTCCGCCGGCCTTCAGCGACAGGATCATGAAGGGGGGGCCGCCGTCCCGCTGGAAATCTGCGACGAGTGTTTTGCGCCGGGCGACGGCCGTTCCGCCGTGCAAGACGAGCCCGCCGCGGCCGAAGACGGTAGCCAGAAACGCCGCGAGCGGCTCGGCGATCTCGCGGAACTGGGTGAAGACGAGCGCCTTTTCCTGGCGCTGAGCGATCTCCTCGCAGATTTCCGCGAGCCGCGCAAACTTGCCGCTCTGGTCCGGGGCGAATTCGCCGTCGCCGGCCAGGTGGCTGGGGTGATTGCAGAGCTGCTTGAATCGCATCAGGTAGGCCAGGACCAGGCCGCGGCGCTCGATCCCTTCACGGTTTTCGATTGCCTTGGCCATCTCCGCGACCATCTTGGCGTAGAGTGCAGCCTGCCGCGCGGTCAGCGAGCAGTAAGCGCGGACCTCGGTCTTTTCCGGCAGGTCGTCGATGATCCGCTTGTCGGTTTTCAGTCGGCGGAGGATGTATGGCTGCACGAGGCCCCGCAACGGCGCGTAGCGGTTGGCTTGACGAGCCTCGAGCCGCTTGACGAACGCCTTGAATCGGGCCTGCGAACCGAGCAGGCCGGGACAGAGGAAATCGAACAGCGACCAGAGGTCGGCGAGCCGGTTCTCGACCGGGGTGCCGGTCAGCGCGATCCGGGCGTCGGCCTTGAGCCGCTTGACGGCCTTGGTTTGCCGGGCGGACGGGTTCTTGATCGCCTGGGCTTCATCCAGGATCACGGTCCGCCAGGCAATGTCGAAGAACCACGTCTGCCGCAGCAACATGCCGTAGGTTGTCAGCACCAGGTCCACGCCGCGGACCGCGGCGCGCGCGTCTTGCGCCCACTGGGCCAGCCGATCCTTGGATGTTTCGGATGAATGCACGAACATCGTGCGCAAGGAGGGGGCGAAGCGATCGATCTCCGCTCTCCAGTTTCCCAGCAGCGAGGCGGGGAGGACCAACAGCGCGGGCCGCTTGTTTCCGGCCGACTTGAGCGCCGCGAGCAGCGCCAAGACCTGGATCGTCTTGCCGAGCCCCATGTCGTCGGCCAGGCAGGCCCCCAGCCCCAGTTCCGACATGAACCGCAGCCAGCGGAAACCGGTGGTCTGATACGGCCGCAGCCGGGCGAGGAGGTCGTTGCCGGCTTCGGCGGCTTCCAGGCCTTCGGGGTTTCGCACCTTGGCGAGAATCTCGCCGAGCCACTGGCCGGCATGGACGAACGACCACTCGCGCTCGGGATCGGCGCCGGTTTCCTCCGCGGCCGGATCGAGATTGGCGCCCGCTAACAAGCGCATGCCCTCGACGAAGGAGATCCCGTCGCCGGCCGCCTGTTCGAGCTTCCTCCAGTGCTGGAGAGCTTCGGCCAGCTTGTCGCGATCGACCTCGACCCACTGCCCGCGGAGCAGCACGAGCCCCTCCTCGGCGCTCATCAATTGCCGCCATTCGTCTTCGGTCAGATGCTCGTCCCCCAGGGCGAGCCCGACTTTAAAATCGAGCATGCTCCGGGCGCTGAACTTCTTCTGCCGGTTTTCGCCGATCGAGACGGCCACGCGCGCCCGGGGGCGCTTCTTCCACCAGTTCGGCAGGCGGACGAGGACTCCGCACTCGTCGAGGACGGGCATCTCGGTGAGGAACCGGTAGGCCTCGCGCGGCGTCCAGGCCAACGGCTGGTAGATGTCGCCCGACTCGACCAGCTCCTTGACGAATCGGCTTTTCTGTGAAGCCTGATGGACGGGCGAGAGGAGCCGGACGAGCGCTGTCTTGTTCTTTTCGCCGGCATATTCCCGCAACGCCTTGCTGAGCGGCTGGTACTGGACGCGGGCTCCGCGGGCTCCGCGGGCTCCGCGGGCGAGCGCCGGTGCATACGTCGCCAGGAAGGCAAAGGGGTAGTCGGGGTCGGCACGGTTCTCGGCCAGGTGGAAGCAGACCCGGCCCACCTGATGCCAGATCGGGGCGCGGTCTTTCAAGAACCCCGAAAGCCCCGACTTGCTGGCCGCGATGGTACTGCGCACCCAGGAGTCGAGGTCCGTCCAGACGGTAACAAGGGCCTCCTCGCTGAGATACTCCGCCCCCTGCATCGGCGGGGCGCTGAGGAGCAGGCCCGCCAGGTCGGAGGTGTCCGGAGGCGGAATCGGCTCGATCTGGCTTGTGGCGATGTCCGGAAGATGGCAGAGCTGCCCGAGATAGCGGCCGGCGAATCCGTGCCAGAAGGCCAACGAGGGCGTCAGCGGCGCGTCGGAGCACGTGGCGGCCAGCGTGAAGAGCCCCTCCGCCTGGCTGGAGGCAAACGCCTTCTGGATCGCGGCGATTTGGCCTTCGGTTGGGCCTGGCCCAGGCGGGGGAGCCGGGCCGGCTGACTCGGCGACGGCGAGCCGGCCGGAGGGCGTAAAGGCCAGGTCGATCGTCATGAGGCTTGCGTCCGTTCTCGCACTCGTTTCGCTCATTGCGAGCCGCACGGCGCTTTGGGCTGCCTAGCCGGACTGGAGTGGCAACTGGGCAGCCCAGGGAGCGTGTTCTGGGAACAAAGGGGCCGATTCAGTATTGGAAGTTGCCCCGACCGCCGCAAGTCCCCCAGTTACGGCCGCGGCCATGGATTCGGTTCGGCTTTGGCCGGCCCCGCGCCGCTTGGCGGTTCAATTTCCGGCCGCCGGCGTTCCTGGGCCGAGGAGGACGGGCAGAATCCCCAGCAGCTTCAGCAAGCCCTGCTCGATTTCGATTCGGACCTGCTGCCCGTTGTCGATGATCGTCGTTTTCAGCGTGATCCGATCCTTGCCTTCAGCGCCGGCAAGGGTCTGGGCGATCATCGCGGCCTGGTTCCGCACGGTCTCGTCATCCGCGTTGCGTGCCAGGAAACGGGCGATCGGCCCGGCCGAGATCAGAAGCGACAACGGCGGCAGAGCCTGCGCGGACTTGTCTTCGTTGTCGATTGCCTTCTTGAGCGTATCGGCCGGGTTGGAGCCGGCGCAGAGGTAGGCCGCCGCTTCTCCGACGCCGAGCACCACGTTCAACTCGCCGCCGAAGAGCCTGGCGGCCGTTTCGTTGTCCAGTTCCGCAACGGGGACCTTCAGGGTGTGGAACCGGATCGACGCGTGCTGTTCGGCGTTGAACTGGACGGTGTCGGCCAGATCGGGCCGGAGTTTGGCGATTTCCGCGGCGACCGCTCGGGCGACTTCCTCCAGCTTGCCCGTATTGGCGAGCCGCATGCCGGCGACCCACGTGGCTTGTCTTTCGTCGAGAATCACCGAGAATCCGCCGTCGAGGTCCCTCTGCTTGAGCGTGGCCGCGGCCACCTCGGCGACGCCGTCGACGATTTGCCTGGCGGCCTGTCGCTCGTCGGCGGTGAGGTCCTCTTGTTCCAGTTGCTTGAGCACGTCTTCATGGAAGCTCTCGACCGTGGCGAGGAGCTGCTCGCAGGCGGCATCGTCGATCCGCCCGACCGCGTTAAACGAGATCGCCGCATCGGGGACGACGAAGCCGGCGAACCGGGTCGCCAGATGTCGCCCGGAGGCGAGCCGGGCCGCCGTCTGCGTGCCTGGAAGCGCCGTGATCGAGTAATCGAGCGTCAAGGAGGCGGTTTTTTGATCGAGATTCAGGCCGAGCTGGACCGAGTCGAGGTCGGCCACCGATTCCTTGAGCTGCTGGAACGCTTTCTGGGCGATCTCGTTGCGGGCAGCGGCTGGTTCGCTCTCCGCGGGCGCGGCGCCGGCCTGGATGCCCATTTGCAGCGCGCCCAGGAAGTACTCGCGATACAGTTCGGGAATATTCTGGACGTGGACGCGGACGGCGAGATTGTAGGACTTGTGCAGTCCCTCCAGGAGGGCCACGGGGTCGTCGGGCAGGCGGTCGAGGGCCTCGGCGACATTCCCGACGAAGACCCAGCCTTCCTGGGGTCTGAGGTGCAACCGCTGGCCTTCGATCGACACGACAAGCCTTCCTTCGCCCGGCTCCTCGACGTCCACCTCGAGAGGCTCGAGGACCTGGCGGAGTTGGTCGATATCGCCCAGGGGCAGAAATCCCTGGACGGTAAACTGCTGGCCGTCGGTCAGCAGGACCGCTCCCCACGGCTTGGACTTGTCGAGGGTGGCCAGTTCCCGGCCGCCGGTGAGCAGTCTCAAGCTCATCTCCAGCGCGGCGCCGAGTTGGGGATTGCCGGACAGGCCGCCGACGAAGTTCAGATCGTCGATCAGTTCGCCGGTCCCGGAAAAGGCGATCGTGGCAACCGGCTTGAGCCCCTCTCCGGTCAACTCCTGAGCGGCCGCCGGGGCGGAAAACAATCCGGCAACGGCAAGGACCGACGACGCCAGGACTGCAAAGTTCTTCTTACGCACAGCCATCCCTCCTGTTCCGAGTAACACCTGCTGGCCGCCAGGGGCCAGCACCTACTGGCTGCCAAGCTCCAGCTTGGGAACCCTTCCACACCGCGAACGCGCGCTGGAGAGGTCTAACGCTCGCGGTAGGTGATCCGGCCTTTTTCGAGGTCGTACGGAGACAGTTCGACCCGCACCTTGTCGCCCGGCACGATGCGGATGAAGTGTTTACGCATGCGGCCGGCGACGTGGGCGATGACGACATGGTTGTTTTCCAGCTTGACGCGGAACCGCGTGTTGGCCAGCGCCTCGGTCACGACGCCTTCTACTTCGAGGCCTTTTTCTTTAGCCATCTCTCGGACTCACAATCAGATCAGTTCGGCGTTTAGGGCGGCGCTGGCAGGTAGACAGACCGCGATGGGATTGGGACGGTCCTGGGGTCGCCAGCCAGGTTGGCCAGCGCGGCGAGCAGCCCCCTGCTCGGTAGACTGGTGTCCGGGCTTCTCTCGGCACCGGAACAACCACCCATCCTAGCACTTTTGGCTCGCCCGTCCATAGCAGCGGTAACCGCCGTGAGAGAGTTCCCCATGTTTCGCGGCGAAGCGGGCTGCCGGACGAGCCAGGTGATCGTCGCGGCCGGGGCGACTTGGCCTCCGCGCTCCGCGTCCGGCCAGCGCGGCGCAAGCGATTTGGCCAGCGGGCGGGCTCGCGCGGCGCGAGGCAGAGGAACGGACGGAAAACGGGGCATCTCGCCAGCCGGCGCGGCACCCCGTATTCTGAGTTCTTGGAGAGAATGCCGAAGAGAGGACTTGAACCTCCACGGGGTTAACCCCCACCAGGTCCTGAACCTGGCGCGTCTGCCAATTCCGCCACTTCGGCTCTTTTGCTAGTTTTAGAGGAAGGGCGCCGAGTTTTCAAGCCCCGGCTGGCGCAAAAAAACAGAGCCGGAAACCGTCCTTCAGGCCACGCGATGAGCCATTCCGCAAAATTGCACCCCCAAAAAGCCCGCCAATTCGCCAAGCACGTGATCCTCCGGCTGCGCAAGGCCGGCTACCTGGCGTATTGGGCCGGCGGCTGCGTGCGCGACCAATTGCTCGGGCGGGAGCCGAAGGACTACGACGTGGCGACGGATGCCCAGCCCGACCAGATCCGCACGCTCTTCGGCCGCCGGCGGACCCTGGCGTTGGGGGCCTCGTTCGGCGTGATCACGCTGATCGGGCCGCCGGGGGCCGGGCAGATCGAGATCGCCACCTTCCGCGATGACGTGGGCTACTCCGATGGACGGCATCCGGACCGGGTCCACTTCAGCACCGCCGAAGCGGACGCATCGCGCCGCGATTTCACGATCAATGGGCTGTTCTTCGATCCGATCGGCCGAGAAGTGATCGATTACGTCGGCGGCCGCGAAGACATCCAACGCCGGCGGATCCGGGCGATCGGCGATCCGGTGAAGCGATTCACCGAGGACAAGCTGCGGATGTTGCGAGCCGTGCGTTTTTCCGCCGGGTTCGATTTCCAGTTGGATCCCGAGACGCGGGAGGCCGTCTGCCGGATGGCCGACCAGATCACCGTCGTCAGTTGGGAGCGGATCGCCGCGGAAATCCGCCAGATTCTGACCGCCGCACGGCGCGCGGCGGGCGTCCGTCTGCTTGTCGACACGGGCCTGGGAGCGGCGATCCTGCCCGAGTTGTTCGCCGACGAGCGGCGGGGCGCGGCGGCTGGAGATTTCGAGGCGATGCTCGAAGTCCTCGTCCGGCTGGACTCCCCGGAGTTCCCGCTGTCGCTGGCGGTCCTCCTTTCCCTCGCGGCAACACCCCAGACGGCCCGAGCGATCGGGCGGCGCTGGCGGCTGGCGAACCACGAAATCAACCGGGCGGCCTGGCTGCTCGAGCATCGGCGGTCGCTCGACGGAGCGGACCGGCGGAGGTGGTCGTCGGTGCAACCGGTGCTGGTGGCCAAAGCAGCCCCCGACCTGCTAAAGTGGATGCAGGCCCAGCGCGAGGCCGAAGGGGCGGATGACGCAGACGTTCGCTGGTGCCGCGATCAACTCAGCCGCGACCGCGCGGAGATCGATCCGGCGCCGCTTTTGACGGGCGACGATCTGATTGGGCACGGCGTGCCGAAAGGGCCCATCTTTCGGGAAATCCTCCAGGGCGTGCGCGAAGCACAACTGGACGGGGAAGTCCACTCTCGGCGCGAGGCCCTGGCGATGGTCGACCGTCTGATCGCACGTCCGCGCTGAGTCGTGGACCACCCTTGCGGGGATGAGGGAGACCCATGGATAAGAAAGCGAAGAAGAGGCTCCAGATCGTCAACCAACGGTTGCAGACGCTTCGCCAGCAGCTAGCGGGCGCAAAGCAGCAGGCCGACGATCCGGAGGAGATCAGGACTCTCGAACGGCAAGTGGCCGAAGCGGAAATGGAAATCGCTAAACTGAAAGAAGAGTCATAGCGGCCAGGGAGCTTCGATCGCCGCGAGAGAAGCCCACGCGCAGTCATAACGACGACACAGCGTCGTCACTATGACTTCATTTGTGTTGCATTGTGGCTTCGTCCGGATTGGCTGTTCGTGATTCAACTCGTCTTTTGAGAAGAGCTTAGGAGAATCTTCTCCGTCTTGGCATGCCAGATGCGGGAGAGAAAGGCAAGCCGTTTGCGGCGAAACGAAGACCTAGAAGATTCCCCGGGCAGTTTGTAAAGGAGTCAATCATGCGAGCCTTATTTCTGAGCGGAGCTGTTTTGGTGATTGGTGCGCTAATCGCACAGCAGGCGGTCGCCGATAGCGGACCGCGGCGTGGACCGGCGGCGATCCATGGCGGTTCGGTGGAGTTGGTGGCTCATCACGGCCCCCGCCATCCGGGCCACGCGGGGCCGCGTTATGGCCACCCCGGCCACCGGCATCTGCCCCCTCCCCCGCCGCGCTATCGCAGGCCCGCTGCGGTATACCCGCCAATCTTCGCGTATCCGGCGTATGGGGTTTATTATCCCGGCCGCCAACCCTACCACTACGCGTACCCCTACGGCGGTTTGCAGATTTACACGGGCCGCGTGGGAGTCTCGATCGGCTTCTGACGGCCGGCCGATGACGTTGCTTGCCGGAGAGTCGTAAGCAAGGCGTATTTGGGGGCCGGAGCAGGGAAGAGGCAACTCGGCGCTGGTTCCATGCATGGAGTGCATCCCCGATGGAGAGTCGCGTGCGGCCGTTTCTTCTGTTCACTGCGATCCTGGTTGTTCTGGTGGCGTTTTCCGCTTCGGTCGCCCGTTCCACGACGGGCGCCCGGAGCCGCCCCGCGTCGTTCAGCAAGACGACCCGCTATTCATTTCAGCTCGGGGAGCCGTCCCGGAGCATTGGAGGAGCGCGCGGCGGCGAAGGCCGAACAGCCGCGGAGCGTGACGATTGCTGGCTCGGTTGGCTGGACCCGCGCTACCCGGATTCGTGCCGGACTGGCGGAGTATTCCCTTCGCCGCGACTCGCGCCGGCGATGATTGACACGCTCTGGCTTGGCGAGGCCTCCGCTCGGGCGGAATGAGCAGGTTGGCATGGGCGAGGAGCACCCCGGGGGTCGGCTGATGGTTGCAGGCGCGGAATCGTGCATCGAGTGGACCTGCGGCGACGGTCTGCGGCTCCATGTCCGCCGCTGGCAGCCGCCGGGGCGAGCGCGAGCGTTGGTGGTTGTCGCCCACGGGTTCGTCGAACACGGGGGGCGTTATGCCGAGTTGGCCCAGCGGCTGAATCTTTCCCACATGGCGGTCTGGATCCCCGATTGTCGCGGCCACGGCCGTTCTCAAGGCAGCCGGATCTGGGTCGATCGTTTTGACAGGTATGTCGACGATTTCCTTGGGGTCGTGGGCGAGGCGCGCAGAGAGCATCCCGGCCTGCCGGTGTTCTTCGTCGGGCACAGCATGGGGGGGCTGGTTGCCACGTTGGCGTCCCTCACCGAAGGGGCTTGCGCAAACGGCCTGATCTTAAGTGCGCCGGCGGTCGGCCTTGCCAAGGGCCTGTTTCCCTGGTTGAGAAGACTGGCCGGCTGGGCGAGCCGCCTGCTGCCCCGGCTGCGACTGGCACGGATGGGCTCGGCGATGCTCACGCGCGATCCGCGGGTGTTGGCTGAATTTCGCAACGATCCGCTCGTCTATCACGGGCGAATCCCCTCGCGAACCGGGGCCGAGATTCTCCGCGCCTGCGGCGAAGCGCGGCGGGCGGCGGCCCGAGTGAGGCTGCCCGTGCTGATCCTCCAGGGCACCGCCGATGCTGTCGTGTCCGCTGCAGAGGTGCAGCGGTTCTACGACGAATTGTCGTCGGGAGACAAGACGCTGCGACTCTACCCGGGGCTCTACCATGATCTGCCCCGCGAGCCCGAGAGGCAGACGCTTCTCGCGGAGCTGGCCGCCTGGATCGAGCAGCGGTGCGGCGGCTGACGGGGCGCGACTCTTGCGGTTGAATCGAAGATCCGGCCGGCGGCGGGCTGCCGCCGGGATGCCCAACCGGCTGAGCGTAATGTATCATTCAGCAGGATCGCGCTGCGATCAGCCGTCAGAAGAGTCTTCGAGTGACGCTGGCGGCAAGAGAGGGTTGCTGCGGCGGCCGGAGGACTTCTGGTAATCTCAGAGACGAAAGGACGAACGTCGTGCCAACCGTCAAGCGGATTCTTGTGACCGGCGGAGCCGGGTTTCTCGGCTCCCATCTCTGCGAGCGATTGGTCGAGCGGGGGCACGACGTGATCTGCCTCGACAATTTCTTCACGAGCCAGAAGTCGAACGTGGTCCATCTGCTCGGCTGCCCCAATTTCGAGCTGGTCCGGCACGACATCACGCTTCCAATTTACCTGGAGGTCGACGAGATCTACAACCTCGCCTGCCCTGCCGCGCCGGGCCACTACCAGTTCAACCCGATCAAGACGATGAAGACGTCGATGGCCGGAGCGATCAACGTGCTGGGGATGGCCAAGCGTTGCCGGGCGCGGGTCCTCCAGGCCTCCACGAGTGAGGTCTACGGCGATCCGGAGATCCACCCGCAGCCGGAAACCTACCGCGGATCGGTCAATCCGATCGGTCCGCGGGCGTGCTACGACGAGGGCAAGCGGGCGGCCGAGGCCCTGTTCATGGACTACCATCGCATGAACCGGGTCGACGTCCGCATCGTGCGGATCTTCAACACCTATGGCCCGCGGATGCACCCCTTCGACGGCCGCGTGATCTCCAACTTCATTCGCCAGGCTCTTCAAGCGGAGGAGATCACCCTATTCGGCAGCGGAGAGCAGACGCGGTCGTTCTGCTATCGCGACGACATGGTCGAGGGCCTCGTCCGCATGATGGAGAACGATCAAGGGTTCATCGGACCGGTGAACCTGGGCAATCCGGGCGAGTTCTCGATTGCCGAGCTGGCGGAGCATGTGCTCAGGCTGACCGGTTCCCGCAGCCGGATCGTCAACAAGCCGCTCCCGGCCGACGATCCCAAGCGCCGCCGGCCAGACATCCGGCTGGCCAAGGAGAAGCTCGACTGGGCGCCGACCGTGCCCTTGGAGACGGGGTTGGCCAAGACGATCGAGTGGTTCCGATCGATCGAATTCAGCGACTATCGCCCGCCGACGCCCCATTATTGACGGTCGTTCGGGTCCGCCGCCAGCCGGACCTTGGGGAGCAGAATCTCGCAGGTCGTCCCGTCCGGCTCCCGGCCGGTGAAGGAGACGCGTCCGCCGAGATAGTCTGCGCCGAGCAGCGGGTGGCCGCAGGCCATGCCGAGTTCGAGCCGGGCATTCCGCTTGGCGGGGCAGGCTGGACGGGCAGTTCATCCGCATTTTTGCATCAGGGCGAGGAATTGCGGCTTCCGTTGCGCCCCGCCGAGTTCCGGGTGGAGCACCTGGAGGAGCGCGATGATCTTCTTCGCCTGCTGCGGATTGCCGAGCCGGTAGTGGAGGAGGGCAATCGCGTACTTCGCGCGGAACCACCGATCGCTGGCCGCCGGCGAGCGCTGTTCGACGCGGCGCCATTGGGCGAGGGCCGCTTCGAGCGTTGGGCGATCGTCGGCCTCGCAGAGAAGCTGCGCATATTCCTCCTGAATCGTTCCGTCCTGGGGATTGTCTTGCGCCAGCCTGGCGTAGGCTTGCAGCGATTCGGCCGGGCGGCCGGCGTCGCGGAGCGCTCGGGCGGCGAGGCGCTCGAGCACTGCCTGTTGCCGGTCGGAGAGCCCGCCGGGCTGGCCGCGGAGCAGGTTGATCGTCTTCAGCTCCAGCGCGGCCAACTCGCGGCGGACCGCACCGCTCGCCGAGGGCGCGATCGCGGCCAGCCCTTCGAGCGTGGTCAGCAGGTGGTCGGGCGAACCTTCCGTGATCTGGGCCAACAAGGCCGACGCTTCCGGCAAGCGCCCCTGGCCGGCCAGCGAGAAGACGCGCAAGGCCTGGGCCGCGGACCGCCAGTCGGCCGGCGCGTCGTCGCCGGCCGCCAGGGCGGCCAGAAGGATCGACTCGGCGCGGTCGAAGCCCGCGGGGGCGGCGTCGAGCCAGAGCTCGGCGGCGGCGAGCACGGCCTGCCGCGCGCGGGGGCTCCAGCGCTCCGGCGGCTTGCCTTCCGGCCCCAGGGCGATCGCCTCAAACCAGCGCGCCGCCTCGGCGGCGAGTTCACCGGCCGGCCGGCCCTCCGCTTTCAGGCCGGCAACCGATCGGCGGCAGCAGCGCTGGGCGGCCTGGATCACCTGGTCGAACTGGGCAAAGTCCGGCGTGATCCGCCGGTAGAGGGCGGCCGCCTGCTGCCAGTCGTGCTGGCTTTCGCATGCGCGGCCCAATTGCCAGCGGACCGCGTTGGCCGTTGCGCCCTCCGGCCAGGACTCGAGATGCTCGCGGAGAAGCGCAAGGAACCGGTCGATCGCTCCGGGGGCGCCGGCGGCGGCGACCGCGGCAGCCTGTTCGATCGCCAGATGGTGGGCCTCGGGAGCCTTGGGGTGCGCCGGCTGGGCCTTGGCCAGGTCGCGATAGCGGCGGAGGGCTTCCTCGCTCCGCCCCCGCGCGCGCTCGATCGTTGCGGCAACGAAGCCGAGTTGGAATGCCCGGTCTGAATCGCCTTGCTGCCGGGCCATGTCGCGAGCCTGGTCGTACGTGCTGATCGCCTCGTCGAACTGCCCGCTGAGGTAGGAACTCTCGGCCGCCCGTGCCCAGACATCGACGTTGCCGCCGCCGGGCGATGTCTTCAGAGACTGGGCGAGCAACAGTTTTGCCAGCCGGCTCCAGTAGGGGCCGTGATGCTGGGCCAGCTGGTCGGCCAGGGCCACGGCCATGGCCTGCCACTGCGCGGCGGTCTCCTGCTGGCCGGCCTTGTCGGCCGCCTGCCACGCCGCCAGGGCCGTCTCCAGCCGGGCGTAGTCGAGCTGCGGAGTGGTCGGGCCGCGAAGCTGGTTGACGCGCTCGACGGCCTCGGCAAGGCGGCCCGACGCCAGGTCGAGGCGAATCCGTTCGGCGACCAGCCGCGCGGCGATCTCGTCGGGCGGTGAGTCCGCCTCGGCGGCGTCGATCTTCCGCTGGGCCGCGGCATCGTCGCCGAGCAGCCGATGGCAGACGATCTCGTCGACGCGGCTGTCCCAGGCCAGGGGGTCGCTCGCATCGAGCCGGGCCAGGTCGTTCAAAAGGGCCAACGCTCGGGCCAGCGCGTCGGCCCGGTCAGCGCTCTGGGCATCGTGGCAGAGGGCCTGATTGCGGAGGGCCCGGGCCGTCTGGTACTGAATCTGTTTCAGCAGCGTGGCCAACTGGTAGACGCTGAGCGTGGCGGGCGACTCGGCCGGATGGCGGCCGGGAAGACTCCGTTCGCGGAGCGCGCTTTCCGCCTGCTGCGACAGCTCGCCGAGCGTCCGGATCGCTTCGCGGAGAAATTCGCGGGCCTGCTGGCGGCGCTCCTCCTGGTCGCCGAGCACCTCGGATTCCTGCCGCCCGAGTTCGCCCCGGGCAACCCGGGCGAGCGCCCCCTGGGTTCGAACCAGGAGGAGCCGCGGGTGGGTGGGATTGTTTTCGGCGAACTGCCCGGTCACTTCCCAGGCTTTCCGCCAGAGGGGCTCGCGATCCTCCGGCGGCGAGTCGAGGGCCCGCTCGACCAGCGTCACGGACAACTCCGCGACAAGATCGGCCTGGCGCGTCTCCGAGAGCCCTCCCTCCGCGAGGCGCGCGTTGCAGTAGCTCTCCGCCAGTTCGAACAGCCGCCGTGCGCGCAGGCCGGCCAGGAACGGGCCGTCTGGCGAATCCTCGGCCGCGATCGCCGCGGCGAACGGGATTGCCGCAAACGAAACGACCAAGACGGCGATGCGCAGACAATCAGCAGGTTTCATGCGGACAATTCATGCTCCCAGCGAAGCGGCGAACTGCACCCGTTGGAGCCCGATCCGACGGCAGAGATCGTAGACGTCGATCACGTTCTCCATCGGCACGGCGGCCTCGATCTCGAGAATCACCGGCAAATCGACCTGGACGCCGGCAACGGCCGAGAGCACGCCGCCGACGTCGTCCAGCCGAGCGTACTGGCGGGAGTTGACCTCCCAGCGAGGCGCGCCCGAACGCCAAAGGAGCTTGACCACGATCTCGTCGAGGTCTTGCCGGATCGGATCGATCGGCACGGTCTCCGCAGTGCTGCCGGGCAACGACAGATTCGTCGGCAGGACCTCCTCCGGCGGCAGAAAACTCGACGTGCAGATGAAGAAGATCAGCAACTGAAAAATCACGTCGATCATCGGCGTCATTTCCACCGAGAGCGGCCGACGACTGCTGGCGTGGCGGGAGGGAACGCGCATGGGGAACAGGGGGACAACAGGTTAGGAGTTAGAGGCGAAGGGAAAATGTGGAATGTCGAAATTCAAATGTCGAAACTTCTATTTCCCCGCGACGGCGAACTTGACATTCCAGATGCCGCTGCGGGCGCAGGTGAGCAGGATCGGTTCCACGGTCTGATAGGGGACGAGTCGGTCGGTGCGGATGCGTACCTCCAGGGGGCGCGCGTCGCCCGTTCGCCGCGTCTTCTCCTGCTCATACTTGAGGAGAGACTCCAATCGCGCCGGAGCGACGATCTCGGTTCCAACGGCGATCTGCCGGTCGGGCAAGACGTTGACGACAATCCGCCGGACGTTCTCCTCCTCGGGGCGATCGCCGCTGGACGCGTCGGGCAGGTCGATCGCCAGTTGCACCTCTTGCTGGGCGAGGTGGCTGGAGACGAGAAAGAAGATGATCAGCAGAAAGACGACATCGATCATCGGCGTCATGTTGAAGCCGATCGTGCCGCGTGTGGAATTCGAAGCGATTCGCATCAGCGGCCTCCTTCGAGCGGCGGCGGCGCCGGCCCCTGGGACGGCCTGGGGGGCGGCGCCGTCGGCAGCGGCTGTCGCAAGCGGAGCCGCTTCAGCGGGGCGGTCACGTGCTGGGCGCTGTAGACGACTTCGGCCACGAGGTGATCGATCCGGTTGCGGAACACGGCGAAGGCTCCCAAGGAGGGAATCGCCACGATCAACCCCTCGACCGTGGTGACCAACGCCAGGTAGATTCCCTCGGCCAGGTCGGCGGCCCGGGGCGCCCCCTGTGAATCGGCCAGTTCGCGGAAGGCCAGCACCATGCCGACGACCGTTCCCAGCAGGCCCAGCATGGGGGCAATGTTGCCGATCACCGAGAGATATTCGATCTTGCGAAACAACCGCGCGGACTGTTCGGCGGTGGCGTCCTCCATGGCCTTTTCGACCGCGTGCCAACCGCCATCGGCCTCGACAATCCCGGCGCGGAGCACGAAGGCCAGAAAGCTGGGCTGCATCTGGCAACGCTGGTCGGCAGCCGCGAGTTTTCCCGCGGCGAGCAAGTGATGGACTTCTTCCTCCAGCCCCGGGGGCATCAGCACCGGGGCGCGGATCGTGATGATATGTTCAATCGCCAGGGCCACCGCGGCGATCGAGAGGAGAATAATCACCAGGCCCACCACGCCGCTTGCCCGGAGAATCTCCCAGAACGATCTCGGAGGGGCTGCCGCTGGCGCGGCGCCGGCGGGCCCCGCCGCAGCGGCCGGAGACGCGGCCGCCGGGAACTCGGCATCGGCCGGCGCCGGGGCCGGCGCCGGGGCCGGCGCCGGGGCGGGCGCTGGGGCGGGTGGTGGAACGGGGCTCGGCGGCGAGGGATCCTGCCCCCGGGCGGCGAGCTGCCCGGCCGCGCAAGCCGCGATTGCCAATGCCACGAAGACGGCCAGGTTGCGGTCCATCGATTTCACGCCTTGTTCCTTGAAGAGGCTGGCAGCCGTCAGCGTTCGGCCGGCAGCGATCCGTTGTAACCTGTGAGCTGTCACCGCTGAGTGTCTTGCCGGCCCTCAGCTTGAGTCTTCGCCCGGCCCGCCGGCAGGCGGGCTCAGCCGGAGTTGTGCTTCCGCAACCCCCGGCGATTCCGGGTAGTCGACGAGGAGTTCGCGATACAGGCCGAGGGCCGCTTCGCGTCGCTGGAGTCTTTCCAGGGCGGCGCCCGCGTCGAGCAGCGCCCGCGCGGCCAACGAGCGGTCGCGCGAATGGAGGATCGGGATTCGCATCATCGCCAGGGCAGATTTCTCCCAGTCGCCCAAGCGTGCCCAGGCCTGCCCGACCACGTAGTAGCCGCCGGCTCGCAACGGCGGGGGCATCGACTCCAGCGTCCGCTCCCAAGAGGCGACCTGGCCGGCATCCGCGCTGACCGCCGCCATCCGCCAGGTTTGGGTGAGGGCCAATTGGGCGATCGTCTTTTCCGCACTCGTCGAGAGAATCCGCAGCCGGTCGAGCGCCGCGCCGCCGAGCTCCGTGGGCAGCAAGTAGCTTGCCCCGAGGAGGACCGCCGCCGGGGTGCTTTCCTGGCGGAGCCAGGTTCGCGCGTCCTGTTCGAGTTGGGCCGACTGGGAGGATGGATACCAGGCCAAGGGGATGCAATCGAAGTAGGGCGTGGCCGAATCCGCGCGGACCAGCAGCAGAAACTCGCCGGCAGCCGCACTCAGTTGGCCCAGGGCGCGGCAGCACCAGACGATCTCGGCGGTGATCTGGCGGCGGACCCAAGGCCGAGCCTCCTGTTCGCGGGCAGCGCGGTAAGCGGCCAGTGCCGCGGGGAAATCGCCGGCGGCCGACAGCGCGTCGGCCTTCTCGTGGGGCGCGATCCGGCGGGTTTCGATCCGGGCGACATTCTCGGCCGGGAAGGTGCGGCTGCCGCCACCGATATCGATCACCAGCCCCGCGCTGGAGTAGTCGGCGATCGCGCCGGTCACGCGGATCACCCCCTGGGCGGAGTTCGGGCTGGAGAGGAAGACGGCATCCTGGGCGCGCGTGGCGGGGGCGGAGAGATCGGCGGCAAACAGGCCGAGGGCGATCAGCAGTTGCAGCCGCGCCGCGCGGCGGGCGTGGCCCGGCCGCACCCGGTCGGAAACCCTGCGCGGGGCTGTCTCGCGCGTCGAGCGCGGCCGAACGGTGTTCAACGATTCTCCGGCTCCGGTCATGGCAGGGCGAATTTCGTGATATCGCGGTAGGCATACTCGCCGCCGTTCTCGCGGGCGAGCCTGGCAAGGAAGTTGTCGCCACCGGCTTTCGGTCCAATGCCGAACTCGATGGCGTTGATCTGGATGCCGGCGGCGCGGCGGCGGAGCTCGTAAAGCTGCCGCGCCGAGAGCCGGGGTTCGTCGGCGTCGGTGAGGAAGAAGATCACGTCCGGCTGCATCTTGATCGCCACTTCGAGGGCCCTGACGTGGTTGGTCGACCCGTAGGCCGAGACGGAGCCCACGAAGCGCCGGGCCCGTTCCTTGTTCTGCTCGGTGGCAAAGGCGAGTCGGCCCTGCTCGCCCGAGGGGTTGAAGGCAGTCGGCTCTTCGTTGTAGAAGACGATCTGGAACTGGTGGGTGTCTTGGAGCGAGTCGAGACTGGCGATCAACTCTTGCTTGGAGGCCGCCAGCGGGCTGCGGCCGGACCCTTCCATGCTGCTGGAACGATCGAAGACGTAGACGAACTTGAAGCCCTCGCCGCTGGTGCCGAAGACGCTCACGCGCGCCTTGCCTTGAAGACCCGCCGTGCCGCCGCCGACTGAGCCGCCACGGCTGCCCGGCTGGATCGGCCCGCCCGGGTCGACCGCGCTGGTGCCGATCGCGCCGGGCGCTTGCGGCAAAACATCGCTGGGGTCGGTGGCGGGCCGCTCCCTCAGGAGCTCGGCGAGCAGATCGCCCGGTTCCGCTGCGGGGGCCTTCGCCTCCGCCTGGCCGGGACGGGCTTCCGTTTCGAAGTACTCGGCGTCGCCCTCGGTGTGTTTCAAGGCAATGCCGACCTCGGCCGACCGCTCGGACTGCGCCCCGCGGCGGGGGGCGTCACGCATCGCCATTGCGATTGCCAGAAGCGCCAGGGCGTGAAGCAGCATCGACACCATCCAGGAAGGGGCCTCCGGCCGCCGCAATCGGCCCGTCAGCCAGGTGATAGCGATGCCGGATGGTGGGTCGCGGTCAGGCATTTGCCCAGAAGCCGAAGGAGACAAACTGGCGATCACGCTCCGCGGCGCAATTCCTCGCGCAGAACGCCAGGAGCCCGCCGAAGTCGCTGTAAGACTCTAGAGGGGCCCCGGGCGGAAGTCAACGCGAGTCTGGCCCGCGCGCGGCGCGGGGGATGCCTCTATTCTAGCCGCCCTGGAAAAAATCCGCACCGGCCCGCGGCGCCGGGCAGCGCGAGGGGAAGAGGCCCGGCGTTTCAGCCCGTCCGCTTCCACCCCGCCCAGGGGCATGCAAGGCCGCTGGCTTCCTTGACCGGCTCTCACCCGGTCACGTAAGATAAGCTGTCTGGTCCTCCTGGAACGAGGCCGCGTGCGCATCCGCTTTCTGGGCAAGGTTCGAAATCCAGGGTCTAAGAGCCGCGTGCCGCCGGATCGGTGCTCCCGATCCACGGCCCAGTCTTGCCCATTTGGCGATTGGGAATGGAACCTTGCCGCCTGTTTTTAGGGAAGGGATCAACGGTGATTCTTACCGTCAACGGCAATCCGCGCGAACTGGGCGATGGTGCGACCGTGACCGAATTGCTGGCCGCGCTGAATCTGGCCGAGAAGCCTGTCGCCGTCGAGGTGAACCGGGAGGTGGTCCCGCGGGCCCGGCACGCTGAGCATCGCTTGGCCGACGGGGACCGCGTTGAGATTGTCACCCTGGTTGGTGGAGGATAATGCTCGTGAGCGCTCAAGAGACGATCGGCGAAACGGCCCTGAAGATCGGTTCACACGCCTTTGGCAGCCGCCTGTTTGTCGGCACCGGGAAGTACTCCAGCTATGCGTTGATGGCCGAGGCCCTCGACGTGGCCGGGGCCGAGTGCATCACCGTGGCCATCCGCCGCGAGCGGTTGATTGACGCGGAGGGGAAGAACCTGCTTGATTTCGTCGACATCAGTCGGTACACGATCCTGCCCAACACGGCCGGCTGTTTCACGGCGGAGGATGCGGTCCGAGTCGCGCGGCTCGGACGCGAAATTCTGGATCAGATGGGCAATCCAGGCAGGGACTGGGTGAAAATCGAGGTCCTCGGCGACGCCAAGACGCTGCTGCCGGACCCGATCGGCACGCTGCGAGCCACCGAGCAGCTGATTGCCGACGGGTTTCAGGTGCTCGTTTACACATCGGACGACCCGATTTGCGCGAAACGTCTGAAGGAGGCGGGGGCAACGAGCGTCATGCCGGCGGGAAGTCCGATCGGGTCCGGCCAGGGCATTCTCAACGCCAACGCCCTGCGGATCTGCCTGGAGTACCTCAAAGATGGGGATCCAGACTACCCGGTGATCGTGGACGCGGGCGTGGGAACGGCGAGCGACGTGACGGAGGCGATGGAGCTGGGTTTTGACGGGGTGCTCCTGAACACGGGGATCGCCCATGCCAAGGATCCGATCCGCATGGCCCGGGCGATGCGGTTGGCCTGCCAATCGGGTCGCGACGCGTTCCTGGCCGGTCGCATTCCGAAGAAGCTCTATGCCACGGCCTCCAGTCCGATCGAGGGCACGATCGTCGGCCGATGATCGCCGCAACGGACCAATCCCCCCCGCAAGAGGCCCTAGGAGCGAGCCTATTGATGTGAGATAATCTGCTTTCTCGCCGATTCCGCCCGCAGGGCCGTAAGAAGCGTTGCCATTCGCCCTCGATGCCTCGGGCGAGGGGCAAGGCGGTCTTTCGCATGTTTCCCCCGCCTGTCGTTTGGCAGGCCGGCCCTGTTGGATTGTCAACCGGAATCGATTTCCACTCGTACAGCATCCGCAGGTCAGGAGGAGAGCCATGTTCAAGAACCTCAACGCATCGTTCCTTGCACTATCGGGACACGAGAGCGAGATCATCGAACTGGCGATGACCTACGGTTTCAAGGGGCTGGATATGAACTTCGAGGATTTCCGGGACCGCGCCAAGTCCAAGGGCATCGACTACGCGCGGCGGCTGATCGTCAGCGCGACGGCCACCGGACGGCTGCGGATGGGAACGTTCGATCTTCCCATCCAATGGGACGTGAGCGACGAGGCGTTTGCCAAGGAGTTGGCCGCTTTGCCCGAACTGGCCACAATGGCCGCCGACCTCGGCTGCAAGCGATGCCTGGCCTTGATCCCTCCGGCCGGCGACAGCCGCCCCTATCACGAGAACTTCGATTTCCACAAATTCCGCTTCGGAGACATTTGCCGGACCCTGCAACCGCTGGGAATCCGGCTCGGGTTGGGATTCCGTGCCGCCGAGAATCTCCGCAAAGGGCAGGCTTTCCAGTTCATCCACGACATGGAGGGGACCTCGGCCCTGATCCATGCGATCGACGCCCCGAACATCGGGCTGTTGCTGGATGCGTGGAATTTCAAGCTCAGCGGGGCGTCGCTCGACGAACTGGACAAGTTTTCGAGCGAGCAGATCGTGGCGGTCCGGCTGGCCGACCTGCCCAAAGCCGACGTGGCGCCCTCGGAGATCACGGAAGAACACCGCCATATGCCCGGCGAAACCGGCCGGATCGACTTCGGCGCGCTGATGCGAAAGCTTGCCGAGATCGGTTACGACGGGCCGGTGACAATCGCCACGCATCGCAAGACGCTTTCTCGAGGCCGCCGCGACGCGATTGTCGAGCAGGCAAGCCAGATTCTCGACGGGTTGATCAAGGAAGCCACGGCGCCGGTCACCGCGGCCGCGGCCACCGAACCCGCCTCATCCGAGGACTGACCTCGTCCGACGACTGTCTGGTCCAGAAGGGATCGATGCCGCCTTGCGGGCGACACGGAGTCGGCTGCGGTCGGTGAATCTCAGCCGTCGAGGCGGCGGGCCACGATCTGCACGGTCGGCGCGCCGCTTTCGGCCGTCACGTGCTGCGGCAGGATCAGGTACTTCCTCCGTTTGCCGTGCGGCGGACTCAGGTTGTCGCCCTTTTGGAGGACGGGCCGATGCTCGGGCATCTGGCCAAACGCGCGCGTGCCCGACAGCTGGCACGGAATCCAGCAGCCGGTGCCTTCCGTTCGGTCGAGATAGAATTCGGCGTAGACGTGGCCCGGCACCTGGACGATTCGGGCGGGAATGCCCGAGGCCCGGCAGAGGGCGATGAACAGGCAGCTCATTTCATCGCAGTCGCCGTCTCTGCGCTGGAGAGTCGTGAGGGTGTCGGCCGGTTCCTGCCCTTGGTTGTCGACAAACCGGATATTCTCGCGGACCCAGTCGTAGATCGCCTCGGCGCGCTGCCAGGCCGTGCCGCCGGTTTTGCCGATCTCGGCGGCCAGCGCGCGGATTGTGCGGTGGGAGCTCTCCACATAGGGGCCCGGCGCGAGATAGCGCCGCAGGGCGGCGGTCCGCGAAGGGAGCGCGAGTTGCTCCCGATGCTCCGGCTCGAGCAGGTAACCGCGACGGCATTCGAAGGTGACCAGCGCCTCGACCGTGTCTCCGGCGGCGAGGCTGGCGACGTTCACAACCATCTGCTTGGCGGCTCCCTCGATGACTCGGTAGTCGATGTCCACGCCGGGAGAGACCCGCTGGTCCACAATCCTGACGGTCTGCTCGGGCCAATCCATCGGGACGGACTGGCTGGCGGTGATCTTGCGGCACGGCCCGGCCGGCGCGGCGAAGGTGAAACCGAACTGCCAACGCTGGACCGCCGTTTCGCCAAGCCTCGCCGCTGGCAGGGTGTGTTGAAATTGCGCCTGTCCGGTTCCCGCAAGGAGAGCGAGAAGAACGGCCACAGTTGCGCTCGGGAGGATTCGGACTGGCATCGGCATGGCTTCCCCACGCAGGTCGGTGTGGCCCAAGTCAGTTGGGGAGCATCTCGCGAATGAACTTCACCTTCGGGCGGCCGCCCGCTCCTTCGAGCGTCTCCGGCAGGAGTGGATAGGTCTTGTTCCGGTCGCGCGGGTCGCGGAAGAGGTCGCCCTTCTGGAAGATCGGGCGGTGTTCGGAGATACCGCCGAACTCTCGCGGCCCGGCGACCTGGCACGGAAACCAGTGCCCGTTCCCCTCGTCGTCGACCAGGTAGAACTCGGGGTAACAGTGGTTCGGCACCCAGACCGTTCGCGCGGGGATGCCCGCGGCGCGGCAGATCGCAATGAACGCGAAACACAGGTCTTCGTGGTTGCCCGAACCATCTTCGAGGGCCTTGATCGCGCCTTTCGTCTTGCCCTTGGCGAACTGGATCTTGCCGCGGACGTAGTCGAAGATCGCCTCGACGCGCTTCCAGGCGGTGTCCGCATCAGCGCCGAGCATACCGCCCAACTGACGAATCCTGCGGTCGCGGCTGTCGATGTGGGGCGGGCTCCATGCAAGGTAGATCTTCACATCGCGAGGAATTTCCCGCTCCTCGGCGATCTTGTAGATTTCGGGATTGGCCGGCGGGCTTTGGATGCGGCGGGTCACCTCGTAGGTCAACACGGCGCGTGCCTCCTGCCCGGTTGGCAGCGAGCGGATGTTGACAACCAACTGCGGCACCGCTTTCTGCTGCAAGCGCTGATTGACCCGCGCTTGGCTTGTCACGTCTTCCTCGGAGATCACGACGGTCTGTTCGGGCCAATCGACGGGCACGGGGATCGTGGCCACGATCCCTTGGCAGGGTCCGCCCACGGCCTCGACGGTCACCCCCCCTTTCCAGCGTTGAATTCGAGTCTGCCCCAGTTCGGCGCCTTTCTGGTCGCTCTGCCCGAACTGGGCGCAAGCGTTCGCGCCCGTTGAGCCCACGATGGCACAAGCCAGGAGAATCGCTACAAATCGCACGGCAATCGCCTCGAGTCGGAGTGTCACGCGTTACAGATCGCAGGCCACATCCCGGGTATCCAAGCTCCGGCTTGGGAACGGGGTGGCTGTAGCCGTTGACGGACAGTCTATTCTCCATTCTACGTTGCGAAACGTGCCATTTCCGGCGAAAATCAGGTGTTCTTGTTGTTGCGGCCGATGACAAGAGGGGCCCGCCCCACCGTAACGGGTGGAGAGCGGTAGGCTTCTCACCTGAGGGGCATCCTGGTCGCCCGACATAACCCATCCACTATCGCACGAGAGGGTTCCATGCCCAGGCCATATCCTGACCGCGATCAGATCATGAAAATCTCGGAGTCGTTCATGGAAGCGTGCGTGCTCGGCGCGGCGGCTGAATTGGACCTGTTTTCCCTGCTCACCGCCGAGCCGAGTACGGCGTCCGGCGTGGCGGAGCGGATCGGCGGCGACCGGCGGTGCACCGAGGTCCTGCTCGACGCGGCGGCGGCACTCTGTTTGCTGGACAAGAGCGGCGGTGTCTACAGCGTGCCCGAGCCGCTCCAGCCGCTGCTGACCGACGGGGGGGAGGAGACGGCGTTGCCGATGATTCTGCACCGGATGAACATTCTCCGCGGCTGGGCGCAACTCGCCTGGACCGCCAAGCGGGGCGGCCCCTGCTCGCGGCCGTCGAGCGTCCGCGGGCCGGAGGCGGACCGGGCGGCGTTCGTCGCCGCGATGCATTCTGCGTCCGGCCCGATCGCCGACGCCGTCGTCTCGCGATGGGGGCCTCCGCGGTTTCGCCACCTGCTGGACGTTGGCGGCGCCTCGGGCACTTGGACGCTGGCCCTGCTGCGGGCGATGCCGGGCGCCAGGGCGACGCTGTTCGATCTGGCCGACGCAGTCGAGCAAGCCCGGCAGCGGATCGCCGCCTCGGACATGCGCGCGCGGGTCGCACTGGTGGCCGGAGATTTCTACCAGGAGGAGCTGCCCGGCGGCGCTGACCTGGTCTGGCTCAGCGCGATCGTCCACCAGCATTCGCGGCGGGAGAACCGGGAGCTTTTCGCCAAGGCTTTCCGGGCGCTCGAGCGCGGCGGGAGGATCGCGATCCGCGACGCGGTGATGGAAGCGGACCACACCGCGCCGCTGTTCGGCGCCCTGTTTGCCATCAACATGATCGTCAACACGGAGCGCGGGGGCACGTTTTCCTTCGAGGAGCTGGCCGAGGACTTGCTTGCGGCCGGGTTTGACAACCCGCAATTGGCCGTCCAGGCGAGCGATATGAGTTCGATCGTCGTGGCGGTGAAGCCGTGACGCCCGGTGCCGCCGGGCCAGACGCCAGATGTTCCTGGTTCCCAGGCTCCAGCCTGGGACCCCCTGCCCAGCCACAGGCCGTCAATGCTTGCCGTAATTCAGTGCGACGCCCTTGCGCTGCGACTGGATGTAGGCCTCCAGGGCCCGCATCTTCGCGCCGTTGGGGTCGAGGTGCTCGCCGCGGACCGGGTTCTCAATGCACCAGTCGATCATGTCGCGGAGCAGGGCGACGCGGCCCAGCTGGGTCTGGTACTTGGGATACGTTTCCGGGTGCGTGTTGGCGGCGTGCGGGTGGCACATGTCGCAGGAGACGGCGACCGTGCTGCCGAGTTCGTCGGCGCTGTGAAAGATCCGCGATCCCTCGGCGACGAATTTCTCGGTCTCCCGGGCCCACGTGAGGATGTCGCGCTCCGTATAGTTGCCGTACGCGTGGTCCTTTCCCTGGTCTCCCTTGAGCAGGTCGGAATTATCCGCCGGCGGGATCAAGGCGTGCCGTTCCTGCTGCTCGGCGACCCAGTTGGCCTCGGGGTGATCGCGTTGCCACTGGTCCATCAGGCTGTCGGCCAGGGGCTGGCCGGTCAGCGAGCTGGGGACTTCCACGGCGGCGCCGCCGTCGCAGGCGCCGATGGCGACGGTCTCACCGCCGGCGGCCGCCGGGGCCGCGGCGGATGGCTCGGCGGTTGCCGCCACGGGGGTGATCGCCGGCGGACGTTCCGACGCGTTGGGGCCGGTTGCCCCGGGGGGCGCGGCGTTCTGAGCGCACCCGGCGAGCGCGCCAAGCAGGACACAGATCGTGCCGGCGGCAGCGCTGGCAGGGCATCGAAGCGGTGCGTTTCTCATGATTCGTCTCCTTCGTGTATCGTCAATACGAGGGCCGGTTGGGCAGCGGCGGAACGCTCTCCTTGCCGGCGCTGAGCATGTACGCCCGGCTGACCGTCACGGGGTTCCGGTTCCACAAGCTGTAGACCTTGTCGACCAATCCATCGGGATGGACGTGGATCTCGCCGTCGCCGCAGCCGTCGTGCGGATTGAACGGGTCGGGGCGGCTCATCTGGATGGTGATTTCGGGCATCCCCTCCGGGGCGTAGGGCCAGGGCCAGGCCGTGGAGAGCACCCCGTGGAAATGGATGTTGCCGATGCGGTTGGTCAGCAACTGGTGTGTATGCCCGTGGATGACGACGACCCGCTGGAACCGCTTGAGGATCGCCTGGACCTCGTCGGCGTCGTCGGTCCAGAAGTTCCACGGCTTGTAGAGCTTGTAGAGCGGCGAGTGGGAGAAGACGATGATCCTGGCGTCGTCGGGGAGTCTGGCGAGATCGTCCTGGAGCCACTTGCGCTGCGCTGCGCCCACGGTGAAGGGGCTCTGGAGGCCGTTGTCGAGGCCGGCCACGGTCCGCATCCGCTCCATCGGCGACATGCCGCGGGCGGTCCAGAAATCGCGTTCCACGACGCTGTTGAGGACGACGAAATGCACCCCTTTGTGGTCGAAGGAGTAGGTCGGCGGGCCGAAGAGCTCCCGCCACTTCTGGCCCATGTCGAGATACCAGTCGTGCTCGCCGACCATGATCCGCAGCGGCGCCTTGAGGTTCTTGAGGATCTGGGCGCCGAGTTCGAGCTCCTTGGCCTGGCCGAGCTGCGCCAGATCGCCGCCGTAGAAGACGAAATCGGGCTGGGGATCGAGGTTGTTGACGTCGTCGACCGCGCGGAGCAAGCCGCGCACGAACCGGTCGTTGACGTCGCGCTCGTAGAGGTGCGAGTCGGAGATGTAGGCGAAGCGGAAGGCCGGCTGCGGGGCGGCGCCGGGCGGCGATTCCGCGCCGCGGGCCACGCTGACCGGGGTGAACGAGTGCGGGGCGGCAAGCCCGGCCGCCGCGCCCATCGCCGCCGCGGAGACCTTCAAGAACGAGCGGCGGTCGAGATTTCGCAGGCCGCGGAAGAACGCCCGGCGGTCTTCCAGATACCTGGTTTCCACGCTTTTGTAAGTCGCCATCGTGATTCGCTCCTTGTTATTCCGGCTTGCCCTGGGCGCCCATCACGCGCTGCTCGAACGGCAGCGTCCGCCGCTGCGCTGCCGCGTCGTCGCGGAACAGACGCTGCTCGTTCGCCGCGGCCCGTTGCGCTTCGAAGAGGCGCTGGTTCTGGTCGGCGAAGCGGACATCGGTCAGCGTGAACAGGAAAGCCACCAATTGGTCGATTTCTTCCTCGCTGAGGGCCAAGGGTTCGATCCCGCCGTCGAGAAACGGATTGTCCTCGCCTCCCTTGTTGTAGTGGTCGATCACGTCCCAGAGGGTCGCCAGCGAGCCGTCGTGCATGTACGGCCCCGTGATGCCGATGTTCAGAATCAAGGGCGTGCGGAAGGAGCCGATATCCGCGCGGTTGCCGGTCACCATGAAGCGGCCCAGCTCGCTCATGTCGGTGCCGATCGCCAGCTCGTCGAGCTTCTGCTCCGAGGCGTCCTCCTGGATTGCCTTGAGGGCTTGCTGGGCCAGGCCCTCGAAGTCCTGGTGCCTGGCCGACACGCCGACGTTGTGGAAGCGGTTGTCGGTGCCCAGGGGGTTGGAGGGATTCATCGGATGGCAGGTCATGCAGCGGGCCTTGCCGTTGAACAGCTCCCAGCCGGCCTGGGCCTCGGGCGAGATCGCCCCCGGGTCGCCGCCGAGGAACCTCCGAAACGGCGAGTCGACGAAGACCAGCGTCCGCTCAAAGGCCCCGATTGCCTTGCCAAGGTCCTCGTAGTTCATCTCCCGCCCGAAGGCCTTCTTGAACCCCTCCTCGTACTCGGGGATGCCGCGAATCGCCTTGATGGCAGCCTCTTCGTTGGGCATTCCCATCTCAATCGGGTTGAGAATCGGCAACCTCGCCTGGTGGTCGAGGGTCGGCGAGCGGCCGTCCCAGAACAGCGTTTGCAGCAGCGCCGTGTTGAGCACGGTCGGCGCGTTTCGCTTGCCGAATTGGCCGCCGATGCCCTCGGAGACGGGGATCTGGTCGGTGAATCCCCGCGTCGCGTCGTGGCATGTCGCGCAGGAGACCGAGCCGTCGTCGGACAGACGCGCGTCGAAAAACAATTTCCGCCCGAGTTCGACCCGTTCGGGCGTGAGCGGGTTGTCTTCCGGGATGAACGCCGCCCAGACGACCGGGTCGAAACCCGCCGGGGACTCTGCCAGATCCACTTGCGGCATGAGCTTCTGTAACTCTTCCAGCTGGTACTCGGCGGTCGCCTCCCCGTGTTGGCCGCGGGGGATCTCCGGCGGCGCGGCCGCCGCCGCCAGCGGCCCGAGAAGACACCCGGCGATCAGCCCGGCGCTCAGCGTCCGACCCCTGCGGGCCTTGAAAGAAACGGTGCACAAACTCATGAGTTTGCCCCTCCAATGCAAGAACAGCGAATCGTACAAGCGTCCTCTCCGCGTCTATGTTAAACGGCGGGCGCAACCGCCGGCCGCGGTTCCCAACTCAGGAGGGTTCCGATCGCCGGCAGGCCCGGCAAATCCCCATGAAATGCACCGAGAAATCCTCGATCTGGAAGCCCTCGGCATGGACTTCGGAAATGTGGAGCCGGTCAAGGCTCTCGTCTTGCAGGTCGATCACTTTGTGGCACTTGTCGCAGATCAGGTGGTGGTGGCGGTGCGTCTGCCCGTCGAACCGCGCCGACGGCCCGGCATGATGCAACCGCCGCACGAAGCCCAGGGCAACCAGAGTGTCCAGAGCGCGATAGACCGTCGTCCGCGAGATCCCCGGAACGCGGTCCCTCACCGTTTCCAGAACCTGATCGGCGGTCGGGTGGTCGTGGTGCTCAAGAACGGCCCGGAGCACGGCGTGCCGCTGCGTGGTCAGGGGAAGGCCAAGCTGCCGGCAGCGCGTCTCGAACGCATCGAGCCGTTCGGCAATCTGGTCGGGGGCCATTTTCGCCATGATTGCAACAATATGCTATTTGCAAATCAGTGTCAAGAAGGTCTTTGTGCTTTCTTTTCCTGGCAGGGTTCCTTGGTCCGCTCTGCGCCACCCTACCGGGCGATCGGTGGGGTGGCGCTGCCGGTTGGGCCGTGTCTCATGGTTTGACCTCGAAGCGGAACGTGCGCTGGAGGGTCTTCCGCCCCTGGTCGTTCTCCACCTCGACGGTGATGGTCCCCTCGGCCGATGGCCGTGCATGCGCCAGAAACAGCCCATCGGGCGCGACGGGCGTCTCCTGGCGATTGACCTTCAGACGCGCCCCGGGCTCGGCCCAGCCGTGGACGTCGATCGCGCAGTCGCCCGCCATGCTGGAGTGTTCGAGCGGGTTCGTCTGGAGGATGATCGCCGGCGCGGCGTCCAGTTCCAGCGTCTCCTCGATCGCCTGGCGGCGGGCCGCATAGAGGACCTCCGGGTCGAGGCTGTAATCGCTATACGTGCGCACGACTTGCGAGGCAATCTCCACGCCGCGGCGGCGGGGGTCGATCTGTTCGGCGACCCGCGGGCTGAGCTTGGCCCGCAGCTCGGCGATCTTGTCCTCCAACAGCCACAGGCACTCGTAGTCTTGCAGCCCGTTGCGCATCTGCTCCCAGCGGAGCGAACTGAGCAGCCCGTCGCGCTTGGGATAGACGTGCCAGCCGTCGCCGCGGTGCTTGCCCGGCGCGTTCCAAGGGTCTTCCGTCCAGGCGTTAAAGCCCCAGTGAAGGTAGCCCTTCAGCCCGTAGCGGTAGTTCAGCCAGTGCATCAGCCGCGACTCGATCAGCGGCACGTCGACGGTCTTGTTCATCAGCGAGCCGCCCTGGAAGATGCCCACGGTGTAGAACCACAGCTCGTTTCCCTGGCGGCGGGCCTGTTCGTACGCCTCGTGCCAGGTCGCCAGGTGGTCGAGCTTGGGCACCCAGACTTCCAGCCGGTCCAGGCAGTGGGTTGTCTCAATGGCATCGACGCGGCGCAGCTCGGGCGCGCAGCGATGGATGAAATCGGAGGCTTCGCGCCAGGCGATCACGTTGTGGTTGGAAGGCTCGTCGGCGATGTGGAAGATCGTCTTGTCGAGCCATTGTTTCTCGCGCAGGTGCTCGACCAGGGCCGGCAGAAAGCGGGGCAGGAAATCCTCTCCGGAGAGGCGTTTGCGCTCGCCGGTCGACTCGTCCGTGACGGTTGCGCCGGAGAGAAGGACCTCGCGGCTGGACCAGCCCCCCTCGCCGAAGTGGGCGACAAAGCCGGTTTCGAGGAGGTCCATGCGGCCGGTGTCCCAGAAGATCTGCGCCCAGCGGTCGAAGTCCGAGAAGTCGAACCGCAGCTCTCCGCCGGCGGTCTGTCGGGTCTTGATCAGCCCCAGGCTGACGCGGAACACGTTCTGCCGGTGTTCGGCCATGTTCTCGGCATAGCAGCGAAGCAGCGCGTCGAAGCGTTGCGTGTCGCCGTCTTCCAGGCCGTGATGGCGTTTGAATTGGCTCGTGGAAAACCACTCGGTGACCATCACGTGCCGCTGGTCGGGCAGCGTCAACGGATACACGGTCAGCGCGATCGGCAACGAGGCCTCGGCGTCAGCGGCGCGGGCGGTGACCCGAGCGCGGTATTCGCCCGGCTCCGCGCCGGCCGGGACGCGCACGGTCAGGTAGACCGCCTGGAGCGATCCCTGGGCGACGTCGCACTGCCGCTCCTCCGCCAGGCAATCGGGAAAGCGGGCGGGGGCGGGGCGGGTGAGATCGGCGGGGCGGAGTTTGCGCGTGTTCTCCTCGATCAAAATGCTGGTGACAAAATTCCACCGCACATGTTCCGCGGGAATCTCCGCGGCGCTCCCCTCGAGTTTCAGCGGGGCGACCGAGACCGCCAGCTTCGACAGGTCCTGGTTCGCGCGGACAACGCATTGAGCGGACAGCGTCTCGTTCCGCAGCCCGAACAGGCGGATTTCCCGACCCGTCGCCTCGGGACCGTTGTAGCCGTCCTCGAACACGCGAACCGCATCGCTGGCGGGAAACATCTCCAGCGGCTGTTCGCCGGCCAGGCCAACCGCGCCGGCGAGCAGGCAGCCGGCCGCGGCCAGCAGAATCCGCGGCGGGTTGGCGCCCGGCAGGGCGGTCGAGCACCGCCCGGCCATTCTCCCCAAGAGGCCAAGCACGCGCCGCGCGCCCCGGCCGCGGCAGGCGGATCGCCGTTGATCGGTGCCATCGATCCGCCGGCGGCAAACGTTCGAACTCCGATTGGTCGTGTCCACAAATCACCTCCGTTTCATGGCTTGTTCGTAATCCGGGGCGACCCGGCGCTGCAAACAGGGCGGGTCCGTCGCGGTGGCCGCCGGCAGGACCCGCTCGACCGGCATCGATCGGAACGCGCCGGCCGTGGGCAATCATAGCGCGCCGGCGCCAGCGCTGAAAGACACGGCGACCGCGGGCGGACAGGTCGCGGCCGTCGAAGCGTGCCCGACCGAACGGCAGCGGCGGCCGGCGGACCGTTGGCGGGGTGCTGTCTCGGTACCCGCTGCGGGGGTCCGCTTCCGCCGTTGCTGGGCGAGAAAACAGAGAGGCCGGCTCGCTGCGGGCGAGCCGGCCTCGATTGGCGGCGGATTCTGCGCGGGTCTTCAAATCAGTCGAGCGGAACCCTTGGCTGCAAAACCGGCCGAACGACCTTGCCCTTGGCGCCGTTCGGGGGGGCAGGGCTCCGCCCCGGTGTCATCGTCGGTTCTCAGTCCCACCACCACTGGCCTTCGGCCAGTTTAAGCTGCGTCTGTTCGCGGAGCGCGGAGACCTTGTTGCCTTCGTCCGCGAGGCGATTGCTCGCGGAGACGGCAAGCTCCGGTTCGATCTGCACGCCGCCGCCGATCGGGGTCATCAACTGGTTGCCCTTCCATTTCGCGGCGACGGCCGATACGACCTGGCTGGGGGCCGGGTAGGTTCGCACCGGCAGTGCCTGCTCGCTGCCAAGCAGCGGCATCTCCCAGTTGGCCTTGCGGTACATGTCTTCCTGCTGGAGGTAGGCCGCGGCGACGAGCATGTCGATGAGGTTTCGCAGTTCGGCATAGACGGGCGAAACGGCGGCCAGTTGCGGGTAGCTCTCGGTGAAGCTGGTGACGAACACCTTGCTGGCGCGGTTCGCGCCGGCGACCACCGATCGCTCGCCCGTGGCGGCCACCAGTTCGTTCTCGCCGACGAGCTTCACGCCGTCGCCGACCAACTCGATCGCCAGCCCGTCTTCGCTGGCGCGGATGCATTGGTAGTCGGGCACGAAGAACCAGCGGATCAAGGCGTTCCGCGAGACCTGCCCGGGGCTGGCGGAGTCAATGAAGGTTCGCATGCGAACCGGCGGATTCTCCAGGCCGATGCCGATCAGCTTCATCCGGTAGTCGGCCTCGACCATGACGTGGGCGAAATGGGTGTCGGCGGGAACGCCATCCACCCGGACCGTCTGCATGCCGAGGCTGGTCCGCAGTCCGTTGACGATGAACTGCGTGTCTGCCGGGGTCGCCCGCGAACCCACGGTCCGCAGGAATCGCTGCATCGAAGCCAGGCCCTCTTCCGTCGGATCGATCGAGCAGCCGACCATCGGCGTCTTCGTCTGGTCTGGCGGAAATGCGCGGAGGGCAACCACCAGGTCCTGCAACTGGAGCACGGGCCGTCCGCTGGTCAGGCCGAGCGTCCGGCCGATCGGATCGGCAATCCAGCCTTCGGCCGGTCCGGCGATCACAATGTCGCCGGTCTCGGGGTAGAAGAAGACATACTGGAGACGGAGCAGGCCGGCCAGGAAGCTCATCTCCTCGGTGAGCACGCCGCCATTGGCGGCAAGGGCCTGCTCGAGGCGGTTGAGAGACACTTTGCGGAGGGGGCTCGCCTTGGCAACCCCTTGCGCCAGGCCGGCCTGGGCCGCCTGGAGACGTCGCTGCCGGAGTGTTCCCGTCAAGTCGGGCAGCGCGCGGGTATGCAACGTCCCCTGGGCGTCGACGAACACACCCGCCTGGCCCGTATTGACGTCGGATGACGTGCTGGTGCTGCTGGTGCTGCTGGTGCTGCTGCTCGTGCTGGTGCTACTGGTGCTGCTGCTGGTGCTCGTGCTGCTTGTCGTGCTGGTTGTCTGCGCACCGGCCACTTCCGCCAGGAGGAGCGCTGTCGCCGCGGCGGCGATCAGGACGATGGGCCTTCGCGATCCGAGTGTTTGCCAACGCATAAGAGGAGTCTCCGCTTGGACAGGTAATTGGCCGTGATGCTCCCACCGCTACCACCCGCAGCCGCGGTGGGAGCAGAGACAAGCGAACCGCCAGACTTCCACCGAGAATTTGCACCCCCATCGGGTGGCGCAAATCCTCCACACTTTCGATCTTAGTTTGGCCCTCGGGGTAAAGCAAGAAAATCGTTGCAAATCAACAACTTGCACCGGAAGGCCGCTACCCTCTTTCGGGTGGGGCGAATTCATCCGCGCACACCCGCAGTTATTCTATGCTGTCGCTGGGCCGAGTCGAGTGCTGGGCCAACGGCGAATTGGATGATCGCTTGCTTGTCGGGCGGAGTGTGCCTGGTTAAGCTGGCCGAGTGCCCCGACCCGGCTCTCGATGCCGCACTTCAAACCCGGACACAGAAAGGATTTCGGTCATGGCCGTGTCGCTCGAACCGCTGGAGAAGCCAGGCAGGTTCGACACGCCCACAATTGCGAACGTAAGGCCCCCGGGGCCGACCGCCGCCGCGGTCCCCGCCCCGGCCAACCTTCCCGGCGCTCGCCCCACGCTGCAAATCCTGATTTTGAGGAGAAAGTCGAACCGATGAACGGATATGAACGCCTGCTGGGCATGCTCCAAGGGCGCCAAGTCGACCGGCTCCCCTTGATGCCAATCACGATGATGTTCGCGGCCGACCTGGCCGGGGTGCCCTACGGCCGGTACGCGGCGGATTATCGCGCGCTGGTCGAGGCGCAGCTCCGCACGGCGGAGCGATTCTCGTTCGACTACGTGTCGTGCATCTCCGACCCGGCCCGCGAGGCCGCCGACTGCGGGGCCAAGGTGCAGCGGTTCGACAACCAGCCGCCGGCAATCGTCGAAACCGAGGCGCTGCTGGCCGACAAGCGAGTGCTGGCCCGGCTGAAAGTGCCGGACCCGCTCGGCGGCGGGCGGATGCACGACCGCGTCCGAGCCGCGGAGCTGTTCCGGCAGAAGGTCGGCGGCCAATTGCTGATCGAAGGCTGGATCGAAGGGCCCTGCGCGGAGGCGGCCGATCTGCGGGGCATCAACCAGCTGATGCTCGATTTCTACGACGATCCGCAGTTCGTTCGCGACCTGTTCGATTTCGTCGTCGAGATGGAGCTGGCGTTCGCCAAGGCCCAGATCGACGCCGGGGTCGACATCCTTGGCATGGGCGATGCCGCCGCCTCGCTCGTCGGCCCGCAGATTTACCAGGATTTCGTCCTCCCTTACGAGATGAAAATGGTCGCCGCGATTCACGAAATGGGCGGCCGCGTGCGACTCCACATCTGCGGCAATACAAGCCGCATCCTGGCCGGCATGGGCGCGACCGGCAGCGACCTGGTGGACCTCGACTGGATGGCGCCGATCGCCGCGGCGCGGAAGGCGATGGGTCCCGAGCAGACGCTCGCCGGCAACATCGACCCGGTGGCCGTTCTCCGCAACGGCACGCCGGATTCGATCACCGCGGCAATCGCCCAGTGCCATCGCGAGGCCGGCAGCCGCTACGTCGTCGCCGCCGGATGCGAGGTGACCCGCGATACGCCGTTTGAAAACGTCGAAGTGCTCGCCGACTACGCGCGGTCGCCGCGACGATGAGTCTCCCACCGCGCCGGCCGGTCAAGCCGGCTCCAGCCCCAGCGCCTCGTAGAGCCGCCGATCGCCGAGATTCTCGACCACCAGGTCCGCCATCTCGAAATCGTGGTCGAGGCTCAACCCGGCGGGTACGGCGACCGTGAACGCCCCGCAGGCGGCCGCCGCCGAACAGCCGGTGCGGCTGTCTTCCAGGACGAGCATCCGCCGCGGCTCGACGCCAAATCGCCGAGCGGCTTTCTGATAGATTTCCGGGTGGGGCTTGCCGCGGGTGATGTCCGCCGCCGTCAGCACGAAGCGGAACCGCGGCTTCATATCGAACAGGGCCAGCACGGCCTCGACCACGCTCGGGCTGCTGCTCGTGCAGATCGCCTTGGGCAACTCCGCGCGCTCCAGGGCGCCGAGCAGTTCGGTCAAGCCGGGCATCGTCTCGATCCCCCCGCCCAACAGGCTGATGAAGATCCGCTCCGACTCGGCCGCCAGCGACTGCCAGGTGTCGGAAAGTCCGTGCCACTGGATCATCTTTTCAAAGCAGGTTTGCGGGGGGCGGCCCATCACCGCGTCGCTCAACTCCTTCGTATACTCGCGGCCGCGGCGGCGCATCAACTCGCTGCCGACCCTCCAGTAGACCTCCTCCGTGTTGAACATCAAACCGTCGAGGTCAAACGCAACCGCCCGAGGCCGGGGCCCCTGTCTGGAAATCTCCGCGCAGCAATCCGCCATCCGACAACCATCCTCCGCAGGGGAGCGATCAGGAGACAAACCTTGAGCTTAGCACGGACCGCGGCGGCGGGCCAGGGAGCGGCGAATGTCGAGTGTCGATTCCCTGGGGTGGTCGAGAGCGATCCAAGCGGACGCGGCCCGCTCCCTGCCGGCACGGGCAATGAGCAGCTTGTAGACAGTGTGAAGGGCTCACGCGGAGACGCGGAGACGCGGAGAGCGGGGCGATGGCAGTGCCGGCACCTATTGCGCGAAGGGCTCACGCGGAGACGCGGAGAGAAGATCGGCCTACGGGGCAGGATCGGCCTGGTCTTCCGCGCTGGCCGCGGCGATCGACTCGATGATCGTCAACAACTCGCCGAGGATCAGGCAGGTAGCGCCCCAGATCTTATGGCCGCGCCAAGAGAAATGCGGCGCTCGATAGGTCTTCCCCTGGTGCAAGCGTTCGTGGCGCGAGAGGTTGGCCGGGTCGAGAAGGTGGCTCAGCGGAATCTCCAGCAGTTCCTCGACCTCGGCCGGGTTGGGGCGGAAGTCCGGCCGCCGCCGGCATGCGCCGACGAAGGGGGCCACGCGGAAATTGCTCACCTGAACGTAGATCGGGGAAAGGCGGCCGAGGATTGCGGGCTCGGCGTCGGCGGCGCCGAGTTCCTCGTGCAACTCGCGCAGGGCGGCCGCCCGGCTCGACTCGCCCGGCTCGACCGCGCCGCCGGGCAGGCTGATCTGGCCGCCGTGATCGGGCAGATGCCGGGGGCGGAGCGTCAGGGGAAGGTGCCATTGGCCGCCGCTCGGGTAGAGCAGCGCCAAGACCGCCGCCGGGCGGGCGCCAGAGGGTATCTCGCCGGCGCGCGGCCCCGGCCTGCCGGAGGCAAACCGCGCGTCGTCCGCCACGCCGGCAAGCGGCTGGGCAAGTCGCTCGGCGAGTCGTTCGGGCAGGTCTGCGTTCATGGCACGGCCGTCGGGTCGATCTCCGGCTCCGCCGCAAGGTCCGCCGGCGGCTCCTCTTCGACAAGCCAGGGCGGGCGGGCCGGCGGACGGTCAAGCCGGTAGATTGCGTAGGTGCGATTCCCGTAGAGGAAGAGGAAGTCCCGCCGCCACGGCCAGCGGTAGGTGATCAGGTAATTGGCGCTGTATTTCTCGCCCAGGTAGCGGAGCCGCCGGCCGTCGAGCCGCGACAGGGAGCTGCTCCAACCACGGCCGGAAAAACTGTCATCCCGGCGGTGGATCTCGAGGACGGACTTCCACCAATCCACGATCGACTCGGCATCCTGGGGAACGTCCTTCCAGCTCACGACCTCGCTCCGCTGGGCGTACCACTTGAAAGTCTGGCCCATCAGCGGCGTGAGGAACCGCGCATCGAGCGGCACTTCGCCCGACTCGTTGATCCAGCGGCAGGCATCTTCCCACGCCCAATAGTCCCAAAGCCGATCCGCGCGCGGCACCAGGGGCGTGCAGCGCAGCCGTGCCGCGTTGGCCAAGTGCGCAAGCGGGGCCGCCAGCAGCAGTCCGGCGGCCAGCGCGGCCACCGCGGCGACCCGGGCGCGGCGCCAGAGCCAACTCTCCGCGGCCCGATTCTCCAGCCACCCCAGCCCCCCGAGAACAATCGCGGCAGAGGCCGCGACGGCCGCCTCCCAGGCGATCGGATAGCCCGCCATGGAGGCCGCGTGCGCTATCAGCCAGGCCAGCCCGGCGACAACAACCAGGACCGCGGCGCCGCAGGCGGCCATTGCCAACCGCCGATCGTGGGGCCAGTTCCGCCGGATCAGCGGCCCGAGCGAGGCGAGCAGCGCCGGCCCGGCCAGCGCCACGCCGAGCGGCACGGCCACGTCGGACAGGCGAAACCAATAGAAGCGGAGCCAACCGGCCGCCCGGGCCGGGTCGCCCGCAAAGGCGACCGCCACCGCTGCGCCGGCGAGCGACAGGAGCAATGTGCCGGCCACGAACGCCCGCAACCGGCGGATTGCGTCCGACGGCGGCGGCCAATAGGAGCAGGCCGCCCAGATCGCGGCCAGGGCGACGAACCGCAGCACGAAGCCCGGCGGGAATCCGGCCGGGTCGAGATGGTGCGCCAGCCGCCGGAACACGTAGATCTCATTGGCAAACGCGACCACGCCAGGGTCGACTCCGCGCGTCAGCGCGAGCGACGGCAACAGGCCGGGAAGCGACAGCAGCAGGCCGAGCAGCAGCCAAGGGAGCGTCGGCCGCAGCCGCGGGCGCGTGTTGCCGATCAGAACCCACGCCAGCAGGGCCGCCACCACGGCCCAGCCGCCGACGAGCACGTGAAACGCGGCCGCCGCGCCCAGAAGCGGCCAGGCGCGATGCATCAGGCCGCGTGCCAGGGCCTCCAGCCCCAAGAAAGTCAGCACGTAGGCGAACCCCTTGGCCTCGACGCCGCCGATGACCCACTCCCCCGCCATGTGGCCGTGTTCGACCAGGCAGACAAACAGGGCCGCCGTCCACGCCGATGCCCAGCGGCGCGGAACAACCGCCCGGCTGAGCCGCTGCCACGACCAGGCGAGCAATCCCCAGGTGATCAGCCGGCCCGCCCAGACGGCGACCACCGGCGGCAGCACAACCGCCAGCCAGCCGAGAGTGAAGTAAAAAACCGTGTGCGTGTCGGCGGAGTCGAGAAACGGGTCGTCGGCGATCCAATCGGGATTCCAATAGTGGATCGCCTTGCCGATATAGTAGGGTTCGTTGACCTCGGGAACCGGCCAGGCCCCCTGGAGAAAGAACACCAGGAAGACCAGCGCCACTTCGGCGGCCGTCTGCAAACCGCCGGACCGGCGGGAAGCGGAATTGCGGATCAAGGGCGGGTTCGACAAGGGGCAGTCACCAAGGTTTTATTGAACCGGTCAGTTATCCAGGGCCGCGATCGCCTTGAAATCGTCTTTGAGCGAGTGGTAGAGCCGCTGGTAGACGGGAAATGCCTGGTCATAGCGTTTTTTGTCGACGCGTCGGACGCCGGTCTCTCGTTCCACGTGGACCGTGGCGGCGCAGGCCTCCTGGATATTCTTGTACTCGCCGGCGCCGACGGCGGCCAGCAGGGCGACGCCGAAGGCGGGACCTTCCTCCGTGTTGATCGTCACGACCTTGCGGCCGAACACGTCGGCCTGAATCTGCCGCCAGAAGGGGCTCCGCGAGCCGCCGCCGGAGGCGCGGATCTGTCGGACGGGCACTTCGAGCTCCTCGATGATCTCGAGGCTGTCGCGCATCGAGTAAGCAACGCCCTCCATGATCGCCCGCAGCAGGTGTGCTCGAGTGTGGGCCAGGGTGAGCCCGATGAAGCAGCCGCGGGCGTGCGGATCGGCGTGCGGCGTCCGCTCGCCCGACAGGTAGGGAAGGAAGAACAATCCGTCGCATCCGGCAGGCGCCCTGGCGGCCTCGTCGGTGAGGATGTCATAGACTTCCTGGCTGGCGAGGCCGGCGGCCGCCATGTCGGCCTTGCAGAGTTGGTTGCGGAACCACTGGAGCGACCCGCCGGCCGAGAGGTTGACTCCCATCATGTGCCACTTGCCGCGCACGGCGTGGCAGAAGGTGTGGATTCGCCCCTTGGGATCGATCTTGACTTCGTCGCTGTGGACGAACATCACGCCGGAGGTGCCGATCGACGTGGAGAGGAGCCCCTTGTTGACGATGCCGTTGCCGACGGCGCCGGCGGCGCAGTCGCCCGCCCCGCCGACCACCGCGCAGTCGGTGGAGAGCCCCAAGGTCTCCGCCGCCGCAGCGGTCAGTTTGCCGGTCACTTGTTCCGACTCGTAGACCGTGGCGAGCAGCCCGGGATCGAGTTCGAGGGCGCTGAGGAGCTTCTTGGACCACGTGCGTTTGGCGACATCCAGCAAGAGCATTCCACTGGCATCGCTGACTTCGGTGGCCAACTCTCCGGTCAATCGCCGGCGGATTTCGTCCTTGGGGAGGAGGACTTTGGCCGTGCGCTCGAAGTTCTTCGGCTCGTGGTTGCGGAGCCAGAGGATTTTCGGGGCGGTGAAGCCGGTCATCGCCGGGTTGGCCACCATCCGCAGCAGCTTCTTGCGCCCCCCCGCCCGCTCTTCGATCTCGCGGCACTCGGCCGCGGTCCGCTGGTCGTTCCAGAGGATCGCGCGGCGGACGATCTGGCCCCGTTTGTCGAGAAACACCGATCCGTGCATCTGGCCCGACAGTCCGATCGCCTTGACGTCCGCCGGTTTCAGACCGGCCTTGACGACGACCTCGCGGACCGAGGCGATCGTGGCCTGCCACCAGTCCTCCGGATCCTGTTCGCTCCAGAGCGGTTTGGGAACGTGGCAGGGATAGGTTTTGAGCGAATCGGCCAGAATCCTGCCGCTGGGGTCGATGGCCAGGGTCTTCGTGCCCGAAGTGCCGATGTCGATGCCTAACAGCGCGTTCATGGAGACCAACCTTTTGGAGTGCATGGAGGAGCGCGGAAGCTGGGGACCGTTCGGCGGATTCTACCCGGTTCTTGGGCAGGCTGGCAACCGGCGGGCGGTCGGCGGGCGGTCGGCGGCCGCGTCGGGCCGGATGGGGATCCAGCCGGCGGCAGGACCCCGATTGACCAGACGCGCTACACTCCCCTAAAGTGCAGGATATCGGCAACCCATGGCATCCCCAACCACCGCCCAGGGCGGATGACGATCGGAGACTCGATGAGAAGCTGGATTCGGTTCTTCTGTTTGGGCGTCTTGACGTTGATCTCGACGGGTTGCCCAGACCGGGCATCGGAACAGCCGGCCCGCAGCGGCCCACCGGCCGGCGCGACGCTCCGCGTGCTGGTCGTCGACGACCCGGCCTTGGGTGAATCGATCGGGTACCTGAAGAGCGAATGGGAGGCCCAGTCGGGGGTCGGGCTCGCCGTGGAACAGGCGGCGGCCGGCCCGTTTAACGCCGGCGCGACTCCCGCGGCCGACGTCGTGATCGGCCCGTCGCACCTGCTGGGGCCTGTCGCCGAGGCGGGTTGGGCTGCCCTGCTGCCCGCCGAGGTGATCCAGAACAACCTGGAGAACTGGTCCGACATTTTCGCGCAGCTCCGCTCCCACGAGGTGGCCTGGAAGGGCGAGTTCCGCGCGGTTCCCTTCGGCTCGCCGGTTGCCGTGGTCTATTACCGGGCCGACCTGCTGGAGAAGGCCGGTCGCCAGCCGCCGGCAACCTGGGCGGACTATCAAGCGACGGCCAAGGCGCTTTCCGGCGCGGCGGTGATCGAGCCGCTCGCCGAGGGCTGGGCCGGGGTCTTTTTGCTTGCCCGTGCGGCAGCCTACGCCAGCCATCGCGACAACCTCTCGACCCTGTTCAGCATCAGCACGATGGAGCCGCTCGTTGCCGGGCCGCCGTTCGTCCGGGCACTGGAGGAATTGGCGGCTTCGGTTGACAAGAAATCGCTGGAGATGGACCCGGCGGCCGTGCGCCGCGCGTTCTGGCAGGGCGAGGCGGGCATGGCGGTCACCTGGCCGACGGCGGCCGACGCGTCGCTGGCCGAAGTGAAGCCCGACTTCACGGCCGGCGTGGCGGCCCTTCCCGGCGCCCGGGATGTGTTCGATGTCGGCGACGGCCAGTGGGAGACGCGGGCCAAGGGCGACGCGGGCCGCATCCCGCTGCTGGGGGTGGCGGGGCGGTTGGGAATGGTGAGCACCGCGAGCCAATGGCCCGAAACCGCCTGGCAGCTGCTGCTCTGGCTGACCGACGAGAAGTGGAGCGTGCAGGTCTGCGCGGCCAGTCCGGCGACCACGCTCTTTCGCCACGCGCACCTGGCCGAAGCGAATGCCTGGGTCGAACGGCCAATGACCGCCGAGGCGGCGACGCAGTATGCGGAGTGCGTGGCGGCGGCCCTGGAAGGGCGGCAGCACCTGTTCGCGCTGCGAATTGCCGGCCGGAGGGATTACCTGGCGGCGCTCGACGCCGCGGTCCGCAGCGCCGTTGAAGGAGAGAATCCGCAACAGGCGCTTGGCGATGCGGCCGCGCGGTGGCGAGAGATCACCGAACAGCTGGGGGTGGAACGGCAGAAGGCGGCGTACCGGGCGAGCCTGGGGCTGGATTGACGCGGAGGGCCAACCGCCATCCGGCGGCCAGGCAAATGCCACCGGTTGAGCGACGCGGGGTCAGCCGTCGAACAGCACGATCGTGGCGGCATCGTTGCCTTCGCCGGGCGGGGAGAGGTCCGCTTGGGCCCCGCCCGAGATCTGGTCCGCCGCCTCCCACTGGCCCGAGTCGATGTTGACCCAGCGGATCTGGAACCGCCCGCCCACCTTGGCCAGATCGAGCGTTACCCGGCCGCCGGCCGGGAAATACGCCACGTAGGCGCGGCCGGCGTCGGCAGCCAGGTAGGCTTCGTTCTTCTCGCGCTTGCCGAGCAGCTCATTGGCCGGCTGGATGGTCCAGAGCGGCACGACGGACTCGACCCTCCTCGCGGCCTTCAGGCAGGCGACGGCCTTGTCGTTGAGCCCCCGCCCCGAATCGGGCCGATGGAAGCGGATCGACGCGGCGCCGGTTAGCAGATGGCGCCAGAAGCGCTCGATCGCATCCTGGTCGGTGTGGCCGAACTTGTTCCCGTCGGCGCCGTAGGTCTTCGTCGTATTCATCAAAGCTGGTAATTCACGTTGTTCTTCGGGTTGTATGGATGGATCTGCCAGCGGTCCGATCCTCCGCTGTCGGTGTCGTCGAACCGGTCCCAGATCTCGATCTGCACGAAGATCCGGCGTTTGGCCGTCGCGCGGAGCAGCCGCTCGAACCGGTTCCAATAGTCTTCGTTCCACCGCTCGAGGTCGTACTTGCCGCCGCCGACGGCGCGAAACGGGTACACTTCGAACCCCTTGTCCTTGCGGTCGCTCATCGTGTTGCGGATCACGTTTCCCCCGGCGCCAGCCAAGGCGGTCGAGCTGGCGATCCAGCTCGTCTGCCGGCCATTGGAAGAGGTTGTCGTCGTCGCTGCCGCCGAGCAGGAGCAACCGGTTCGCCACGCCAGGACCAGTGCCAGGGATTCTGGCTCCAGGGCCTCAGCGGCGCGTCTTGACCCGCCGCGACGGCGCTAGAAACCGGAAGGGAAAACACGCAGAGGACAAGAAGCATGAGCGGATCGGCAGGGCCGCGACTCATTGAAGTCTCTCCTCGGATCAATTCCAGGCAACTCCGGTCATCGCCCAACGAGCGAACACAGCCATCTTATCGCGCTGCTGACGGCAAACACGATGCCCGCGATCGCCGCGCCGGCAAGCGCAAGTGGCATCAGCAGCAGGTCGAGAACGAGCCAGCGGGTGGCAAGGTGCCGTTCGCCTCCGAAGCACCAGCCGTAGCAGCCCATGACCAGCAAAAGCAGGGCGCCCCGGCGGACGGTCGCGGAATGCTGTCCGGGCGCGACCAGGCTCAGCCCGGCCGCATAGACAATCGCCAGGCTGGCGCCGAAGAGGGTCAGCAGGAGTCTTCGCGTTTTCATTTCAATTGGAACTGTCTGCGGAACAGATCGACGATCTGCGTCGTCAATCGCTGGTGCGACGCGGCGGCGCTGCCGGAGACCGCCAACTCGGCGGCGGCCACCCGCCCATCGGGACCGCGCAGCAGCACGTCCGCATCGCGGCGGCCGCCGGCGCCGTTGCGGACCGGGCCGACGACGGCGGCCCATTGGCTACCGGTCGCCCGAGCGCACGCCTCGGCCAGCAATTCCAGGCGTTTCGCGCTTTCCGACGGCTCGGGCCAACGGTCTTCGGAGACGCCGAGCAGGCGCCGCATCGTCTCGGCATTCGCGGCGACATAGGCCCCGGCGAGCACGCTGTCGGCGCCCTCGGCGCGGCACAGGGCCGCGGTCACAGCGCCGCCACTGGCCACCTCGGCGAGCGAGAGCGTAGCGCCCCGCGCGGCCAGCGCCGCGACCGCCGAGTCTTCCAGCGATGTCCGATCGTCGGTGGCATAGATGTTGTCCCCCAGCCGTTCGAGCAACCGCATCTTCAGGTCCTCCAGCTTCGCGCGATTCTCTCGATTGTCGTCGGGAAGGGTGAACGTGAAATCGACGCGGCTCGCGTCGAACTGGGAGGAGAGAGCGATTTCGTCGGACAGCGGCAGATGGTCTTTCATGGCCTGATCGATTGCCGACTGTCCCAATCCGATGAAGCGCACCGTCAGGGAACAGCCCGGCAGGTGCGTGCCGAACCGCCGGCTCAGGTAGGGCATCAATTGATTGAGCACCATCGGCTGAAGCTCTCGCGGCGGCCCCGGCAGGGCGACGACGACGCGCTTTGCGCAGTCAAAGACCAGGCCGACTGCCGTGCCGCTGGAGTTCTTCAGATACGTGCCGCCCACCGGCACCCGCGTCTGCCGCCGGAGGTTGCCGCGTAAACCTTCCACCGTCGTGCGGAAACGCCTGGCGATCGCCTCGAGGACCTCCGGATTCTCTTCGACGGCGATGCCGGTGAACCCGGCGATCGCCTCGCAGGTGACATCGTTGTCGGTCGGCCCCAGCCCGCCGGTCACAATCACCAGCTCTGCGTGCTGCGTGGCGTACCCCAGTGCGGAGCGAATGTCTTCGAGATTGTCGTCGACGATCATCGAGCCGACGCAGCGGAGCCCCAGAGGCCGGAGGGTCCGCGTGAGGAACGGGGTATGGCCGTCGGGAAGCGCCCCGCTGAGCAGTTCGCCGCCGGTGACCATGATCATGTAGCGTGTGTGTTCGTCGGCCCAGCCGCGTCCGGCGCGGAACGCGAGGGCCGCCAGCCCCAACGCCAACAGGGAGAGCGAAAGACGATGCATCACAATCGCGGTCCTCCTCGCGGCCACCGGCAGTGTGAACAGCCGCCGATCGACAATCTACCCGGCCCGGCGACGGTGTGACAAGGCCGCGAAACCGGTTGGCGGGGAATTGGCGATTGTCCCTGTTCCTTCGAGCGATCCGCCCCGATAGAATGGCAAGCGAGCCAGATCGGGCGACTTTCTCCCCTCGGCCGAATCGGAAGCGGTGGTGAGCATGTTGGATCCGCATGAGAAGTTGAAGGCAACCGTCCGCGAACTGGAAGACGAGTTGCGTTCCTTTGCGAGCGTGGACGACGAGACCCGCGGCGTGCTCCACGAGGTTCTCGCGGAGGTCCAGGCCGTGTTGGGCGGCGAGGGCGCGACGGCGTCGCAGCAACAATCGTGGCAGGACCGGCTGAGCGACGCCGCCCGCCAGTTCGAAGGCGCCCACCCGGCGATCGCCGGGGTGATCCAGCGCTTGCTGGACGGGTTGGCCCAGATGGGCATCTGACTCGGCGCGGCTCACGCCCGCCGCCGCAGGCGATCGATTGCGCCGAGGACTCGGGCCACCTCGGGCATCGCGCTGAACTGGTCGAAGGGGTAGCGCGCCTTGCGGCGCCAGTTGGGGTGCTCCCGGTACGTGCCGGGGCGATTCTGCGGCTCGGTCTCCCCCCAGAGGTCCTCGAGGTTGACCAGCAGGATTTCCGCGTCGCTTGCCGCCAGGTAGCATTCGCAGGCTTCCAGGACCTGGGGGCATGTCGGTTCCGCGGAGGCGAGCAGGCCTTGGGCCCGAAGGAATTCCGTGATCCGCCGGCGGAGACCTGCGCGGCGGCGGCGCTCCTCGGCGGCCGCCTCGGCCGTCAGCAGCCCCTGCCCGAGGCGGTCCTCGATGTCCAGCCCCTGCCAGTAGGCGGCGAACTGGGGCATGTCGTGGGTGTTCACGCTGGCCACGCACGCCGCGGGCACTTCGCGCAGGGCGGGCCCCTTGTCGGGATTCGTCTCGTACTGGAGAACGTACATCGGCGCGATCCCGTGCCGCTGGAGGGCCCGGTCGACGGCGGCCGGGACCGTGCCGAGGTCTTCGCCCACGATCCGCGCGCCGAAGCGGTGCGACTCCAGCGTGAGGATCGCGCACATCTCCTCCATCGGGTAGCGGACGTAGACGCCGTCGTCGGCGCGGAACCCTTGGGGGATCCAGTACAGGCGGTGCAATCCCATCACGTGGTCGAACCTCAGGATCCGCGCGTGCCGGAGGTGGTTGCGGAGCGAGCGGATCAAGTAGGCGTATCCCTGCCGCCGCAGCCTGCCTGGGTGGAGCGGCGGAAATCCCCAGTTCTGCCCCTGGGTGAAGAACGAGTCGGGCGGCGCCCCGCCGGCGGCCTCGCCGACGAACAGTTGCTGGTTCCGCCAGACGTCGAACCCCTTGCCGCTGACGCCGAGGGGGAAATCGAGGTACCAGAGCAGTTCCCGCCGGTCGGCATGGGCCGTCAGCGATGCGAGTTGCCGGCCGACCTCCCACTGGGCGTAGAGGTGGTACTGAAACACTCGCTCGTCGTAATCGCCGGGGGCCAGCCGGCCGCCGCGAGCCGGTTCCGGCCAATCCGGCCAGGCTGCCTGCCGCCGTTCGCCGGCGGCGCGGAACCTGGCGAACCGTTCCAGCTCCGGATTGCCGCGGCACTCCTCGAGCATGGCGTCGCGCTGGGGCGACGGCCGGCTGAAGAAGGCCTCGGCCAGCGCCTCGGTCACCCGGCGTTTGGCGCGGACCAACCCGGGATAGTCGACGAGGTCTCCCGGCGCGGCTTGGGCGAGGAGGTCGCCGGCAAGCCGCCGGGCCGCGGGGCAGGAGTCGAATCCGGGACTCCGCCGCGGGTCGAGGTAGAGCTCGTTCCAGAACAGGCGGCTGGCGGGATGGTAGGGGCTCGGATCGTCGGACAGCTCCCAGAGGATCGAGAGCAGCGGCAGCGTGGCCACGAGGTTGCCGCCCCGATCGGCCGTCCACTGCATGAGCGCTGCGAGGTCCGAGAAGTCGCCCGCGGCGGAACCTGACTGCCGATGCAGGGAATACAGGGGAAGGAACACCCCCCAAATCCGCTGCTGCCGCGGGCTGGGGCGGTAAGTCAGCGGCGGGGCCGCGATCAGCAGGCTTTCGGCGGCCCGACCCCCGAGTTCCACGTGCAGCCGGTGGTATCCGTGTGGCAGGTTGTCTGGCAGCGGCAGGATTCGCCGCGTGTAGGCGACGCGCTCGACCACGCCCGCCCGCTGGATCGCCAGATCCTCGACGCGGCCGGCGAAGGCCAGCGACGCTCCGTCTTCCAGATCGAGCTGGCATCGATACTTCGTCCCGCTGAGCGACTCCGGCACGCGCAGGGGGCAGCCCGCCTTGCCGCCGAAGGCGGCCAAGACCGGCGGGAGCATCTCCTGCCAGAGCTCCTGCCGCCGAAACCGCAGGGCGCTCGCAGCGCCCGCGGCCGACGCCAGCGGCGCGCCGAGGAGTTGCAGGGCGCGGAGCACCGCTTCGTGCGACGACCAGCGGCGCTTGCGCCAGACGTCGACATAGCTGGGCTGGACACCATAAAGCCGGGCGAGTGTCTGGAGCGCGCGTTCCGCCATGAATGCCTGCTACTCCCCATCACGATCGAGTCTCCTGAAGAAGACGCATCCTACCAGAGGGGACGGGATTGCTCAATCCGCAGTGGCCTCCGCGGCGGTCGCGCCGTATGATGGGCAAGACTGTACCCTCTCGCCCGCCGGAGAACCCGCTCGATGCCCTACGAGGCCTGGCTGACCCTGTCGGTAGTCTTCTGCTCGTTCGTGTTGTTGGCGATGAACTGGGCGCCGCCGGATATCGTCTTCGTGGGGGGAGCGGCGCTGCTCGCGGTGGTCGGGATTATTTCGCCCGCCGAGGCCTTCGCGGGGTTTTCAAACCAGGGAATGTTGACCGTCGCGATGATGTTCGTGATCGCGGCCGGGCTCCGCGAGACCGGCGTCTTGGACTACCTGGGACAGCGGATGCTTCGCCGCGCGGGGACCGAGCGGAGCGTGCTGGCCAGGCTGGCGGCCGTCGTCTTGCCGACATCCGCGTTCTTGAACAACACGCCGATCGTGGCGATGTTCGTGCCGGTGGTCCTGGATTGGAGCCGCCGCCACCAGGTCTCGCCGTCGAAGTTGCTGATCCCCCTCTCCTACCTGGCGATTCTGGGGGGGACCTGCACGCTGATCGGGACTTCGACGAACCTCGTCGTCAACGGGCTGATGATCGAGCACGGCGTTGGGGGAATGCAGCTGTTTGAACTGAGCCGGATCGGGATCCCGTATGCGATCGTCGGATTCGTCTTCCTGCTGACGATCGGGCGCTGGCTGCTGCCGGAACGCAAGGAGTTTCTCGAGCAGCTCGGCGAGTCGCGGCGCGAATACCTTGCCGAAATGCTCGTGCAGCCGAACTGCCGCCTGGTGGGCGAGAGCGTGGCCGAGGCCGGCCTGCGGCAGTTGCCCGGCCTGTACTTGATCGAGATCGACCGCGACGGCAAGATTCTCGCCCCGGTCGGCCCCGACGAGACGATCGAGGCGAACGACCGGCTGGTCTTCACCGGCATCGTGAGCAGCATCATCGAGCTGGAGCGGACGGCGGGGCTGGTCCCGGTGGCCGATCCATCCTACGAGGTTTCCCCCGTGCGGCAGCGCGGCCGGCGGCTCTGCGAGGCGGTGATCTCCGAGAATTCGCCGCTGGTGGGCAAGAACATCCGCGAGGCCGATTTCCGCGCGACCTACGGGGCCGCCGTCGTCGCCGTCCACCGCGGCGGCGCACGGCTGGAACGCAAGGTGGGCGACATCCGCCTGCGGGCGGGCGACACGCTGCTGATGCAGACCGGGCCGCACTTCTTGCGCGCTTATCGGAACGATCTGGCCTTCTACCTGGTCAGCGACGTGGCCGACTGGCGCCCCTTGCGGAGCGACCGGGCTTGGATCGCGATTCTCCTCTTCCTGGTCCTGATCGGATTGATGACCAGCGGGCTGGTTCCGATCGTGCTGGCCGCCGTCGTGGTTGCCGTGCTGATGGTCGCCGCCGGGTGCGTCTCGTCCGGCGAGGCCCGGCGGAGCATCGAGTGGCAGGTGCTGATCACGATTGCGGCGGCGTTCGGTGTCGGAGCCGCCCTGGAGAACTCCGGGGCCGTGGCGACGATCGCCGGCGGGCTGGTCGAATCGACAAAGACCTGGGGTCCGATCGCCATCCTGGCCGTGTTCTACCTGCTGGGATCGGTGCTTACGGAATTGATCACCAACAATGCGGCCGCCGTGCTGCTGTTTCCCTTCTGCCTGGAGGCCGCCCGGCTCTACGGCGTCAGCCCGCGGCCGTTTCTGATGGCCCTCGTGCTGGCCGCCTCGGCCAGCTTCATGACGCCGATCGGATACCAGACGAACATGATGGTCTACGGCCCCGGCGGGTACCGGTTCGCCGACTTCCTCCGCGTGGGAATTCCCTTGAATCTCCTCCTCTGGCCGATCGCCATGCTTCTGATCCCGGTCTTCTGGCCGTTCTGAAGCCGATCCCAAAGGCGGCGAGGATGCGGACGGCTCGGAGCCGGGGGAGGCGTTCCCCCTCGGGGCTCGGACCGCCCGCGGGCGTCAGATCGTGTAGTCTTCCACGAACAGGCGCGAGTCCCGCGGCGTCACGAAGACCTTCTCGCCCACGGTGCAGGGATGCTGCCGGTAGCGGTCGTGCGACATCTCCACGTAGATCGGCTGGTTGTCTTCGCCGGCCAGTTCGAGCTTCACGACGGGCCCGGCCAACTGGACGCGCGTCACCTTTCCGCGGAGCCCCGATCGGCCCTCGCCATCGGGTTGAATTTCCAGGTCGTGCGGCCGGATCAGCAGCCGCGCGCTCTCGCCGTCGATTTGCAGCCCTCCGGGAGGCTCGATGACCATCGATCCGAAGACGGCTCGGCCGGCTTCCACCCGGCCGTGGAACAGGTTCACGTTGCCGAGAAAGTCCATCACGAAGGCGCTGGCCGGCTGGTGGAAGACCTCGTTCGGGGTGCCGACCTGCTCGATCCGCCCCTGGTTCATGACCACGATCCGGTCGGCCACTTCGAGGGCCTCCTCCTGGTCGTGCGTGACGAACAGGCTGGTCACATGAATCTCGTCGTGGAGGCGGCGGAGCCAGCGCCGCAGCCCCTGGCGCACCTTGGCGTCGAGCGCTCCGAAGGGTTCGTCCAGCAGCAGCACCTTGGGCTGGATGGCCAGCGCCCGGGCGAGGGCGACCCGTTGCCGCTGGCCCCCGGAGAGTTGCCAGGGGTAGCGGCGTTCGAGTGTTTCCAGCTGGATCAACTGGAGCAGTTCGCGGACGCGGGCGTTGATTTCGGCCTTCGTCGGGCGGTTCGGCTTGGGGCGGACGCGGAGCCCGAAGGCGATGTTCTCAAACACGGTCATGTGCCGGAACAGGGCGTAGTGCTGGAACACGAAGCCGACGCGCCGGCGGCCGACGGCCTGGCGGGCCACGTCCTGGCCGTCGAAAAGGATCGCGCCGTCGTCGGCCAGGTCAAACGCTTCCAGTCCGGCGATGATCCGCAGGAGCGTCGTCTTCCCCGAGCCCGAAGGCCCCAACAGGGCGACCAGCTCTCCGTCCGGGACGTGCAGCGAGACGCCGTCCAGCGCCAGGAAGTCACCGAAACTCTTGCTGACGTTGCGGACCTCGATGCTCACGGTTCAGCCTCCGGGGTGGCGGCGGTTGCGGGCGCCGGCGACGCTTCCGATTCGCCTTGCGTCCGCCACTCGACCAGCGCCTTCAAGACCAGCGTCAGCAGCGCCAGCAGGGCCAGCAGCGAGGCGACGGCGAAGGCGGCCACGAAGTTGTATTCGTTGTACAAAATCTCGACGTAGAGCGGCATCGTGTTCGTCTGCCCGCGGAGGTGCCCCGAGACGACGGAGACCGCGCCGAACTCGCCCATCGCCCGGGCATTGCAGAGGATCACGCCATAGAGCAGTCCCCACTTCACGTTCGGCAGCGTCACCCGCCAGAAGGTCTGCCAGCCGCTCGCCCCGAGGACCAGCGCGGCTTCTTCCTCCTCGGTTCCCTGCTCCTGCATCAGGGGGATGAGTTCCCGGGCGACGAAGGGGAACGTCACGAAGACGGTCGCCAGCACGACCCCCGGGACGGCGAAGATGATCTGGATGCCGTGGCCGGCCAGCCACGGCCCGAACCATCCCTGCAACCCGAACAGGAGCACGAAGATCAGCCCCGAGATGACCGGCGAGACGGCGAACGGCAGATCGATCAGCGTGACGAGCAGGCTCTTGCCGCGAAACTCGAACTTGGCGATTGCCCACGACGCCGCCAGGCCGAAGACGAGGTTCAGGGGGACGGCGATCGCCGCGACCAGGAGGGTCAGCCGGATTGCCGAGAGGGCGTCGCGGTTCTGGAAGCTCTCCAGGTAGGCTCCCAGGCCCTTCCGCAGCGCTTCGGCAAACACGGCGACCAAGGGGACGCCGAGAAACAAGAGGAGGAAGCAGAGCGAGGCGCCTGTGATCAGCCACTTGACCCAGCCGGGGTCGCCCTTGGCGGCGAGCCCGGCCGCGGCGCGGCGGCCTCGAAGTTGCGATTTGGCGGTTCCGCCCACGGGTCAGCCCTCCGCAAAGTGGCGCCGCGCGCTCCACCACTGAACGGCGTTGATCAGGAACAGCAGCAGGAACGACAGCACGAGCATCGCCGATGCGATCGCCGTCGCGCCCGTGTAGTCGTACTGCTCCAGCTTGACGAGAATCAGCAACGGCACGATCTCGGTCTTCATCGGCATGTTGCCCGCAATGAACACGACCGAGCCGTATTCGCCCAAGGCCCGGGCGAAGGCCAGGGCGAATCCGGTCAGCAGTGCGGGCAGGATCGCCGGCAGGATCACACAGCGGAACGTCTGCCAACGGCCGGCGCCCAGGCTGGCCGCCGCTTCTTCCACTTCCGGGTCGAGATCCTCCAGGGCCGGCTGCAAGGTCCGGACGACGAACGGCAGGCCGATGAACACCAGGGCGATCGTCACCCCCAGGGGCGAGAAGGCGGCCTTGATCCCCAGCGGCTCGAGCCACCGCCCGATCCAGCCGCCCGGCGCGTAGACGGTCGTCAGGGCGATTCCCGAGACGGCCGTCGGCAGCGCGAACGGCAGATCGACAACCGCGTCGATCACGCGCTTGCCCGGAAACGCGTAGCGCACGAGCATCCAGGCGACGCCGAGGCCGAACACCGCGTTGACCGCCGCCGCCGCCAACGAAGCCGCCAGGCTCAGCCGGAACGAAGCGAGCACGCGGGGGCTGGTGATCGTCTCCCAAGCGTCCGCCCACGGCGCCGCGGCCGTCTTGAGGAACAGGGCCGAAAGGGGCACGAGCACGACCAGGCTCAGGTAGAAGATCGTGTAGCCAAGCGTCAGGCCGAAGCCGGGAATCACCCCGCGGCGTTTGCGGAAGGTTTTTGCAGTCGGCGCGGGCACCTGGGGTCTCCGTATCCTGGCAGCCGGAATTGGCCGCGGCCGCCTCGGGCCGGGCCTGGAAGGGGAGGGGGCAAGCGCGGCTACTTGCCCTTGGTGTAAATCTGGTCAAACACGCCCCCATCGGCGAAGTGCTCCCGCTGGGCCTTCTGCCAACCGCCAAACACCGTGTCGATGCCGACCAGCTCCAACGCCGGAAACCGCTTGAGGTCTTCCGGGTCGGCGTGTTCCGGCGCGACGGGCCGGTAGTAGTGTTTGGCGACCAGGCGCTGCCCGGCGGGGGAGTAGAGATACTCAAGATAGGCTTGCGCCAGCGTCCGCGTGCCGTGGTCGTCGATCCATTTGTCGACAAGCGCCACGGGCGGCTCGGCCAGCATGCTGATCGAGGGGACGATGATCTCGAACTTCTCCGGCCCGAGTTCATTAACGGCGAGGAATGCCTCGTTTTCCCAGGCCAGAAGCACGTCGCCCATGTTTCTCTGGGCGAAGGTGTTCGTCGAGCCCCGCGCGCCCGAATCGAGCACGGGAACCTGCTGGAACAGCCGGGTGACGAACTGCCGCG
>JAAYCB010000085.1 GCA_012744395.1 Pirellulaceae bacterium
CATTCGTGCCGGCGCGGGTTCACCCTCGTCGAACTACTGGTGGTGATTGCCATCATTGGCATTCTAATTGCCCTGTTGTTGCCGGCGGTGCAGGCTGCGCGGGAGGCCGCGCGCCGATCCCAGTGCACCAACAACCTCAAGCAGATCGGCCTGGCCACGCACAACTACCACGACACGTTTAAGGCGTTGCCACCGGGTGGCCGCAACCCGCATTGGCAGACCTGGTTCCACGCCCTCTTGCCGTTCATCGAACAAGCGGCGCTGAAGGATATGTGGAATCCGGCGTATCAGTACCACCTCGGCGGGAATATCAACGTGGCGCAGGCCCTCAAGGATCTGGCGACGATGCGCTGCCCGAGCGACATCGATAGTCAGAGTTATCGTGGGAATTATGTCTGCAACGCCGGCAACGTGGGCGTGAACGGGACCGGGTCGGTCAACCTCGCCGTGCTCGCCTCGCGGACCCTGGCATCGGGCACGGTGGTCAAAAACGGCGGCGCGCCGTTCATTATCGCCACGGATGCGGGGGGCTTCCGGTACACGGAATTGCCCTGGATGGTGGACGGTCTGAGCAACACGCTCGGCTTCTCGGAATGCCTCCAGGGGCAGGTAGGCACGGGGGTCTCCGGCACGGCGAACGTGGCGGATATCCGCGGCGGGCTCTATCACGCGGCCTTCTGCTGGTTCACGACATGGTTTCCGCCGAATTACGAAGGTCCCGATGTGAATCCGGACAGCGGCAACTGCTGCGTGCCCAAGGAGAATGCGCCTTGCGTCTCCGCACAAATGGTCGGCGGGCCCACGTCGCTGGCGGCGCGGAGCCGGCATCCGGGCGGTGTGAACGTCAATCTGCTCGACGGATCGGTGCGGTTTGTCTCTGACACGATCGAGTGGGCGACCTGGCAGGCCCTCTCGACAAGTGAGGGCAACGAAACGATCAACAGCTATTGAAAAACCGCTTGCCGTAAAACAAGGAGTTGTCGATGAACGTACGCGATCTTCTGGTGTTCGTGGCCGGATGCGCGATGCTCCCGCTGCTGGCCGGATGTGGTGGAGGTGAGCCTGTTGGCGACGTCGCCGGCGAGGTGACTTTCGACGGGCAGGCGGTTCCGGCGGGCATGGTTTCCTTCGAATCGACCGAAGCCGCCGCCCCACCCCGCAACGCACCGATCCAAAACGGCAAGTACGAGGCGGCGGCCCTGCCGCCGGGAAAATACCTCGTACGGATCAGCGCGGGGCAGGATGAGCAGACTCCGCCGGACATCCACTCATCGCTGGATTTGCAGGGCCCGGAGGCAAAAGACGCCGAATACGTTCCGCTGCTGCCAAAGCAATGGAACGTGGACAGCAAGCTGAACGTCGACGTGCAGCTGGGCAAGAATGTCTTCCACTTTCGGGGAGAAAAGAGCGGGGAGCCGCGCGTCGAGACTGGCGCGAACGGCTCGTGATGTTCGCATTTCAGGCAATAGCCGTGGCCGCTCGGGCTGCTATCGCTGTTCCGCGTCGGAGGCCCGGATATCCAGGCTCCGGGCGTCGTATTGTAGCGGGTGGCCGGCGCGGCTGACCCCGTAGACCGCCACGGACGCCCCCTGCGCGACGATCCCCAGGGGGCTTCCAGCCGTTGCAGGCGCACGAAACTGGTCGATTCCGTCGATCGTCAGCATCCATGTCCCGTCCACCTTTCGGGCGCCGAGGCGGTGCTCCCGCCCGTCGTTGAACCAATCGCCGCGCGCGGGCCGGCCCTGGATCATCTTCTGCCGGCCGCCGACACACTCGATCCACGCGACGTGGTTCGTGGGGTTGTCTCGCGCAGCGCCGACGCCCATCTGATAAATGAATGCCTGATAGTTCCGCGGATTCTCAAATTCCATCACCAGGCCGATCCGGTTGGGGGGAGCGGCGAAGCGACCGGTGAACCGGTAGGTGAAGTCGACAGCGGCGGCTGGACGGTCGGGCCAGAGAGCAAACGCCGGTTCATCGCTGACATCGGCCTGATAAAGCGTGTTCTCCTCGGCCGCGTCGAATGCCGAGAGCGGCGTCCGGATGAACCAGATATGTCCGCCGGAAGGCGGGGTGCGGGTCTCGTAAATCACAGTCCCAAGCGAATCTTCGTCGAGCTGCACGCTGGCGGGATAGGAGCGATCGCCGCCGACGGTCATCGTGCCATCAAACAGCTCGACGCTGTTCTCCACGTCCCACGTCCGGCCGTGGTCCCGCGATACGGCGAGCCGCTCATTGCGGCGCTCACGGAACGAAAAGCTGCACAACAGCCGGCCATCGCTGAGCGTGATCAGATCGGCGGGGGTGAACTGCGAGGGGATGCCGTTCATGCGGGCCTCGGACCACGTGCGCCCGTTGTCGGTCGATTCGATCTGGAACAACTGGGGGTCGACATTCGAGCGGATCAAGGCCACCAGCCTGCCATCGGCTGCTCGCGTGACCGTCACTTCGTCGGCGATGTTCCGCTGGCCCCGCGGTGTGGCGGCGATTTCCTCGAAGCCCCTCGTCGCGGGATCCATCATGGCGAAGAAGGTTGCAGCCGTCGGCGTGCTCGTCGACTCCGAATACGGCACCAGCCACTTGCCGTCTCCCAGGTCGAGGACGGGGCTGCGCGTATGGACGTCTTCCGTCTCGCTCACCCGGAACGGCTCGCACCAGGTGCGGCCGTCGTCGTCGCTGGTCGTCATCCAGGCAAAATGGTGCCGGCCGCGGAGATACTTGTCGAAGATCACCACCAGCCTGCCGTCCTGCATCACGGAAATCGCCGCGTTGCGATCGTCCAGCAGCGGATCGTCGGCGACCAGCTCGGGCTGGCCCCAGGTCTTGCCCAGGTCGGCGGAGCGAACCAGCATCACGCGACCGTCATCCGGGTTGCCGCTGGCGTGGCTGTATCCCTCCCGGTAGACCACCAGCAGCGTCCCCTGTTTCGTCTTGCAGATTCCGGGAAAGGCCACGTGCCGATCGGACGCGACCGCGGGGACCGCACACCGCCGCGACTCCGGTCGGGCCAGCGGCCGGGACTGCCACTGGCCGCCTGTGAACCGCCACTGGTTGGGCAGAGAGCCCCTGCCGAGCGCTGTGAACGATTCGACGTCCGTCTTCCACGCCTCGGCCTGCCGCCGTGGCGCATCGGGGTTGCCAAAGTAGACGAAGTATTGGACCGACTGGCACCAGGGGACGTCGACGGGGAAACGGATTTCGGCGCAGTCGACGACCGTGGCGCGATCCTTTTGCCCCGTCCGGATCGGCGTCACCCACGACGGCGCCGGTCGATTCTCCGCGTTGACCACAACCACATCCGTCGCGCCGAAGCTGCCGTCGGCGCGGGGCTCGAAAGCGTGGGCGCGGCCGGCGAAATCGAGACGGACAAGCGCGAGCGCCTGGCGGCGGTCGTCGTAGCCCGGCTCCTGGATGCTCAGCGGGATCCGCCATTGCCACGGTTCGTTCCACCAGGGCACGGGCGCTTTCGCCGCGCCGGTTTGCACATCGCCGCGGACCCGCCAACCTTCGAATCGCACCACCCCTTGGCCGGCGCGAACCCCGGCATGACCGGCCGTCTCGGTGACGCCGTCGACCTCGGCCAACAGGCGGTCATCGAGATAGACCCGCGCTTTCGTACCCATGCAGCGGACGCGGCCACCGTGCCAGCGGCTCGTTTCCAGCCCGATCGCCGGAATGCGGGCGAGGTGTTTCGACGCGCCGGCAGACCAGCGCGTGACGAGCAGCTGGTCGTTGCGGCTGTCGAAATGGGCGAAGAAGAAGTGGTCGTTGTCGACAGCGCGAAAAACGATCCCCGCCGCCCGAACGCCGCTGCCAACCGGCTCAATCTGGAACCGCACGCGGATCTCCGCATTGGCAAAGCGCTCGGCCGTCCACAGGCTCCATGCCCCGTAAAGCGACGGGTCCGACTGGACGTACTCGCCTCCCTTCGCCTGCCATTGGCCAGTCACCGGTTGCCACGCGTCGTCCCAGTGGGGCTCGGCCGCAATTGTCGGCGCGGCGATTGCCAGCAGCAGCGGGCACAAACGGGCTGCGTGCAGTGTGCGGCAATTCATTGCGATTACTCCTTGGAACCCCTACCCAAACAGGAATTTCAGCGTGTTCGTGTTGGTGACGGCGCGGCGCTGCTCGTCGGTCAACAGATCGAGCGCGGCCACTTCATCCTCGTAGGTGGCCTTCAAGCGGAAGTCCTCGAAGTCGTCCGGGCCTTCGCCCTGACGACGGCGGACGATGTAGCTGTAAGCCGGCGCATCGGAACCCCAGAGAATCGTCTCCGGGTAGGAGTCGACGAGCCCTTTTACGACCCGGCGGTGGTCCGAATAGTCGGCGTCGAAGCGGTCCGGGCCGGCGGCGATCAAGAGGCTGTCTTCGCGCGCCAACTGCACCTGAATCGTCGCCGCCGACGTGTCGACCCAGACGTTGTCCATCCGCGCCGCGCGATCCAGGTAGCCGCGATGGAAGGCAATCGAGTGCGCCAGGCAGAACCGCACCTGCGGGTTTGCCTCGACCACCTGGAAAACCAGCCTGGCGTGCGAGAATGTCTCGCGGGGATCGGCCGTGGTGTGGAGCAGAATGGGGATGTCGCGCGAGCGGGCGAAGTCGACCAGCGGGCGGCCCTCGTCAAGCAACCGCGTGACCGGCATCTGGCAGAGTACCGGCGAGATCTTGATGCCGTAGATCGGGTAGTCCGCCTCGAGCCGGCGGATCGCATCGAGCTGCGCGTCGACCAGACGGCCCGGGTCGGCGCAAACGAACGGCAGGAAGCGCCCCTTCAACTCGGGGCAGCAGTCGAACAGCTCGCGCATCAGCAGTGCGTTTTCAGCGGCGTACGGGACTGGCGAGACAGGTTCAGCCGCCGGCACAGCGCTGCCGGCAATCATCTTCTGCACGTCGAAATACAGCTCCGGCCCGAACGGGAAGATCACGTTCACGTCTACCCCGTGAGCCTGCTGCATGCAAGAGAGCCCCTCGAGGCTTTGCGCATAGGGGAACTCGCCGCAGAGGTAGGCCTTCAGGTAGACGCCGACGTGCGAATGGGCGTCGATTCGCTTGCCGGCAAGGCCGGCTCGGGTGAGATGACAGTCTGCCATAACGGTCAGCCGTTTCCGCTCGGGGGAAGCTGTTTCGTCTCGCTCGCCGCGCGATTAAATCTGGATCTCCACGCGGCGCTCACTTGTCTGGAGGCTGCAATCGGCCGCGACCGTGCCGGAGAGGATCAGTTCGCTGCGGAGCACCTGGAGGATGCTCGCGGGGACCAATGGGGTGACCGGCCCGTGGGCTGCAAGGCGGCTGATGAACCGCTGCCAGACCGATTCGCCGCAGCCGAAGCCGTCCCAGAAGCTGACCAGCTTCGAGTTGGCCAGGTCCTTCGGCCCGATCGTGGCGGCCTTGGGCGGCGTCCACGACCAGTCGCCGGCACTGCCGGCATCGGCGTAGAGGCAATTCTGAAGGACCGTGATTGGCGAAAGCTCGACGATCCGCGCGCCTTGCTGGAGGTAGCCGTCGAGGTCGTCGACGAACGGCCGGCCCAAGTGCGGCTCGTAGAAGGCGATGTGCCCGCACCAGCCGATTCCGCCGTAGCAGACGTCCGCGCCGCCGAGGTCCTCGATCATCGTTGTGTAGTCGTCGACCGTTTTGGTCGTGGGAAAGTGGATTTGCTCCGCGGGCATGCGCAGCTCGGGCTTGATCCGGTCGAACAGGTCGTGATACATCCAGTACTGGAATCCCCCGCGCCATGACTTGGGCGCCGTGTTGCCGTCCTGGTCGGCGTATTCGTCCATATTGAACGTGTGGACGTGGTGGCAGGGGATATTGAGGTCGTTGATCATCTTTGCCACGAAGGCGTACTGGGGATTCGGCGCCGGGAGGATCATCACGTACCGTTTGCGGCCCTCGTTGAGCGCCCGCTTGATGCCCGCGACGATGTTCGTCACGTAACCGAAGCGGAAGGCGGTTTCATCTTCGATCACGCGGATTCTGAAATTCTCGTTGGGGTGGTTTTCGATGTCCTCGCGCTTGATCGCCGCCGCCTTGCGACAGGCTTCGACGTCGCGGAACTCGAGGAACCGGGCCATCTCGTAGTTAAACACATCGGACATGCATCTGTCTCCTGGCAGTGGAATTGGACATTTCGGCCAAAAGGAGTGTCTCCTCATACGGTTCTAGGGAATCCTCAGGACCTCGACGGACTCAAACAGGCCGCCGAGCCGCTGTTCCGTCCATTCGGTGAGCTCCCGCACCCGGGCGGCGAGACGTTGTGACGCCTCTTCGGGAGTCTTGCCCAGCAGGCGCGGCGCGTAGCCCTCGAGCCGGATGGCCTCGGTGGCTTTGACGTGAAAGTTGCGGTGGATCGGCTGGACGTGAGGCATCGATCCGCTGTCCTGGATGTAGTGGAGCATCACGCCCATGTATCGGCATCCATCTTCCAGCCGGCCATCCCGGAACGCGTGGGCCGCGCGGAGAAACGAGACTTCGGCGGCCTCCCATGACTGCGGCGGAGCGTGCGGGTATCCTTTGCCGTTTTTCAGGACGGGGTCCCAGCCGGTATAGAACGAGACTTCCCACAATCGGCGGGTGTCCGGCATCCGCGGCGCCCGCGGATCGCCGGCGCCAGAGCCCCATTGGCCATAGCAGGGCCAGTTGATGTCGGGAAACGTGCAGTAGCACTCGACGAGGATCGATCGCTCCGCCCGGAGATACTCCTGCTCCTCGCTCGGCAGCGCCGCGATCGCAACGTCGGTGATGCGGTGGTGTTCACCGCCCCAGGGGTAAGCCGCGGGCACGCTGTAACAAACAATCGCCGCCGCAAGCACGGCCACCGCGCAGGGATACAGTAACCGTTTGCGCATCAGGCGAGATGCCGCGCACGAGCACCGACGCATGGGTGACCTCTTGCTAAGTAGTGCAAAGTACGCCCCTCCTGCCGCGCGGGACTTTGGGGCAAGGCGCCGCTCGGCGGGTGGAACCTGCTCCCGACCACGATTTGGCGACGAGTCTGACGGTAACCGATCCCCCCGGAGGAGTCAAGAAGTGGCCAAAGGTAGTCAGGGTGTTTTACTTTCCCACCAAAGTGCCGAGATTGCCGCCGCCGAGCAAGCCCTGATGCTCCGGACCTCCGCAGATTTCCCGATGAGATTTCTGCCAGGCCCCGGGCAATCGATTTCTTGACAGGGCCGCCCTGACCGGCCTCGGTGGCTCGACCGCGGGAGTCTGCTGGGGAGAGCGGATTTCTGAACAACTCACGCGCACGATTGTAGACTTCGTCGTACAGAGCCTTTTTGGTTTTCTGCGCCCAACCCCCTATAGTCTAATCTCGGTCGCTTTCCAGGAAAGAGCCGCCACCGCTGCCCCGATCTTGGCTTCGTAAGTCTCCCTGCACTTGTCGACCAGGCGGCAGGCGACGCAGACCTGTTCAGCGAACACCTTCTTGGTGATTTTGGCCTTGATCCGTCGATAAAGCTCGTCGGCGCGGACCACGTCGCCCGGCTTCAGGCCCAGCACGCGGATGGCGTTGGTGTCGGAGGTCAAAGAGTTCTCGTTGTCCTGCGGATACTTGTCGAGGCTTTTTGTGCACCGCGCCTTCTCGTGGTCCCACGAGGCGCAGGGGTTGCAGATGTCGTCGACTCCGATCACGAGTTTGATGGGCACCTTGGGCTGGGCGCGGATCCGCTGGGCCACCGGGCCCAGGGTCTTGTGCGCGGATTTGCCGGTGCCCAGGGCATCGAGCATGTCGAACAGGTGATGGCCGCGAATCGTGACCACGTCCGGCCCTGCGAGGCCGGAAGCGGTGGCGGGGGCCTGCTGGGCTTCAGCCGCCCGGGCCGCGCTGCCCGGATCGAGCGAGACCAGGGCGGCCGATCCGGCCAGCGTGGAGGTGGTTTTGAGGAACTCGCGCCGAGTGGTGTTGATGCTTGCGAAACGGTCGCCGGAGCAATTCATCTTCGCACCTCGATTTGTTGATCGATATTCCCCATTTGCAGTGAACCTGAAACCGCTTCAGGCTCATTAAACATGGCCAACGGCAGGAAGACCATGCAGATCGACGGACGCCGGGAGTCCGCGGCAGTCATGTGAAGCCTTTCGACAGGTGGCCACGGGCGCGGGACGCGGGCGGGGCGGACGACGGCGGCCAAGGTTGCCGGTGGAGCAACGATAAAGCTATTGTCGCTCTCCGCGCGCCACGGTCAAGGAGAAATCGGCCCACCTTTTGCAGGTTTTGGGCCAGTGGAAACCGGTCGCATACGGAGCTTCGTGGCCGTCGTTTGTCGCAGTAGGGGCCACCCACAGATCGGTTTGTTGGCTGCGTCGCCGTAACGAGATTGTGGAGACACACGCGGGTCCGCCCTTGGCCATCGGCAAGACTCAAGGTTTCTTCGCTATTGGCCATTTTGTGGGTGGCCCCTTTCACTCCCATGTGACCTACGAGTCCGGGAGATTCAGTACACCCCCTGTGGGGCTGCCAGACTCATTTATTTCTGTACACGCGACGGCCAGCGGGCTCGTGGGGTTAACGCTTGCCTGGAGTGCGACTATGGGATGCAACGACTGTAAAGAGCAGACAACAGCCTGTGGCCTCGGAAACGTGGCGGTTGTCTACACGGGAGGCCGGTCGAAGTCAGACAGCCGGAGAGGCGGACGTTTCGAACCATCAGGAAATGATCCGCCGCATTGCCGGATTCAGAGATACTTCCTCATGCCGTACCTCTTGGCCAACTCGGTTCTCTGGTCATTTGGCAGGGAGGTGATGTACTTCTTCCAGCCGGGGCACCAGCCGGCGTGCCAACGCCA
>JAAYCB010000086.1 GCA_012744395.1 Pirellulaceae bacterium
CCCAGGCGGGTCTCGCCGATGGCCAGGTAGATCAGCGCGCCGCCGAACGGGAAGATCAGAATGATCGTCAGCCAGGCCAGCGAGACGCCGACAGGGCGGCGGCGCATGATGACCCGCGCCGACAGGCCGACGCGGATCAGCAGATCGGCGACAAACAGGGCGATTGTGATTGAGGTGGCCAGATTCATCGGCAATCGCCTCTGCGCGCCGCGGCATGAGCGGGAATGCGGAGCCGGCCGGCGCGGTCGACTCGCCGTCCTCGCGTCGGGCTCGCCCGAATTATCCTTGCGGGTGCGGGGAAATCAAGCAGGCGCGGCCTGCCTGGGCGGTCCGCCCCGCCCGCCGCTGCCGCGGACTGGCCGACAGGACCGGCCCGCCCCCCCCCCGGGCTGCCCTTTGAATTTGCCGCGATCCCGCGATACGCTATACCTCTTGTCGATGGTCGCCGCCGGGGACCATCCCGTTTGCGCGGCGCCCGGCCCCCCAGGCCGCGTCCGCCAAGCGCTGCGCAAGCGGGACGCGATCCCGCGGACGCTTACCGCCCCCGCTACACTACGCCAGGAGCCATCCGGATGATTGCCAATCCCCTTCGTTTCGCGCGGATCGGTTTGGTCTCGCTCGCGCTGCTCGCCTTCGCCCAGCCGGCGAGGGCGGCGGAGCCGAATACCCTCTCGCCCGAGGAGGTGGCCGACGGTTGGATTCTGCTGTTCGACGGCGAAACCCTGTTTGGCTGGCGCCCCGCCACCCAGGTCGATTGGCAGGTCGTCGACGGCGCGATCACCGCCAGCGAAGGTGAGAACGGCCTGCTCTACACGACCGGCCAGTTCGGCGATTACCAGTTGCAGGTCGATTTTCGCTGCGCGCCTGGCGGCAATAGCGGCGTCTTTCTGCGGACGCCGCCGATGCCAACCGACGTGAAGACCCGCTGCTATGAGCTGAACATCGCGGACCCGGCCACAAACCGGTTTCCAACCGGCAGCTTCGTCGAGCGGCAGGCCGCCGATGGCGCGGATCGCGGCGGCGGCTGGCAGACCTTCGACGTGACCGCCGAGGGGGGCCACTTTCTGGTCAAGCTCGGCGGCCGGGTCGTGCTCGACTACCGCGACCCCGCCCCGCTCGGCCGCGGCTACATCGGCCTCCAGTTCAACACCGGCAAGATCGAATTCCGCAACATCAAGCTCAAACCGCTCGGCATGAAACGCCTGCTGAACGGCCGGGACCTGGCCGGTTGGAAGACATTCCCCGATCTGGCCAGCGTCTTCACCGTCACCCGGGAAGGCTGGCTGAACGTGAAGAACGGCCGTGGAATGCTCGAAAGCGAGGGGCAGTACGCGGATTTCACGCTCCAGCTGGAATGCTTCGTCAACGGCAAGGGGCTCAATTCGGGGGTCTTTTTCCGCTGCATACCGGGCGACATCATGAACGGCTACGAATGCCAGATCCATAACGGCTACTTGGGCGGCGACCGCACCAGGCCCGAGGATTGCGGCACCGGCGGATTCTTCCGACGGCAAGATGCTCGGCGGGTCGTGGCCGACGATTTCACCTGGTTCTCGCTGACGCTGCACGTCGACGACCGGCACATGGCCGCCTGGGTCAACGGCTACCAGGTGAGCGATTGGAGCGACACGCGGGAGCCGAACGAGAATCCCCGCCGCGGGCTGCGGCTGGAGGCCGGCACGCTCCAGATCCAGGGGCACGACCCGACCACGGATTTCAACTTCCGCAACCTGCGGATTGCCGAAATTCCGCAGCGGTGACGCGGTCGGCGACAGGTCGCCGGCCCCCGGACAGGTTGCCGAACCCCGGCATCGTCCGCTAAATTGGAGCGATTGACCAATCGGGTCGCGCCCTCGCCGGCTGACCGATCGTCGTCTTGCGCATGCCGCCGAGCGACATGCCGTGCCTTGAGGATCACGAGACTTGGAGCGACACTCATGAACTGGCGTCTTCTGGCCGTGGCCGCGTTGCTTCCGTGGGTTGGAGCGGCCGCCTGGGCGGCCACCGCGGAAACGCGCTTTTCCCAGACACTCAGCCGCAGCGACTATGTCCACTGGATCGAACTCTACGACGCCAAGGGCGACCAGATCGACCCGGCCCGTCCCGATGCCGCCCCCTACTCGCCGGTCCACACCTGCGGGCGCTGCCATGACTACGAAGCGATCCGGCACGGGTACCACTTCAGCACGGGGTCGACCTCCGGCGACTCGAGCCGCCGGGGCGAGCCCTGGATCTGGACGGACGACCGCACCGGCACGCAGATTCCGCTCTCGGCGCGGGGCTGGCCGGGAACCTACGATCCGGCCGGGCTCGGCATCTCCGAGTGGGACTTCGTCCTCAAATTCGGCCGGCACCTCGCCGGCGGCGGACCCGGCGAAGGGCCCAGCGCGGCGGGCGATCCGCCGGCGGCGGCCGACGCAGAAGACGCCCAGAAGCCCGCGAAGCCCGCGAAGGCCGGCGACAAGGCCCAAGCCAACGCGCCTGCCGGGCGCTGGCATCTGTCGGGCCAACTGGCGATTGATTGCATGATCTGCCACGCGAAGGACCGGTCCTATAGCCCGGAAGTCTGGTCGGACCAGATCGCCAGCCAGAACTTCGCCTGGGCGCCGACGGCGGCCCTCGGGTTGGGCCGGGTGGAGGGGAAGGTTTCGGCCTTGCCGGACGATCTTGACGCCGCTGCGGCGGACGCCAAGGACAAGCTGCCGAAAACCACTTATCTTCCGCACCGCGTCGGCGCCGACAAGAAAGTCTTTTTCGATGTCGTTCGCACGCCCGACGACCGCGCGTGCTACTATTGCCACACCACGCGGTTTACGGGCGCGGAAGTCGCGCCCGAATGGACCCATGACGAAGACGTCCACCTCCGCGCCGGGATGACCTGTAGCGATTGCCACCGCAACGGGATCGAGCACCAGACGGTCCGCGGGTTTGAGGGCGAAACGAGCCCCAGCGGCCAGCCGGTCCAGACGCTCTCCTGCCGCGGCTGCCACATGGACGAGAGCGGCGGCGGGCGGCTCGGCGCGCCGCGGGCGGTGCACAAGGGGCTGCCGCTGGTGCACTTCGACAAACTCGCCTGCACCGCCTGCCACAGCGGCCCCCGCCCCGGCGACAAGCCGGTGCAGATCCTCACGTCGATGGCACACGGCTTGGGGCTGCCCGCCCACCATTACGGCGAGAAACTGCCGCCGGCGATGGTTGCCCCCGTCTATCTCCAGGCCGGCGGCGCGCTCGCTCCGCACCGGATGGTCTGGCCGGCCTTCTGGGGCGCGCTGAAGGATGGCGAAATCGCGCCGCTGAATCCCGACAAGGTCTACGACGCCTTGCGGCGGACGCTGCGGGTCCGCCGCGGCTCGAATTTCACCGCTGCGGTCTCCGAAGTGAAGCTCACCGCCGCGGACAAAGCGAAGGCGCTCGGCGAAGAGCGGGCCGCGGTGGCCGAGAAGGAGCTGACCGGCGAAGAGAAGGCCAAGCTGGAAGAATTGACCGCCGTGATGGCCGCCGACGCCTTTCGCAAGAAGCTCGCCGAGGCTCTCGGAGAGCTGAAGAAAACCCTTCCGGCCGACGGCTCCGAGCCGGTCTATGTCGCGGGCGGCCGCGCGTACCGCGCCGCCGAGGGCGCCGTCGAGGCGTTCGAGCACGCCGCGGCCGAACCCTACGCCTGGCAATTCGCCCACGACGTGCGGCCGGCCCGCGATGCGATCGGCGCGGCGAGTTGCTTCGAATGCCACGCCGATGACTCCAAGTACTTCGCGGGCGTCGTTACCGCGCTCGGGCCGGCTCCCGACAACCAGCCCCCGCAGTCCACGATGCGCCAGCTCGCCGGGCACGATCCGCTGATGCACAAGGCCTGGAACCTCTCGTTCCCGGGCCGGACGGCCTTCAAGTTCTTCGGCTTCGCCTCGTTGGGCGTGCTGGCCCTGGTGCTGCTGGCCTACAGCGCCCTGGCGGTCGTGGCGATCGCGCGGTTCGTGCGGCGCTTGTAGTCCCCACACGCAAGCCAGAGAAGTCTTGCCCTCGGAATCCAACCCCTCCTGGAGCCGCCTCCATGTTCCCCGATATCTGCCGTCTGCCGATTGCCGCCAGCTCGCACTCCAGCGAGATATTTCGCATCGCGCTGCCCGTGGGCCTGCTGGCCGGCGCTGCGATTGTCCTTCTGCACCTGGTGATCACGCGGTTCTGCGGCAAGGCGCCGCAGCGCAAGCCCTGGCGATGGTGGGAAGCGCTGGTCTATCTCGGCGTGCTGGGGATCATCGCCTGCCTGGGCGTCACGGCGTTTGCCGCCGTGCTCCGCCTCGGCGCGATCGGCGGATGGTGGCTGTTTGCCCACATGTGCGGGGCCGGCGCGATGGTGGCCGCCCTGCCCGTGCTGGCCCTGATGTGGGCCGATTCCAACCGCTTCCAGATCGGCCCGGCAGACAGCGGCCCGGCCGAACCGGTCCAGTTCCTGGCAATCGCCAAGCTCGCTTATTGGACGGTCCTGGCCAGCGGGCTGGTCGTCGCGGGCACAATGATCGTGAGCATGCTCCGCTGGCTCGGCACGCCCGGCCAGCAGCTGATGCTCGACGTGCACCGCTACGCGGGGCTGGTCTGCGTCGTGGCCGCGGGGGTGCACCTGTACGGCGTTGCGCTGCGGCGGCTGGCCCCGTGAGGCAAGCGCGGCTTGCGCTGCACGTCTCGGGCAACGCCCAGGGTGGGGAGGTGAAAACTGGTCTATTCTGGTTTGGCCGTTTTTGTTCCATCGTTGTCTTCGGGTGGCACTGAAAACAGCGCGGGCCGGTGGCGGCTAAGGTTTTCACCTCGCCACGCCCGTGGTGCTCCGCTGAAGCCGTCGCCGGAACCGCGCGAAAGATCGTGATGCCAGTTCCGCCCCTGCTCGCGCGCGTCTGCGCAAATCAACGTTGCGTGGGCTGGCCCGCGTTGGGCCGCCTACGGAAGGAGCTTGAGTTCGACCTTGCGAAACTCGCAGGGGTGGCTCTCCGCCTGGAGCGAGATCGAGCCGCCGGAGAGCATCTTCTGGCCGTCTTTGATCAGCTTCCTGGCGTCCGGGTCGTTCTCGTCGAGCTGCGGCTGTTCGTATTCAAACACGAGCTCGCCGTTGACGCGATGGCGGATCAGCTGGTTGCCGTGGACCTCGACTTCGACCGTTACCCACTGGTCGCCGTGATAGGTTTTCGACGACGAGTTGTTGCAGTGCGCAGTAATCAGTTTGCCGTTCTGCACGAAATGGGTGCCGGGCGAGCAGACGTTGGCCGTCGGCCGGCGCCCCTGGCCACTGCCGCCGAGCAATTGAACTTCGATCGATACGGGGAAGCTCTGATCCTTGCCCATCGTTTCGGGCGGTTGGCCGTGGAGCATGATGCCGTTGTTTCGAAACGCCCAGCCGGGACCGCCCGGGGCCTGCTGGCCGACGAAGCGATATTCGACCCGCAGGATGTAATTGGAAAAGGGCTTCTCGTAGAACAGATGGCCGAATCGGTCGTTGAACTTCTCGTAGCGGTCATAGGCCACCTTGAGCACGCCATCCTCGACGCGGAAGGTGTCGCCCCAATTCTCGCCCAGCTCATAACCCTTGATCTTGACCTTCCAGCCGTCGAGGTTCTTGCCGTTGAACAACGGGATCCACTCGCCGCGGGGCGGTTCGCCGCCAAGCGCCGCCGTGGCCGCCAGACCGAGCAGCACTGCAAACAGGCCGTTGCATGTCTTCTGCATGGCATTACCTCTCGTCTTCGGTGTCCGGGGCCGAGTCTCCGGCCGGTTTCCATTCGTCGAGGCCATCCTCGACCTTCTTGCCGTCGGCGAAGACGGTGCCGCCGCGGTCGACCCAGGCGGGGGCCGTGTTCGACAGGAGTTGCGAATTGAGCACGTAGGTCCGCGAATAGGGGTGCGTCAGCAATTGCGCTTCGCCGTTGTCGCCGAGCAGGCAGTTCTCGATGTTGACCAGCGACGCGCCGCCAACGCTCACGCCGGCCCGCGCGTTGCCGCGGCAGGTGATTTGCCGCAGGACGATCTCCCGCGCGGTGTTGTGGGCGCTGAGGCCATCGAGCTGGAACCCCTGGATCGTGAAATTCCGGATTTCGACGTGCTCGACGGAAAACAGTGTGATTCCCACCCGGCGAGCGGCCATCGCCAGCGGGTAGTCGGGCGGCTGCTTGTAGGGCTCGGTGCGGAAATAGATCGAACCGTCGTGCAGGCACCACTCGATCGGCCCGAGTTCGAGGGGAAAGGCGTCTGGATGCCGGCAGGCGGCGCGCGGAACCGGCTTGCCGTGCAGGAACATCTGCTCGTAGACCAGATCGCGGGGCTGGAAACGGTAGACCGTCTCGTGGCAGTGCTGCCAGACCGTCTCCGGCACCGGTTCGGCGCCTTCCAGCAGGGCCCCGTTGCCGTCGATCGTGAACGGGCGCTGCCGCGAGCCGCTGTGCCGCCGGCCGACAAGGCTCAAGCTCTCGCGATACGGCTGCCCGGTATTGGCGACGAGGATCCGGTCGCCCGAGTCGGCGATTGCCAGCGCGCGGCGGAGCGTCTTCAGCGGTCCGGCGCCGTCGGACGTGGGCGCAACCTGGCGCCCAAGGTAGCGGTCGTTGCCGGCGAGGTTGTTGACGTGGATGTCCCTCGCCCACGCCGGACCATCCGCACCGGCCATGAGGCCCACGATGGCAATCAAACCACGCATGGTGTGCATCGGTCCTGCCTCCTGGTGATTCCAACTCTTGCCCGCACGGGGATCATGCCTGACGGAACCTACAAGTTTAGCATACCCGCAACCCGGAATGTGGAAAAATCGCTACCGTTGGCGGTCGATTCCGCCAAGCCCGTGCCGATTCCGGCAAACCCGGGGCCGGCCCGGTGGGCCGGCCACCGCCGGGCCGCCAGGTGTGCCGTCTGGCGGCCGTTGCTCAAAGCGCTGCCGCCGCGGTACATTGAGACTTCCGCGAGGCACTCCCGGCGACGCTCGGCCTGAGGCCAACGCTGGGAGGTATCTTGCTCCAAGATAAGAACTTGCGCCGCCATGTTGCGGAGGAGTCGACGGATGAAAGTCAAAATCAACCGGCAGACGCTGGAGCTCCGCTGCGGAGACATCACGCTCGAGGAGGTCGACGCGGTCGTCAATGCGGCCAACAGCCGTCTTGCGGGCGGTGGCGGCGTCGACGGGGCAATTCATCGGCGGGGTGGCCCGGCGATTATGCAAGAGACCGATCGGCGCTACCCCGACGGCTGCCCAACCGGCAGCGCGGTGATTTCCGCAGCGGGCAATCTTCCGGCCATGTACGTGATTCACGCGGTCGGCCCGGTCTGGAGCGGCGGCCGCCGCGGCGAGGCGGAACAGCTGGCTGCCGCGTATCGGCGATGTTTCGAGCTGGCGGCGGAGAACGATTGCCGGAGCATCGCCCTGCCCGCATTGAGCACGGGGGCCTACGGGTATCCGATCGATCAGGCCGCGCGAATCGCCCTCGGCACGGCGATCGAATTCCTCGCCAAGCGCGGCGCTCCGGCCTTGGTTCGCTTCGTGCTGTTCACTGAGGGCGCTTACGGGGCGTTTGCCGCCGCTCTGGAAGATCTGACCCGCCAAGAGTGAGGCATTGAACGCGCGATGGATTTTGCCCGTTCCCAAGCCGGAGCTTGGGAACGAGGGTCGGGGTGGGAACGAGGGTTAGAACAGGTCGATCCATCCATGCAGCTTTTTATTCCGGTCCTGATTGGACTTGTTGCCGGCGTTCTGGGCGGGCTCCTGGGCATCGGCGGATCGTTGATCATCATTCCGGGAATGGTCATTTACCTGAGCCACACGGCGGCTGGCTATCAGGGGATCGATCAGCACCTGCTCCAGGCGGCGGCGATGATTGTCAACGTGTTCGTGGCCGCGCCGTCGGTGATCGCCCATTACCGAGCCGGCGCGATCATGCGGCCGATCGTGGTCTGGCTGATCCCCGCGTCGATTGTCGGAATCCTCTCGGGCGTGGCCTTGAGCAACAGTCCGGCCTTCGCCCGGCAAAACGGCGCTTACCTGGCGATGATCTTCTGCGGATTCCTCGTTTACGTGATCGGCTACAACCTGCACCGCATGCGGCAGCTGCCGCGTCCGGTCGGCGATGAGCCGCTCCGGCCGGAACGCTGGAAAGTGGCCCTGGTCGGGCTCGTGATGGGGCTGCTTGCCGGGTTGCTGGGCATCGGCGGCGGGGCGATTTGCGTGCCGATGCAGCAGGTCCTGCTGAAGGTTTCTCTGCGGAAGGCGATCGCCAACAGCGCGGCGACGATTCCTTTTGCGTCGATGATCGGCGCGGTCCACAAAAACCTCACGCTTGCGGGGCATGGGTTCGAAATCAGCCAGTCGCTGCTGTTGGCCGCGATGCTGATCCCCACGGCCATTGTGGGGAGCTACTTCGGCGGCCGGCTGACCCATGTGCTTCCCCGGCGGATCCTGCGGGCGACCTTCGTGCTGTTTCTTTCGGCGGTTACGGTCCTCACGTTCTCCAAGGCGTTCCGTGCGCTCAAGACGCCCCGCGACACGCGGGCCATCGTTCAGAACGTTGCTGCTGGAGGAGGGCGAGCCGGCGGAGGTAGTGGGAAGCCGAACGATCCGCCGGATGGGTTGGCGGGGGTAGTGGGAAGCCGAACAATCCGCCGGAGGGGCCGGCGGGATTTTCTGGGGTGAGAGCGAGCCGGCGGGGGTAGTGGGAAGCCGAACGATCCGCCGGGCGAGCCGGCGGGATTTTCTGGGGTGAGGGCGAGCCGGCGGGGGTAGTGGGAAGCCGAACGATCCGCCGGAGGGGCCGGCTTGATTTTCCTGGTTGCCAAGCTCCAGCCAGCTTCCTGGTTCCCAAGCTCCAGCTTGGGAATTTGGGTCTCGCCTACGGCCGATCGGCTGGTTTTTCGCGCGGCGGATGCCGATAAACCAATTGACACCGATAGCGTACAAGTGTACACTGCCGGAAGGAAAGGAGATTCCCGCGTGGATAAGCAACGGGCGAAAGCGATGGGGCGCGGCGGCGGCCGCTGGCCGGCCCTGGTGGAGAACTTGCGCCGCCGGATCGCGGAAATCGAGGACGGCCGCCGGCCCGCCGGCTGCGCGGTCGTTTCGTCCGGCTGCGCGGCCCTCGATCGCCTTCTGCCTTCCGGCGGGTTCCGGCGAGGGAGCCTGGTCGAGTGGCTCAGCCGGGCTGGCGCCGGCGCCGAGACCCTGGCGATGATCCTCGCCCGGAAGGCTTGCCAGCAGGGGGGGGCGTTGGTGGTGATCGACCGCCGCGGCGAGTTTTATCCGCCGGCGGCCGTGCGGCTGGGAATCGAACCGGCGCGCCTGCTGGTCGTGCAGCCGTCCGGCGGGGCCGACGAGCTTTGGGCGCTGGATCAGAGCTTGCGAGCTTCGGGCGTGGCGGCCGCCATGGCCTGGCTGGAGCGGCTGGGGAGCCACGACTTTCGCCGCCTGCAACTGGCTGCGGAAAGCCGGCGCGTCCTGGGGCTGTTGATCCGTCCCGGGCAAGCCCGGAGCGAACCCTCCTGGGCGGACGTTCGCCTCCAGGTCGAGCCGCTGCCTTCCGCATCGGCTGCCGGCCGCCGAGTGAGAATTGACCTCCTCCGCAGCCGGCGAGGCATCGCACGTGGAACGGTCGAATTGGAGATCAATGAACAGGCGCATCCTGTGCATCTGGTTGCCCGACTGGCCGGTGCTGCGGCACCTGCTCGAGCAGCCCGAGCGTGAAGCCGGCAAAGGGGCAGGTCCATGTCTTCGGGGAGGATCGGCGCCTCCCTTGCGCTTGCATGGCCGAAGAATCGACCTCTCCCAGGAGATTGTCGTCCTTCATGAAACCTACCGCGGCAGCCGGCGGGTGGCGGCTTGCTCGCTGGCGGCGCGGGGCCGGGGCGTGGCGGTTGGCATGACGGTCAGCGAAGCGGCGACAATCCTCGGCGAGCGGGAACCGGCGCCGAAAAATCAGCGCTGGCGCCTGGCGGCCCACGATCCCCTGGCCGATCGCCAGGCCCTCGAGCGGCTGGGCGTCTGGTGCCATCGCTTCAGCCCCTTGGTCGGCCTGGACGGCACGGCCGAGCCCGACGGCCTGCTTGCCGACGTGACCGGCGTCGCCCGCTTCTTCGGCGGCGAAGAGGTCCTGGCCGACCGGATTCTGGGTCCGTTCACTCGCCGCGGAATCCCCGTCCGCATCGGCCTGGCCGACACGGTCGGCGCCGCCTGGGCCGCCGCCAGGTATTTTGAAAGCGGAGGGCGGGACGGGGAAAGCGGAAAGCGGAAGGGGGAGGGCCGCCCGGTGGCGATCATTCCGCCGGGACAGACCGGGGCCGCCCTTGATCCGATGCCGCTGGAGGCCTTGCGGCTTTCGGCCGGCGTGCTCGATCTGCTCGAACAGTTGGGGGTCCGGCGGATCGGCGAGTTGGCCCTGTTGCCGCGGGCGGATTTCAACGCGCGATTCGGCCCGGAACTGCTCCAAGCCTGGGATCGGGCCACCGGCCGGCTCGACGAGCCGATCAGCGCCTTGCCGCTGCCCTGGCGATTCGAGGCCGAGCAGTTCTTCGAATTTCCCACGGATCGCCGGCTGGCCCTGGAGGCGGCGCTCGAGCAACTCGTCGGCCGCGTCGCCGGGATGGCCGCGCTTGCCGGCCGCGGCGCCTTGCGAATCGATGGATGTTTCGACTGCCAGAATGCCGGGCGTGTACGGTTCAACGTCGGCCTGTTTCGCCCCACGGCATCGGCCGGCCACCTGTTCGCCCTGCTGCGGATGCGGCTCCAGCGGCTTGCCCTGCCGGGCAAGGTGGAGATGGTCCGCGTCGAGATCACGGAAACGGCCCGGTTGGAAAACGGGCAGGCCGAGCTTTTTCAGACCGCGGCAAGCGAGCGCGAAGAGCGGCTGCCGGAGCTCGTCGACCGGCTGGCGAGCCGGCTCGGCCGCGGGGCGATTCTGGGCGTCAGCCTCCGCGCCGAGGCGCAGCCGGAACTGGCCTACGATTACGCCCCGCTCGTCGGCGCAAACCGCGCGCGGCGCGGCAGCCGGCCCGCAACCCGGGACCTGCCGCCGCGCCCGTTGCGTCTTTTGCCCCATCCGATCGAATTGCAGGCGGCGGCGGTCATGCCTGACGGTCCTCCGCTGGATTTCCTCCTCTGGGGCGACCGGCAGCGGGTGGCGAAGGCCTGGGGGCCGGAACGGATCGAAACCGGCTGGTGGCGCGGCAGCCCCGCGCTGCGCGACTATTACCGCGTGGAGACCATCGCCGGCAACCGCTTCTGGCTGTTCCGCCGCCGCACCGATGGGCAATGGTTTTTGCACGGCCTTTTTGGGTAAATAACCCATGGGAGCTGTCCATGCAAATCGGTCATCGCCCATCCTTCACCGTTCAGCGAGCGTGCATCAGCAGGATGATTTTCAGTGGCAGCAAGGTTATGGCGCGTTCTCGATCAGCCCGGCGCATGTCATGGCGATCACCGATTACATTGCCAATCAAGGCCAAAAAAGGGGCTTTCCATGCGGTTCGCCGAAATTCATGCCAAGTCGAATTTTTCGTTTCTCGAGGCGGCGTCGCATCCCGACGAACTGGTCCAGCGGGCGGCCGAGTTGGGGTATGAGGCCCTGGCGCTCGCCGATCACAACACCCTGGCCGGCGTCGTGCGGGCCCATGCGGCGGCCAAGCAGGCCGGCATCAAGCTCCTCGTGGGGGCGGAAATCGCCCCCCAGGACGCTCCACCGGTTGTCCTCCTGCCAACCGATCGGGCCGCGTACGGCCGGCTGGCGCGGATCATCACCGAGGGCTGCCGCCGGGCGAACAAGGGCGCGTGCCGGCTGGCGTTCGACGACCTCGCCCGGCATGCCGAGGGACTGCTGGGCTGTGTCTTGCCCGAGCCTGGCGGTGGAGCGCAATTTCGCCGCGCGTTGTCCGCGTATCGCGAGCTGTTTGGCGATCGCTGCTACCTGGCGGCCTCGTTGCACTACGGGCCGGACGACGCCCGCCGGCTCGCCGAGCTTTGCGCGTTGGCACGGCTGGCGCGGGTTCCGCTGGTCGCCAGCGGCGCGGTTCGCTACCACGCGGCCGAGCGGCAGGCGCTCCAGGACGTGCTGACTGCGGTTCGGCATCGCACGACCGTTGCCGGGGCGGCCGAGCACCTGTTCGCCAACGCCGAGCGCTATCTCAAGCCGCCCGAGCAGGTCGCCGCCCTGTTTGCCGGCGCGGCGGACGCGGTCCACCGCACGCTGGAGATCGCCGGCCGGATCGGCTTCTCGCTCGATGAGCTGCGCTACGAATATCCCGAGGAACTGGCGCCGCGGGGGCTTACTCCGGCCGACTATCTCCGCCGGCTGGCCTGGCAAGGGGCGCGAGAACGCTATCCGCGCGGAATCCCCGCCAAGGTCCGCGGGCTGCTCGAACATGAGCTGGCGCTGATCGGCGAGCTGCGCTACGAGGCCTATTTTCTCACCGTCTGGGACCTCGTCCGGTTTGCGCGAAGCCGGGGCATCCTCTGCCAGGGCCGCGGTTCGGCGGCCAACTCGGCCGTCTGCTATTGCCTGGGCGTGACGGCCGTCGATCCCGACCGGTCCGACGTGCTCTTCGAGCGGTTCGTCAGCCGCGAGCGGAACGAGGCGCCCGACATCGACGTCGACTTCGAACACGAGCGGCGCGAGGAAGTGCTCCAGTATCTTTACGAAAAATACGGCCGCCAGCGGGCCGGCATGACCGCCGAGGTGATCACCTACCGGCCGCGTTCGGCGGTCCGCGACGTCGGCAAGGCTCTGGGGCTCTCGCTCGATCGGATCGACAACCTGGCCCGGCGGATCGAGCATTTTCGCGAAGAGCCGGAGATGGCCCAGCGCTGCCGCGAGGCGGGCATCGACCCCGAATCGACTGCCGGGCGGCAGCTCGTGGAATTGGTCGGCCAACTGGTGGGCTTTCCCCGCCACCTCTCGCAGCACACCGGCGGGATGGTGATGACCGAAGGCCCGCTGTGCGAGCTCGTGCCGATCGAAAACGCCGCGCTGCCCGGGCGGACCGTGATCCAATGGAACAAGGACGATCTGGACGAGCTGGGGATTCTCAAGGTCGATTGCCTCGCGCTGGGAATGCTGACGGCGATCCGCAAGTGTTTTGCGCTAATTGAAAAGCATCTGGGGCGGCGGCTCGCGCTGGCGACCGTCCCGCCGGAGGACCCGCAAGTCTACGCGATGATCCGCCGGGCCGACACGATGGGCGTGTTTCAGATCGAGAGCCGGGCCCAGATGAGCATGCTCCCGCGGCTCAAGCCGCGGTGCTTCTACGACCTGGTGATCGAGGTGGCGATCGTCCGCCCCGGCCCGATTCAGGGCCGCATGGTGCACCCCTACCTGCGGCGGCGCAACGGCCAGGAGCCGGTCACCTTTCCCAACGAGGCGGTCCGCGCCGTGCTGGAAAAGACGCTCGGCGTGCCCCTGTTCCAGGAGCAGGCGATGCGACTGGCCGTCGTCGCCGCCGGTTTCACCCCGGGGGAAGCCGACCAGTTGCGCCGCGCCATGGGCGCCTGGCGGCGGCCGGGCCTGATCGACGAGTTCCGCAGAAAGCTGATCGCCGGGATGCGGGCCAACGGGCTGCCCCAGGAGTACGCCGAGGCGATCTTCCAGCAGATTCGCGGATTCGGCGACTACGGCTTCCCCGAATCGCACGCCGCCAGTTTCGCCCTCCTGGTTTATGTCTCGGCGTGGCTCAAGTGCCACCACCAGGCGGCCTTCACGGCGGCCCTGCTCAACAGCCAGCCGATGGGCTTCTACGCCCCCGCCCAGCTGATCCGCGACGCGGCGGCCCATGGGGTCGAGGTCCGGCCCGTGGATGTCAACCAGAGCGCGTGGGACTGCACCCTGGAGAAAGCGGAGAGCGGAGAGCGGAAGGCGGAGAGCGGAGAGCGGAAGGCGGAAAGCGGAGAGCGGCGGGCGGGCTTGGCGCTGCGGTTGGGGATGCGGTTGTTGCGAGGGATGTCGCGGGCGGAGGCGGAGGCGATCGAAGACGCGCGCGGCTGCCGGCCGTTCCAGTCGATCGACGAGTTCACGCGCCGCACCGGCTCGGGCCGCGCGCTGGCCGCGCGGCTGGCCAAGGCAGGGGCGTTTGCCTCTCTCGGGCTCAACCGCCGCAGCGCCCTCTGGCATGCCCTGGACCAGGACCGCAAGGAGTTGCCGTTGTTCGGCTTGCCGCCCGCGGCCGAGCAGAGGAATCCGCTCATGGAAATGTCCGAAGTGGAGGCGATGCTGGCCGACTATCGCAACCTGGGGCTGACGCTGGGCAAACACCCCCTGGCCTTCCTGCGGCCGGCCCTGGAGGAGATTCGCGTTGCCAGGGCGGAAGACCTCCGCCTGCTGCCCAATGGCCGGCCGGTGGCGGTGGCGGGCGTGGTGCTCGTTCGCCAGCGGCCGGGCACGGCCAAGGGAATCACCTTCGTCACCTTGGAAGACGAGACGGGCACGGCCAACCTGATCGTCCGGCCCGATGTCTGGAAGCGATTCCGCGCCACGGCCCTGAGAGCCAACATCCTGCTTGTTCGCGGCCGCCTCCAGCGCGAAGGACGCGTGATCCACGTGATCGCAGCCTGGATGGAAGACCTCTCCAGCAGACTGGCCGAACTGGCCGCCAGGAGTCGGGATTTCTGCTAGCTGAGGAACTCGTCGTGGCGCATCACGCCCGATTCATCCTCCACCTCGGCATGGGTCTGCCAGCGCCAGCGGCGCGTGCCCCGCTTGTTCTCGCGCCGGATCGCCGTCCGCTGCTTGACCTCCACGCCCATGAACGCCTTGATTCGATCCCAAAACGTGGGCTCCAACTCGTACTCGACCTCCACGACCTCCGGCGGCGGCTCCGGCTCGAGATAGACCTTTCGCATCGATGTCTTGACGCCGAAATCCCCACCGCAGAGGCTACAGGGTAGCTCGTTCTTGGGGGCCTTCACCGCATGTCCGCAGGACCTGCACAGGTGGCGGTATTCCCAGGGGCCGTAACCATAATGCTTTTCGGTCATCCTCGATGCCTCGGCAAACGGGCAAAATCTCTCGATCGCTCGGGGCAGCCGACTTTCCCTGCGCACCGATCGGCGCATCAACTGAAGAGCCTGGGCGAGATCCGGCACGGCCCGCGGGCTGCCGGCCGGACTGCGGCCGCGACCCACTTGAGAGGGGGGTAGTTCGACTTCCGGCACCCCTCCGACGCATATAGTATACTCAGGGGTCATCAAGATACCAAGTGATTATTGGAGTGGCGCGCGGCAGGCGAACGCCACTCGGCCCCGCATCGAGGACCGCCCGCCGTGCCGGATTCTCTGCCACAATCATCGGTCTCGGCCGATAACCCCACGGGCCGGGCGTGCGGTTGGCGACGGCTCGCGCTCCTGCTGGCCGTTGCCCTGGGGATTCGAATCGCGGCGGCCGTTTTCTGGCAGGCACAGGTCGCCGGCGATCGGTTCGTCTTCGGCGACAGCGAAAGCTATTGGACGCTGGCCCGCGGGATCGCCGCCGGCGAGCCCTTCGAATACGGCAGAAACGGTCCGCGAATCTTTCGCACGCCCGGCTATCCCGCCCTGCTCGCGCCGCTGTTTCTGGTGTTCGGCGGCGATCCCCCGGTGATTGCGGCCCGCTGCCTGTCCGCCGTCTTCAGCACGATTGCCGTCGCCGGAGCCTGGCTCCTGGCATGGCGCCTTTTCGGCCCCGCGGCGGCGTGGTTGGCCGGACTGGCCGCCGCATCCTATCCGGGACTGATCGCCCTGGGCGTCCTCGTCCTCACCGAGCCGGTGTTCTGCGCGCTGCTGCCGCTGCAATTGCTCCTCTGGTCGGCTGCCTGGCAGGCGGGCGGCCAGCGGCGGCGGCTGCTCCTGGCGCTGGTCGCCGGACTGGCTGCCGCGGCCGCCACGCTCGTCCGGCCGAGCTGGCTGCTGTTTGTGCCATTTGCCGCCGCGATCGGGCTGGTGTTCGGACGTCCCAGAACCCGCCATGCCCTGATCGCCGCCGGTCTGATCGCCGGCCTGATCGCCGGAATGCTCCCCTGGTGGCTCCGCAACGCCCGCGTCGCCGGCCATTTCGTCCCCACCACGCTACAGATGGGCGCAAGCCTCTACGACGGATTGAACCCCCAGGCGACCGGCGCCAGCGACATGGCCTATGTCCCGCATTTCATCGAAATCGAGCGGCGCGCCGAGGCGTCGGGCGAAGCCAACCTCGAAGACCCGTTCGAGTATCGACTGGACCGCCGGATGCGCGACGCGGCCCTTGCCTGGGCCCGCGAAAATCCCTCCAAAGCGCTGCGGCTGGCCCTCGTCAAGTTTGTCCGAATCTGGAACGTCTGGCCCAATGAACCGGCCTTCTCCACCACGATCGTGAGGCTCGCCGTGGCGGCTACCTATCTGCCGCTCCTCCTGCTCGGCCTGGCCGGCGCTGCCTGGACCGCGCGGCGCGGCTGGCCCTACGCGCTCTGCTGGCTCCCGGCTCTCTACCTGACCTTGATGCACATCGTGTTCGTCGGGTCGATCCGCTATCGAGAACCGGCGATGATCGGGTTGATCGTGCTCGCCGCCGGCGTGGCGGCGGCCTGGGGCGGGCGCGAGAATTGGCCGTCAGCCATTGGGCGGGACGCTGGGGGAGGGCGAGCCGGGTGGGGGTAGTGGGAAGCCGAAGGATCCGCCGGGCGAGCCGGCGGGGGGGTAGTGGGAAGCCGAAGGATCCGCCGGACGAGCCGGCGGGATTTTCGGGGAGGGATCCGCCGGGCGAGCCGGGTGGGGGTAGTGGGAAGCCGAAGGATCCGGCGGGCGAGCCGGGTGGGGGTAGTGGGAAGCCGAAGGATCCGCCGGGCGAGCCGGCGGGATTTTGGGGGAGGGATCCGGCGGGCGAGCCGGCGTCCGCGCCCCGCTACAAGACCGGTTGCGCTGGTCAGTATCCGTAAGACTCCAGCGCGGCGTCGCCGATCCGGGCCCGCGCTTCGTATTGCTGGTCCTTCCGCTTGCCGCCGACCATCTTCGGATGATTCCGATTGGTCAGCACGATGACGTAAACCTGTTTTTCCGGATCGATCCAGATGGATTGCCCGGTGTGCCCGCTGTGGCCGTAGGCCCTGTCGGAAAGCCTTGTCGGCCGGTGCAAGGCGCGGCGATCCATGTCCCAGAACAGGCCGCGGCGGGGCAGCGGCGGAGCGAGTTGGTTGACGGTCATCCGGTTGTGCGTCTCTTTCGAGAGAATCCGCGCGACGCCGGATTGGCCTTCGCCCAGCATCATCCGGCAGAACCGGGCCAGATCGCCGGCGGTGCTGAACAGGCCCGCGTTGCCCACCGGTCTGGCGGCGAGGCGGGCCTGGTCGTCCTCGATCTGGCCGAGCTGGCGGGCCCCGCTCGGCACGACGCGCGGCGAAGGGGGGAGCGGTCCGAACGACGTGTCGCTCATCCCCAGCGGGGCAAAGACCCTCTCCCGGCAGAACTTGTCCAATCGGTCGCCGCTTGCCTTTTCGACCATCCTTCCCAGCAGGATCATGTTGAGACAGGAATAGTAGAAGCGCGCGCCCGGCTGCCACTGGGGGGAAACGCCAAGCATCCGTTCGAGCATCGCCTCGCCCTCCGCCCGCTGGTGATACTTGGCGTTGTCGAACCCCGAGGTATGGGTCGCCAGCATGGCGATCGTGATCGGCTCGAGGCCCGCGCCGGTCAGCCCCGGCAGGGCCTCGCGGATCGGTGTCTCGAAGCGCAGCAGTCCCTGATCGACGCAGACGCCCACCGCCGTGCCCGTCGCCACCACCTTGGTCACGCTCGCCAGGTCGAAGAGGGCGTCCTTGGGCATCTCCAGCTTCTCGGGGACGATCCGCGCGTGGCCGAAGGCCTCGTGGTAGAGCACGCGATCCGGGTTGCCGAGGAGCACGACCGCGCCGGGAAACAGCCCGGCGTCGATCTCCTGCTCGACCGCCCGGCGGATCGTTTGCCGCTCCTCGGCGGCCGGCGATCCCGCTCGACGGGCTGCCGGGGCCGGGTGGTGTTTTTCACCCGCATGAACAAGAACAGACGCCGCAACAAGAATTCCCGCGGCGATCTTCAGGAGTGTGTTCATCGTCGCTGCTCCGGCCAGGTCTGTGGCGGTGGATAGGCAAGGAACAGGGCTCGGCAGAGCTCGCAGACCACGTCGGTCTGGAGAACGGCGCCATACGTCGAGCGGTAACCGGCGGTGACTTCGATGACCAGGCCAAACCGGTCGCGCATGCTCGTGTTCTTGAGTTGCGGCACGCTGCCGCCCATTCTGACCCGCTCGAGCAGGTATTGGGAAACCGTTTCTTCATCATTCTGCCGCAGCAGGTGTCGGCCGCGGAGGCGCTCGTTGGCGATCCGCTGGAGCTCGATCGCGGCAAGCTCGTTTTCGGGCTTCGCCGTTGCCGGAAGGAGCCCCAGCTTGTTGTTGACGGCGCTGGTGTTGCCGTGGAATTCGAGCACACAGTAGAGGTTCGGCAGCTCGGCGATCTTGCGGTAGGTCCGCGCTTCGGGTTCGGAAAACGGCGCGGTTCCCTTCCAGTCGTAGTCGCCCGCCGACCAGCGGCCATCGTTGTTGCTGTCCCTTCCCTGGAATTTCTCCCAGGCGAAGTCGCCTTGCCGGTTCAGATCGACTCCCTGGGCGTTCTGGCGGCGCATCTTGTCATAACCCCAGGGATTCAGATAGGGGATGATCTTGATCTGGACGTGTTCGAGGTCGACGACGTCGCGCAGCTCGCCCTCCGCCAGTCGCCGGGCGAAGGTCAACAGGCCGTATCCCGGCTCCCATTCGCTGCCGTGCGCGGCCGCATAGAGGAAATAGAGCGGCGCGCCCGGCCGGCCGAGGTTCAGGCTCCAGAGGCGGTAATCCTCCGAGGCCGGCCCCTCCTCCTGGATGCGGACGCCGGGCAGCTCGCCGGCCAGCCGCCGCATCTGGTCGACAAACTCCGCATACGTGAACTTCTTCGGATAGTACTGGCCCAGGCGGACCGGATTGGTCAGCGCGCCGGCCAGGGGCGCGTACTTGTAATAGGCGTCGACATTCCGGTAGTACGGCTGGCGGAGCGAGAGCACGTCGCAGCTGACCACGAATCCCTTGCCCACGGCGAGGCGGACCAGCCCGGGCTGGCCGCCGGGCCCGGCGGCCAGCACCTCCATCTCCGGCAGGGTGAAGCCCGCCGGCAGGACGAACAGCCTCCCCTCGGGCCAACCGGCGCGGGGCATGATCTGGCCCGGTTCGAACCCGGCGGTCGCCGCGTCTCGCTTGACCACGCGGAGGCCCGCGGACATTTGCCTCTCCACCGGTTGCCCCTCGACCGGCCCGACCTCGACCGCCGCGGCCTCGGCCCGGCAGGTTCGCGCGAAGCCGCGGATGTCCATGAACACGCGGCCGCCGCGGCGAGCGAAATCGGTTGCCATCCGGGCAACGCGCTGCGGTATCTCCGCCTCATAGAGCACGATCGCGCCCAGGCAATCGCGGAGCTCGTCGGCGCCGCCCGGCCCAATCGGCTTGAGGCCATCCTCGAACAGAACCTTCAGCTCCTCCAGGCAGGCGTGGTCGGCCGCCAGGTCGGTCAAGAGTCCGACCTTCGGCGCGGGCGGCCTGGGCACGGGCGGGCGGAGGACGACAAGCTCGGCATCGTCGAAGAATACCTTCCCAACGCCGCCCCGGGTTTGCAGGTAAGCCATCACGTAGGCGGCGCCGCCGGGGATCGTCGTCCGCACGCGGCTCGGCGTCCAGTCAAACCGGCCGGCGAGCGGCCCCGAGGTGGGCTGGGCGAGGATTCCCCCCTCTTCGTCCATGCAGTAGATTTGCAGCGTCGCCTCGCCTTCCGCGCTTTGGTCCGACTTGATCCAGGCCGACAGCTCCACCAGGCTCCCCGGCTCGATGACGATCGAGCGGTCGCTCCCCTGGCGGAGCCGCGTGTGGGCCGGCCTGGTGTTTTCCAGGACGGCGGCGGCGCCGCTGCGGCCGGCCGACTCGCCCCGGTAGAGCGCGCGGTCGGCATCGTCCGGCGTGCGTTTCTCCCAGGCCGGTTCGAGCGGCTCCTCAAAGCCGGAATTCTCCAAGAGATTCAGACGCCCGGCCGGCTCTCCTCCCACGGCCGGAATCGACAGCGCCAGGATGAACGCGGTTCCCAACGCCCAGTGCAGACGGCAAGGCAACATGGAGGGCTCCTTCGCGCGGCACAACCGATGCCGCCGCGTGTGACACACGCGGCGGCGAGGAACGGCGTCTTGCTTCGCGGTCCAACGGTTGTCAAGGTTTTAACACGAGTTGGCCTGCCAGGCCATCCTCGGCCAGATCGACCTCGAACTGCTGCGTCTTGCCCTCCGCGACGACCTTGACTGTGTATTTTCCATAGAAACCGCGGAAGCCACAGACGCCCCGCTCATCCGTCTTGGCCGTCGCGTGCGTCTTCCACTGCTGGTTGATCAGCTCGTCGAGCGCACGGTAGGCGGCCTTGGGTTTCAGCTCCTCGTCCATCAGGCCGCCTTTCGCCTCGTTCTCGCCTTTGACGGCGGTGCCGTCGCCGAGATTCCACCAGGTGATGCCGGCCATCCTCGGCGCACTGAACCAGAGCCGGTAGTGGTCGCGGACGACTTCCGCCTGCAGCTCCTCGCCCTCCTCGCCCGCCGAGGGAATCGTGATCTCGGTGACGTACAGCGGCAGGTCGAACCGGCCGAACTGCTCGTAGACGTCGAGCATCCTGTTGGGGCTGCAATTCCGGCCGGCGAGGTGCTTGTCGAGGGCTTCGCGGCGGAAGTAGTGGTACTGGAAGCCGATGCCGCGGACCTGAGCGCCTTGCGCCAGCAGCGTCTTGACCTGCTCGAAGTACCGGTTCGACGACGGCAAGAAGTTGTAGCTCGTCACTTCGTTGATCATCAGCGTCGTCGTTTCCGGGAACAGCGGCGCGGCTTCCTGGAACGCCCAGCGGACGTAGTCGCGGTCGGGCGTGAACAGCGGGTAGCTCTGCGGGCAGACGAGCGACTCGTTGACCACGTCGAAGATGTTGATCTTGCCGCCGAAGCGGCTGGCGATTTCGCGGAACCGCTTCTGGTACAGCTTGCGGAGTTCGTCGGCGTCCTTCGGCAGCCACGACGGATTGTAGGCGTGCCAGAGGAGCGGATGCCCCTTGAGGGTGATCCGATGCTTCTCGGCCCAGGGCAGGAACCGCGCCGGCGGCGGCCGCCGCCAGATGTCGGCGGCCGGCTCCTCATAGCGCAACTCGCCTTGGGCCGGCTCCGTGGCATGCCAGTAGAACGGCACGGTGGCGAAGTTGAACAGCTTCATGAAGCCCTCCTCGTACCGCCGCTCCAGTTCGTCCGTTTCGAGCTGGCCGAGCACGAAGGCATTGCAGCCGAACAGGAACTTGTGGCTGACCTGGGAAAACTCGACCTCGGCGCCGCCGACCGGCTTGCCGGCGGCGTCGACCACCGTCAGCGCCGCATCGCCCTTGCGATACTTCTCGATGTTGCGATCGATCCGCGCGTTGACCGCCGGGTCGCGCCACTCGCTGCGGTAGTTCTCCGGCGCGGCTGCCGACGCCACGGCGGCGGTCAGGCAAACGAGCAGGATTGTCTGAAGAATTCTCATCGGTTGGATCTCCAAAGAAGGGAAAACGTGCGCGTTGAACTTACCGTTTCGCGTGCCGCCCGTGCGGGCGGCGGCCGCGCCGCCCTTTCGCACGCGGCCGGCCGGCGGGGGCCCAAGCGGCAACGCAAGTCGTTTGGCGATCGCGAAATCAGGCCTGCGCCAGACACAGGAGGCGGTCGAAGGCCTCCTTGCCCTGCCGCGTGGGGGCCGAGGAAAACGGGAACCGCCCGCCTCCACGATACGCATCCAGATTACCCGGATTCGGCCAATACTTCAATTTGCCCCGGCGAAAACAAGCCCGACGCTCGCCAGAAAATAGCCGGAACGCCGGCTCGACGCCGGCTCTTTGACGGTTCGGACGCCGTCAAGTATGATTTCGGAAGGCGAGGCGGACAGGTCGGCGGTCGTGCGGCGCGGCTTGGCGGCGAGGGGGCGTGGCGCTGGGAAGATCGCAAAACTCTCCCGGCCCCTTGGCCCTCAACGGAACGCCAACCGGTTCGTTTGCTGACCGATCCATTCCCCGAGGAGGCTCACCGATGCGGAATTCTGCCATTCGATGGTCATTGGCGGCGGCGTTTCTGATGCTCTTCGCCCTGCCCCTTCAGGCGGCCGGGAAGGGCAAGGGGATCGAACCGTTCAACGGCAGGGACCTGTCCGGCTGGCGGACCGCCGGCGGCGATCCGCAAGCGACGCTCAAGGTTGGCACGGCACGCCTCGATCCGCAGGACCCCGCCCGGCTGATCGTCGAACCGGGCGGGTCGGACCTGGTCAACCCCACCGCCCATGCCAAGGACTTCTTCACGGAACAGAAATTCGGCGACGGCGTCTACGAGATCGAGTTCATGGTGCCGAAGGGCTCGAACTCCGGCATCTACATCATGGGCGAGTACGAGATTCAAATCCTCGACAGCTTCGGAAAGACCGAGGTTGGCCCCGGCGACGTGGGCGGGTTGTACGGCGCCCAGGCTCCCCGGGTCAACGCCGCCAAGGCGCCGGGCGAGTGGCAAAAGTTCGTCGTCGATTTCCGCGCGCCCAAGTTCGACGCGTCCGGCCAGAAGACGGCCAATGCGCGATTCGTCCGCGTCACTCTGAATGGCAAGGTGATCCACGAAAACGTCGAAATGAAGCAACAGACGCCCGGCGGAGTGACCGGCAAGGAACACCCCGAAGGGCCGCTGATGTTTCAAGGCAACCACGGGCCGGTCGCGTTCCGCAAGATCAAGATTCGGCCGCTGGAGTGAGAGTGTAGCCGTCAGCCATCAGCCATCAGTCATCTGATCGGTGTTCGTACCCTGTTGAATCGCCGATGATCGACAAGGAACTCCTCGACCTGCTCTGTTGCCCCGAGACCGGCTCGCCGCTTGTGGAGGCCGACGGCGCGTTGCTGGCCAGGCTGAACGAGGCGATTGCCGCCGGCCGCGTGAAGAATCGGGCGGGCGACACGGTGGCGGCCGCGCTTGCCGGAGGACTGGTCGCCGGCGGGGCGAACCTCCTCTACCCGATCATCGAGGACCTGCCGGTGATGCTCATCGACGAAGCGATTCCGCTGGCGCCAATCGGCAAGCAGCCGGATCGTCCGGGCGGTTGCGATTCCAGCGAGACAGCGATTCGCGGTCAGCAGTCAGCCGTCGGCGGTGGCGGCGAGTGAGACGGCTGCGGCTTGGGCCGCTCCGCAGCCGCCAAGAAAACGAACGGGGCGGCCGAAAGTCGGCCGCCCCGGCTGGGAGAGGTGGAATGATTGTGCGGCTTCAATGATCCAACGTGGATTGGATTACGCGCTTTTGTTCTTGGCCTCCGGCAGGGGGAGCAGCTTGCTGCGGCCATAGACCACATCGTCGGTGATGCAGTATTTCAAGCCCCGCTCCTGGTCGGGCAGTTCGAACATGATATCGAGCATCACGTCCTCGACGATCGCCCGCAGGCCCCGGGCGCCGGTCTCGCGCTCCTGCGCCCGCTCGGCAATCGCCCTCAGGGCCCCGTCGGTGAACGTCAATTCGGCCTCCTCCATGGCGAACAGCTCCCGGTATTGCTTGACCAGCGCGTTCTTGGGATCGCGGAGGACGCGAACCAGGGCGTCGGTGTCGAGCGGCGTGAGCGCGGAGATCACGGGGAGCCGCCCGATCAGCTCGGGGATCAGGCCGAATTGGAGGATGTCGTCGCTGGTGACCTGCGGCAGGGCCTCGGCGATCTCCAGATCGTGATGCGACTGGGCCACCTGGCCGAAACCGATCGTCTTCCTGCCGAGGCGCTTGCTGATGATCTTCTCCAGCCCGACGAACGTCCCGCCGCAGATGAAGAGGATGTTCGAGGTGTCCATCTGGATGTACTGCTGCTCGGGATGCTTGCGTCCCCCCTGGGGGGGCACGTTGGCGGTCGTCCCTTCGAGCATCTTGAGCAGGGCCTGCTGGACACCTTCGCCGGAGACGTCGCGGGTGATCGAGACGTTCTGGCTTGTCTTGCCGATCTTGTCGATTTCGTCGATGTAGAGGATGCCTTTCTGGGCGGCCTCGATGTCGAAATCGGCGGCGTGGAGCAGCTTCAGCAGGAGGTTTTCCACGTCCTCGCCGACGTAGCCGGCCTCGGTCAGCGTGGTCGCGTCGCCGATCGCAAAGGGCACGTCGAGCAGTTTGGCGAGGGTCTGGGCGAGCAGCGTCTTGCCCGACCCGGTCGGCCCGATCAAGAGGATGTTCGACTTGTCGATGACCACGTCGGAACTGGCCGAGTGGTGCATCAGCCGCTTGTAGTGGCTGTGGACGGCGACGGCGAGAATCCGCTTCGCCGACTCCTGCCCGATGACGAATTCATCCAGCCTCGAGACGATCTGGCGAGGCGTTGGAATGTTGGAAAAGGGCTGCTTCGAGGTCCCGCGGCGGCGGCGCTCCTGGTCGAGGATTGAATGGCACAGATCGATGCATTCGCCGCAGATATAGACGTCGCCGGGCCCCTCGACCAGTGGCCCGACGTCGCGGTAGCTCTTCCGACAGAAAGAACAAAAAGCGTTTTTCTTGGTGGGCCCGCTCCCGCGGCGTCCCGTGCCAAAGTCCCGTCCAGAGGGCATGCTTGCTCAATCCTTTCCAATGTGTGTCCGCGACGCGAGCCGGCACGCCCACGTCCGAACGAGGGTGTCAAACTCCAGGTGTCGCTCGATGGCCGGCTGGTTTAAGGAAAGTGAGTTCGGCCTCTGGGGCATCCGTGTCCACGCTATGTCGAGCTTGGGGCGCCAATGGTTCCTACGCTGACCGGGCACGCCGGGTTTCCGCCGCCTCCCTGGGAAACCGTGGCGAAGGCGTTACAGCCGCTCCGACCGTTCCTTTCGGCCAGGCCGCGGGCAGGCCTCTAACCCTTTTCGCCGTTAATCTTTAACTCGTCGTGGAGTTGCTCCGTCAACGCAGTCTTTATTGTTCGGAATTCTTCGTCGCTGAGGTCACCCTCGACGTGAAGTTCGCGGAATTTTGAAAGCATTTCGCTCGCTGGCGGTTCGCTTTGTGCGGCCTCTGCACGGATTTTCAAAACCGCGTAGGTCGCGATCGCCAGCAGAACCAGGAAGACGGCCGACCAAAGGACGAGCTGAACGATCGGGTCCTGCCAGAATTCTTCCATCCTACGCTCTACGCACCCGCCAGACTCGGCGCCGATTGACCCCCTCCGATTGCTACCGCTATTATGCACAAATCGGCTGATTTCGTCCAGAATCGACTGGCGCGATGATCGCGGAATCCTGCCGCAATCCTCCCAGCGGGCCGACTGCGGTCGGCATCGACTGCGGCCGGGCGGCCGACCGGGGCAGCACGCATGCCCCAGCCCGACGCGTGCCGTCTCTCCGCCCCGACCTTTGGGTGGCTGCGAAACCTGCGCGGGAACGGGCCTGCATCCGCTCTGCCTGGCCGCCCGCCGCCGGGTAGCGAACAGACCGGCGTGGACTGCCTGTCGCCCAGGAAGTCAGAGGGCGTGATGGGATCGGGCGTGTTTGCATGGCGGCCGGCTTCCGGATATTCTCTTCTTTCGCGTCGATTGTGGCCGGCGCAGCCGGCCGGAACCCACCCTGTTGCTTTGAGGAACCACCGATGACGTCCTTTTCCCGCAAGATCCTGCCCCCGCTGGTCTTCTTTGCCTGTCTGGCCAGCCTTGCCGCCGCCGCCGAGCAGGCAACGCTCCATGCGGCAATCGACCCGGCGCCCAGAGAAGGCAAGAGTTGGATGCAACGCCACGAGCAGATGAACGCCCGCGTGGCCCAAGGCAACGTCGGCCTTCTGATGATCGGCGACTCGATTACCCACGGATGGGAGGGGGCGGGCAAGGCAGTCTGGGAGAAATACTACGCCAAGCGAAACGCCGTCAATCTAGGGATCGGCGGCGATCGGACGCAACATGTCCTCTGGCGGCTGCAAAACGGCAACATCAAAGGCATCGCGCCCAGGCTGGCCGTCCTGATGATCGGCACGAACAATTCCGGGAGCAATTCGCCCGAGGAAATCGCCGAGGGGATTGAGGCGATCGTCAGCTATCTGCGCGAAGAGCTGCCCCAGACAAAGGTGCTGATCCTGGCGATCTTCGCCCGCGGGCCGAACAACGACGATCCGCGCCGGCAGGTCAACGAGAAGACCAACGCAATCATCGCGAAACTGGCCGACGGCGAGATGGTCCACTTTCTCGACATCAACGACAAGTTCCTCGACGACGATGGCACGCTGCCGAAGGAGATCATGCCCGACCTGCTGCATCCCAGGGAAAAAGGGTACGGCATCTGGGCGGAAGCCATGGAGCCGACGATCGCCCGCTTGATGGACGAGAAGTAGAAGGCCGGCGCCCCAGCGGCGCAAGTCGAGCCGGTCTTTCCGAGACGCCGGCCCGAGTCCCGGAAAGACGCGGCCATTGCCGATGATTCTCGTAGAACGGAATATATTCCGTTACCAGCCGCCGCCGGCTAGCGCTGGACGGCCGGCAGCGGACTTCGTCCAGCGATGCGACCGAGGACGATCTCCGGCGCATTATCGGTGGGGTGTTTTCAAGTCGAAGACTGACAATTGCCTCGATCGACTCCCAAACCGTGGCATCAGCCGGGCACCCCGGGGTGTCGGGTGCACCGGCCCCCTCTATTGACGGCCGCCCGTCGGAAGTCGATACTCTTGTGTGGTCTTAACCTCTTGGAGCGTTCGAATGGGCCGCCCGGTTCCTCCAATCCGCCGCCGCCCGGACTGGCTTCCCGCGGTCGTGGTGATCGTGGTGATTCTGGCCGGCCTGCCGGAGTTTGCCGCCTGGACTGCCGAGTCGGGCGGCGGATCGGCGGCTGTCGCCGCCGGGCAAGCGCCGCGGCCGGCCTGCGACTCGGTTCCCGCGCCCCTTCAGCTACATCTCGGCCATTCCCTGCCGCTGCACGAAGCGCTCCCCCAAGAAAGGCCCGTCGGACCCCAGCTTGACCTGACCAGCTGGAAACCGATTTTCTCCACCGGCGCCGCTGCCTGCCGTGCGGATCAACTCATTCCGCGCCGCTGGCGCCGACCGGCCCCAGCGCAGCAGCTCCGCCCTCGTCGATCGGTTCAGGTCCTCTTCTGCACTTGGGTCGTTTAATCTGCGTTCCCCGCTCGGAAGGAATGCCCCCGGGACGTGGCCCGCAAGTCTCCGTGGCCCCCTTGGGCTCCACGAGCGGTAGCCCGGGCGCGATTCCCTTGCGGACCCCAAGCGTGCCGCGAGTGTACGCCCCTGGCAAGAAACGGCCCGGCGCCGCTGGGCCGTTCCTGCTGATCCGCCGCTGCGGCGTGTCCGATTCTTCCGCCGCCACCCCGGCCCGTGGCCGGCCGCACCGCCGAGCCGCGCGGCCCGCCTGGTGTGCGGCATGTGCAGATCAACGACCAATCCAAACCGATCTTTACGCGAAGAGGAATTCATCGATGGCCAATTCGGACCTTGTCCACTGTAGCCACTGCGCCAGGGATGTCGAGTATCACTACGACCCGGTCAACCACGGGAAGCACTTCCTGCTCTCCGTGTGTTCCCTCGGATTGTGGCTGCCGATCTGGCTTTTCGCGGCTCTAAGTCCGAGCAAGCTCTGCAACCAGTGCGGAAACCCCTTGTGGAGCACCGAGGTCGCCGAGATGCCCCGGCAGCCACGAAGACCGTCGTAAGCCGCGGCCGCAGGCCCCCTCCGCTGGTCCGGCGGGGACCGTCCCGTCCTTCGCTCACAAGCACCGCGTTCGATGCCGCTTACCCGGGATCGGCCGCGGACAAACGGGGCAGTCCCCGCCGGCAGCCCAAGGTTGTTCCCTCTTTGGCAGGGTGTGCGCGATTGGCCTGGACACGTTGCGCGCCATTGCATACGCTTCCAAGCCAATTCCGCGCGGTATCGCCGGTTGGTTCGGTCACCCGTGCCGCAAGGCGGCCGGATGATCGAAATCAGTCGTTCTTCAAGACGGAAGGTTCCCAAGCTTCAGCTTGGGAACCAGCGAGTGTGCCAGGAGCCTTTGAACAGGAGGAGTCGGCGATGAACTTCAATTTCTTCGATTGGCTGCGAGCGGGCGTGAAGCAATCGGTCATCCTCGGCGTCAACGACGCGGTGGACTGTCTCGGCACGTGCCACCAAAAAGACGATGTCCAGCAACGCCTGATGGGATTCTTGCAGGATTCACCGGCCGCAACCGCCCCGCGCCTCGGCGCCGGCAACCGGGGCAAGAAGCTCGGCCGGACGCTCAAGCAGATTCAGGCCGACTCGGTCAAGGCTTCTTAGTCGGTGATCGCCGCGTGGGCGATGGCGATCGTCCGCCTGTTCCCGACAACCTGCCAACCGGCCGCTCTCAGAGCGCAGCGAACCAGCCGATGACCACCGGCGAGGACCGCCCCTTTGCAGAATCCGAGAATTCACGGAAAGCCGCCGTTGCGTGTCGCCGTCCTTCACGGAGGCCCCGGCGCCCTGGGCGGAATGGCCCCCGTGGCGCGGGAGCTTGCAGCCGGTCACGGCGTGCTCGAACCGATCCAGCGGGCCGACTCGATTGCCGGGCAGGTCGAGGAGCTGCGCGGGGCGATTGTGGACCGCGGCAGTCCCCCGCTCGTCCTGATCGGATCGTCGTGGGGGGCGATGCTCGGATTCATCTTCTCCGCGCGCCACCCCGAACTGGTCCGCAAGCTGATCCTCGTCGGCAGCGGCGTGTACGAAGAGGCCTCCGCGGCGCGAATCCAGGAGACCCGCGTCAGCCGGCTCAGCCATGAGGAGCAGCAACTGGCCGAAACCCTCGCCGAAACCCTCGACGATCCTGCCGCGTCCGACAAAGACCGCGTCCTGGCCCGGCTTGGCGGATTGATGACCAAGGCCGACGCCTACGACCCGGCGGCGCTGGACACCGAGGCGCCCGAGTGCTCGTTTCCGATTCACCGCGCCGTTTGGAGCGAGGCCCAAGAGCTCAGGCGGAGCGGAGAGCTGCTCGGCCTGGCTCCGCAAATCCGCTGCCCGGTGGTGGCAATCCACGGCGACTACGATCCCCATCCCGCCGAGGGCATCCAGTCGCCGCTCTCGTCCGCCGTCAACGACTTCCGCTTCATCCTCCTGAAGAACTGCGGCCACCTGCCCTGGATCGAACGGCAGGCGAAGGACGAATTCTTCGCCCTGCTGCGAAGGGAACTTCAGGAGTCGCTTCCGCGCACCGAATGCCCGTGACCGAAGTCGAGGCAATCCGCTCCGGCGGCGCCGCGGCCGGCCCGCTTGCCGGTCAATCGAGCTTGAACATCGCCAGATCGTCGAGGTGGACTTCTTCGTCCGGCCCGAAGCCGTCGACCACGACGATCAGCCGCAAGGACTTGACCGGCTTGTTGTTGATCGCCGCGGGGATCTCGCCGGCGACCGCCAGGCGTGTCCAATCGCCGGCCTTCGCGCGAACAACCGTGGAGACGGCCGGCAGGTTGGCGTTCTGTTCGTCCAGCGGAGTGATGCTGAGCGTGATCGTGGCGTTGCCCCGGGGCTCCTTGGGCACGCGGACCATGGCGACGGCGGCGTAACGACCCGGCGCCATGGCGATCGTTTGCAGCGGTCCGCCCCGCCGCATCCCCTTGCACAACACGCCGGCGCCGCCCGAGTGCGCCGCGGCCGGGCTGATCGTTATCGTGCCGATGCTCTCCTTGACCCACCGCGTCCAGGCGGCGGGCCACGCGCCGTCCGGGGTCTCGAACGAGGGGTTCTTCGACAGCGAGTCGGCCGGCGCGTCGAGCATCACGAGCATCGTCTTGGCCGGCAGGCTCGCCGCCCCCGGCGACTGGGCGAGCAGCGCGAGCCGCTTCCGGACTTGTTCGCTGCGGCCGGCGAAGTCAAACACCGTCCAGATCAGGCCGGCCCCCCAGGTGTCGCCGCGCAACAGCGGATAGCGATCGAAGTCGATGGGGTGGAGCAGTTCCCGGCGCTTGGGAAAGACCTCGGCGACCAGCCGCTGCCGCTTGCCGGCCATTTCCAGCCGCCGGGCCGCTTCCTCCAGCAGGCACAGCGCGTCCGCCTCGCTGGCGACGACCGCCTCCTCCGCTCGGCGGTGGCCTCCGTAAGCGAGCGCCGAGGCTTCGTAATACTCGAACGCCAGGATCAGCAATTCCGCCCGCGCCGTTTGCTGCGGGGTCTTCGTCTTCGTCAGCACGTTTTCCAGGAGCCGGCGGCTCTTGGCCATGTCCTCGCCGGTTACGTCGGCCAGGTACGCGGGGCTGTTGAACCGCAGGTATTGCCCGCCCTTGGTGAACCATTTCGACTGGAGGATCCTCAGGGTCCAGAAATCTTCCCAATCGGCGTAGTAGTCCGCCAGGTCGCCGGCCGCATCGGGGCCGACCGCGCGGACATACCACTCGCGGAGCAGCTCGTCGACGTCGCGGTCGGGGTTCCATTGCAATTTGAGCGACACGTACAGTTTGGGGCCCTCGCCCCAGTTGGGATACGCTTCGGCGTACATCGCCCGGACGCCGTGGTTCCGGGCGTAGCGGTAGTAGTCGCTCATCAGGTGGAACCACACCCGGGGCACGCAGTAGGCCGAGCCGTAGATGTAGTCGTACCAGCCGAGCACGGGGCTGGCCGCCTGCCAGGCCTCGGTGATCCGCTTGCCGTCGGCGGCAAGCTCCGCATCGATCCACTTCATGCGGTCGTAGGTCATGTAGGGGATGATTCGCGGGTTGATCGCGACGCGCGACGGCGCCTGGGCCACCTCGCTGTAGGCCAGGCATCCAAACCACTTGTCGGGATGCTCCTTGAGCACGCGCTCGACGACCCGGTTGCACCAGCCATAGTAGCGGTCCGAGCAGTCGCGGCGGCCGAGGAAATTCAGCTCCTGCGGATCTTGCGCCTGGCACTCCGCGCACTCGCAGTGGCCGCTGGAATCGACGACGCCGAGGGAATACGACTCGGCCTGCGGGTGTTCGTCGAAATACGCGCAGATCGTCTTGGCCGCCTCCTCGGCCAGCCCCGGGGCCGAGAAGCAGGGCTGCCAGCCGTGCGTGTTGCTGTCGGGCGGGATGTAGCGCTGGCCGCCGCGGATCGGAAAGAATTCTGGATGCGTCCGGGCATACGTCTCCGGCGCGACGAGCCGCTGGAGATTGTGGTGGAACTGCACGCGGCCGTGCATTCGGTTTCGCCGAGCCCAGGTTGTCTGCGCCCCGGAAAGCCCGCTGAACAACCGCGAGAAGAACACCGGCTCCTGGCGAACCTCTTCGCGCGGGATTTCGATCGTCTTCCGCTGCGGCACGTCCGTTCCATGATCGCCCGGCATCAGCCAGCGAACACCCAGGTAGCGCTCCAAGAACTCGCAGACGCCGAACTCCGTGCCGTACGGCGTCGGGCCGGCGATGACGACCGTCTTCTCATCCACGCCGCGGATCACGAAACCGTCCTCGTCCAACTCCTCCAGCCCCAAGTCGAGGCCTTGCACGTACGCGTCCGGGCCGACGTGAATCGCGACCGGTTGCCCGCCGGCGCCGGGATCGTCTTCCGGAACGACCGCAAGTTCTGCTCCCGAGGATTCTCTGATATATTGGGCAAGCAGCTCGGTGGCGGCTCGCGTTTGCGGATCGCATGCGGCCGAGACGACCGCCACGGCCCGCGGCGTGCCGCCGTCGACGATCAGGATCGGTTCGGCCGCCGCGCCCGTGCGGCTGGCCAGGGCGGCGAGCGTCGCGATCCAGAGAAGAGAAATCCGGCACCCGTTCATGGCATCATCTCCCGTCGGTCGTCCGCAATTGCCCGCCGGCTTGCCGTGGCCTCGGCCGGCTGCCGGCGCGGCGAAATTCGTCCGGCTCATCGTAACAGGCGGCGGGGGAGAACCCAAGCATTCGCGCTGCGCAGCCGGCGCGGAATCCGCGGCCTCCGGGGTGGCCGAAATCTGGAGTCGACGCTGCCGGGCGCGCGGAGGATCGGCGGCGCGGAGCGTCCGCTCCGGCCTCCGAGCGGGCCCTCTGCAAGCCGGCGATTGCCCGCCTTTCTTGACAGGCCGCTCTCCGTCTCACGACAATGGGCCCGACATGTTCGTGGTTCGGCACGCGCGGTTGCGTCTCCGGGGCTTGTCAGCGGTAGTCAGCCGTTACTTTTGAGAAAGGGACCTGGCAATGTGTGAGCACTGCACGCGGAGGGAGTTCTTGGGGGTGGGCGCCGCCAGCGGATTGCTGCTGGCGGGCGCGACCTGGGCGCAGGCGGCGGCTTCCGAGACGCCGCCCGAGCAGCCGCGCGGCAAATCGCGAATCTGTGTTGTTTTCACGGGGACTCCCCAGCCGGAAGATCGCAATTGGGGCGCTGATGTTCAACAGATCGAGGCGGTCAAGGCCCGGCTTGCCGAAGCGGAAAAGAAGCTGGGGAATATCGAGCTGGTTGTCGGGCACGCGACCAGCCCCCAGGAGACGGCGGCGCTGCTGGAGAAAGCCGGCCCGGAAGCGCCGGTCCTGGCGATCAACGTGCAGAATTTCTCCTTGATGCGCGTCGTGCCCCCGATCCTCGATTCGGAACGCCCCTTGGCGGTGTTCGCGCTGCCGGCGAGCGGCCATGACTGGATGTATGCGCCCCGGTGGCGGCGCCAGGGCCACCGCGTCGCGCTGTTGGCCAGCAGCGACCTCGGCGAAGTGGAGCGCGCCCTGCGGTTGCTCCGCGTGATCCCGATGATGCGGCAGACGAGAATCCTCCTGTTCCCCCCGGCCCGCGGCACGGAGGCGGCGCGCTCGCCGGAGGAAATCAAGAACCGGCTCGGCGCCGATGTGGTGCTCTGCGAGCAGGCGGATTTCGACGAGATACTCGACGCGGTGGACGGCGACGCGGTCCGCGCGGAGATCGAGGCGTGGACCAAGGGCGCCAAAGAGATCATCGAGCCGACGAAGGAAGACATCGAGAAAGCCGCCCAAGTCAGCGTGGCTTTGGACCGCCTGATGGAACAGGAGCGGGCGGACGCCCTGGCGATCGGAACCTGCATGGGGTGGCTGCCCCGCGGGTTCCCGTGCCTGGGGTTCACGCGCCTCCGCGATCGCGGCGTGCCGGCCGCCTGCGAAGGCGATATGGACTCGCTGTTGACCATGCTCTTGTTCCAGTATGCCATCGATCAACCCGGCTTCCAGGGCAACGCCACCTTCGACACCGCGCGGAACGCCCTCTGGACCGCCCACTGCAC
>JAAYCB010000087.1 GCA_012744395.1 Pirellulaceae bacterium
ACTCGAGCCTCCCCTCGCAGGGCGCTTCGAAGGGCACCGAGTTTCAGCAGAGGTCGGCCGGCGAGGATATCCTGGCCACCCACATCGAGCTGTTCCAGAGCCCGCGGGTGATCCAGCAGGCGATTGACCAGTCCGATCTGCTCAAGCTCCCCACGCTGGCGAAGGTTGTGGCCAACGACGGCAGCCCGGTCCGGCACATCATCGGGAACCTCGAAGTCACCCGCGGCGGCGAGGGCAAGGCCAAGGACGCCAGCGTTCTGGCCGCCACCTACAAGGGGCCCTCGGCCGACGACTGCGCGGCGATCCTCGAGGCGATCGTCGGCAGCTACGAGGAGTTTCTCAAGGGCACGTTCGAAGACACCAGCTCCGAGGCGGTCAACCTGATCACCGAGGCGATGACGAAGCTGAAGAGCGACCTGGAGGTCAAGAAGAACGAATACAGCGAGTTCCGCGCCGAGGCCCCGCTCCTCTGGCAGGGGGAAAATAGCCTGAATGTCCACCAGCAGCGGCTGGCCAGTGTCGAGGCCTCGCTGTCGGAAATCGCCGTCAAGCACACCGAGGCCAAGTCGCGGCTGGAGGTCATCGAAGAGGCCCTGGCAAAGACCGAGAACCTGGAGATGAGCGACCTGGAGCGGCTCGCCCTGCTCAGCTCAAGCGACGTCCAGCGGCTCAACCTGCTGCTCAGCGCGACCGACCAGAAGCTCCAAGACGACTGGCATAAGTACCGCGAAGAGAATCCCGTCCGCCAGCAATCCGCCCAGACCGAGTACCAGCGGCTCTTGTCGCTGCTGCTCGAAGAAGCCACGCTGCTGGAGGACTTTTCCAGCGACCACCCGAAGGTCCAGACCGTCCGCGAGCAGATCCGCCTGACGCGGGCGTTTCTCGAGGAGAAAGCCAGGTTCGACGACCCGGAGGACGGCCAGCAGGAGGAGAACAAGCGGCTCAAGCCGGCCGAGCTGCTGTCGGCCCACGTCGGACTGCTGCGGCACGACCTGGCCGAGCTGGAGAAGCGCCGCTCCGAGCTGGAGCGGCTGGCCGAGGAAGAGAAGAAGTCGGCCAAGGACCTGTCCACCTACGAAATCGATGACAAGCTGAAGCGCGAGGAACTCGACGAGCTCCGCCAGCTCTACTCCGTCGTCGTCGACCGGCTCCGCGAGATCAACCTGATCAAGGACTACGGCGGCTTCCTCACCGAGGTCCTGGCGCCCGTCCAGAAGGCCGAACAGCCGAGCTGGCCCGTGCTGCCGCTCGTGCTGGCGTTGGGGGGCGTCTGCGGGCTGTTTTTCGGCTGCGGCCTGGCCTACCTGGTCGAGCTGAGCGACAAGACGTTCCGCAGTCCGGACGAGCTCCACCGCGCGTTGCGGCTGCCGATCATGGCGCACGTGCCGAGCACGTCGATCAAGCGGCGGCGCCGCGGCGGCGAGCCGGGGATCGACCCGTCGGTGATCGCGGCGCACAACCCGGCGAGCCGCTTCGCCGAGGTCTTCCGCGGGCTGCGGACAGCGCTGCGGTTCAGCGCCAGCGGCGCCCAGTGCCGCGTGCTCCAGGTCACCAGCGCCAGCCCCCGCGACGGCAAGACGACGGTGGCCGCCAACCTGGCGGTCTCGTTCGCCCAGTCGGGCAAGCGGGTCCTGCTGGTCGACGGCGACCTCCGCCGCCCCCGCGTCGACAGGGTGTTCGGCATCCAGCCCGACGCCGGCATGGTCGAGCTGCTGGCCGGCGAGGCGCGGCTCGACGACGCGGTGGCGGCCTCGGGCGTGGAGAACCTCTGGCTGCTCCCCTGCGGCCGCCAGCCGTCCAATCCGGCGGAGGTCCTCTCCTCGCCCGAATTCGAGCAGCTCGTGCACCTTCTCCGCGAGCAATACGACCTGGTGATCATCGACAGCCCGCCGGTCCTGGCCGTTTCCGACCCGGCGGTGATCGCCCCGCGGGCGGACGGCGTCCTGCTGACCGTGCGGATCACCAAGCACGGACGGCCCGGGGTGATCCAGGCCCGCCAGATCCTCGCCGGGATCGGCAGCCACCTGCTCGGGGTGGTGGTCAACAGCTCGGACAAGGGCCACGGCTTCACCTACAGCCGTGGCTACGGCTACGGCTACGGCTCCGGGGCGACCTACGGCTACGGCTACGGCAACGGCAACGACGACATGAACAAGTACTACGGCCAGGAGACGGAGAAGGAGAAGGAACTTGCGCAGGGGTAGGGGGCAATCGCCCGCCCTGGACGCCGCGGCGTGGCCTGAAACGAATCGGCCGGGTTGAACAGCCCAAGACGGGAAGCGGAAAACAGAAAAAAAGGCCTGGAAAAATCGCCCGCGACCCGCGCCGGTAGGTTATACTTCAGATGATTCGCCACATCCGCGGCGCGTGTTCTGGGGGGCTGGGCGGCTCTGGTTATTCCGTCGGCGCAAGCAACGGGGCCGCGATTCGGCGTCCGGGAGGATTCCCGTTTTTTTTTGATCTTCGATCCATCGACCAGCGGCGGGAGCAGCAACCCATGAAAACCGCAACGGTAACGACGCCGGGCGACGGCCAGTCCGTCCACCTGCCGGCGGAGGTTCGCCTGGAAGACGGCGAAGTCTTCGTGATCCAGGTCGGGCATTCGGTCGTCCTTGTGCCCAGGAAGGTCGGCCCCTGGCAATCGCTCTTCGACAGCCTCCAGCATTTTACGGAAGACTACCTGGAGGACCGCGTCCAGGCGGAGGTCCAGGCTGGGGAGGACGTCTGCCGATGAAGTACCTGCTCGACACGCACCTCTGCATCGCGATCATCAAGCGGAAGCCGGCGGCGGCCCTGAACCGGATTCTGCAACATGCGGCCGACGACCTGGGCGTCTCCTCGCTGACGGTCGGCGAGCTCCGCCACGGGGCGGAGCGCAGCGCTTACCCGCAACAGAACCACGCGGCGCTCGACGCCTTCCTGGCGCCGCTGGTGGTGGCGCATTTCGATTCCGCGGCCGCCGCGCGCTACGGCGCCCTGCGGGCCGAGCTGGAGCGCGAGACGCTGCCCCTCGGCCCCCTGGAGACGATCATCGCCGCCCACGCGCTGAGCCTGGGGGCGACGCTGGCGACGAGCAAGGCCGGCGAGCTGGCCGGGATCCCCGGCCTGGAAATCGAAAACTGGTCGGAGACGTGACCGCCCGCGGGGGATGGCTGGCTGTTGACCCTTGACTTTTGACTGTTGATGCCCAACACCTATGATTGCACCACTTCACCAACCG
>JAAYCB010000088.1 GCA_012744395.1 Pirellulaceae bacterium
CCCACGTCGGCGGCGGCCAGCGAGGCGGCGTCGCTAAGCCCCTCGCCGACCATCGCCACCGGCCCCGTTTCCTGCTGAATCTGGTGGACCGCCGCCGCCTTCTCGCCGGGCATCAGGCCCGTGCGGAGGTCGCCGATGCCGACTTCCTCGGCCACCGTCCGGGCGGCCGCCGGACTGTCGCCGGTCAGCAGCACGATCCGTTCGATCTTCAACGCACCAAGCCCGGCGACGGCCGCCTTCGCCTCCGGGCGAACCGTATCCCGGACGGCCACCGCGCCCACCGCCTCCCGATCCCTCGCCACCAGCACCACGCCGTAGCCGGCGGCGGACAACCCGTCGACCTGCTGCCGCAGGGCCTCGGGCAAGGCGACCTGGCACAGCTCCATCAGTCGCGGGCTGCCGACGCGGAGCCGCCGCCCGGCAACCATCGCCTCCACCCCGAGCCCCGCATGGGCCGCGAAACGTTTCGACTCGACAGGGTGAAACCCCTCGGCCGCCGCGCGCTCGGCGATCAGCTTTCCGAGCGGATGATCGGAATGGCGCTCGACGGCGGCCGCCAGCCGCAAGACGTCGTTTTCGACATAGCCGCCGGCCGGCACGATTCGGGCGATCCGCGGCCGCCCCAGGGTCAGCGTGCCGGTCTTGCCGAATACCACCGACCGCAGCCCGCCGAGCGTCTCCAGCGCGGCTCCTTCCCTGGCTAGCACGCCCTGCCGGGCCAGCCCGCCGATCACGGCGGCAATCGCCGTGGGAGCCGCCCGGACCAGCGCGCAAGGGCAGGCCACGACCAGGACCGCCAGCGAGCGGAGGATTTCTCCGCTGATTGCGTAGCAGACGAGGGCAACCCCAAGCACGATCGGAACGAACCAGGTGGCATATCGGTCAGCCATCCGCTGCCTCGGCGCCTTGTCCGACGCGGCGCGCTCGACCAGCCGGATGATCCGCTCCAGCCCGGTCGCCTGGCCGACACACTCCGCCTCTACCTCGATCGTCCCGTGGAGGTTGATCGTGCCGGCGAAGACCCGCGCGCCGATCGTCTTGTCAGCCGGCGACGATTCTCCGATGAGCGGGCTCTGGTCGACGGCCGAACTGCCCGCCACCACCGCGCCGTCGACGGCAATCCGGTCGCCCGGCCGGACAATCACGATGTCCTTCGGCTCGATCTCGTCGATCGGCACGAACTGCTCGCGGTCGCCGGAGCGGACTCGGGCGGTTGCCGGCCGCAAGGCCACGAGCGCCTCGATCCCGCCGCGCGTCCTGTTGACGGCAGCCTGCACGAGGGCCTTCCCGATCAGCATCACGAGGATCACCTCGGCGGCGACCAGATACATCTGCTCCGCGTCTCCGCCCCGGCTGCCCAGGTAGATCGCGCCAAGCACCGCCAGGCTGACGGCAAAATCGGCCGAGAGCCTTCCCTGAACCAGCCCGGCGGCAGCTGAATAGAAGACGGGCATGCCGCCCACCAGCGCGGCGAGCATGGCGAGGTCAAAACCGCAAACCACCTCGGCCGCACCCGTCATGTAGACCAGCAGGGCCGCGCCCATGAGCACGGTCAGAACGCAACGCCGCTGCTGGGTGTCCTCCAGGAGGCGGAACATCGGGCGTCTCGACTACAGGTTACCGCTAACAGGTCCCTGGCTTCCGTGCTCGTCTCTGCTGGTTCCCAAGCTCCCGCTTGGGAACTCTCCCGCTACTTGCACCACCTTTTTCTTTCCTGGTTCCCAAGCTCCCGCTTGGGAACCTCCGCTCCTCCCACCACGCCAAACCGTTCGCCACGGGGACTGGCCCTGTGTGGGCCCTGGCCGATAGCCTGTCGGTTCCCGCACGCCGCAAACTAACCGACCGCCTTTTTCGCGCAGCTCTCCCATGTCTACCAGGATATTCCGGGGGCAGACCGCTCGCAAACCGCATCTCCCCGGCCTATTGCAGACCCTCACAGCCCGCCAGGCGACGCTCGATCTCGCCGATCACCTGGTTGTACTCGGCGCCGCCGACGCCGCCATAGTCCTTCTCCAATTGCTCGTCGGAGATGCCCTCCGGCAGATCGGCCGCTTCGGGGAAGACCAGGCCGAGCTGGAATCCGTCGGCCAGTCGGGATTGCATCCGCCGTGCGGCCGCCTCGTCGCGCGTGGCCGCCAGGGCAAACTGTGTCCCGGCCCGGTCGGCGATCAGATCGGAGAACGAGAAGCCGCTGCCGCCGCGGCCGGCATCGAGTTCCTCCTTCAGCAGGCCCGCCTCGTCGCTGAGTGACTCATTCGACAACAGGGCCAGCGCCGCGCTCACGAAGTAGTGGCGGCACCAATCGGGCCGACCCCTCAGCGTCACCCGGCCCATAAGCCGGCGCGCCTCCGAGCGGAGCGCGTCGTCGCTGACCGGCCCCACCAGATGCTCGATCTGCCGGTGCCCGAGCAGGATCGCCAGCGCTAGGATCGCCGCCCGGTTTTCCAGCATCGGGTCGTTCTCGCGCGAGCGGGTCCTCGCCAGGGTAAACGCCGCGCGAAGGAAGGCGGAAAACCGGCCTTCCTGGGGGAATTGCCGGGCGGCGACGATCAGGTGGCGGTAGTAAACCGCGGTCCGCACCGCCATGCCGGGATTCCGCCCCAACCGGGCCACCAGCGAGGGGAGCACGCGGTCGACGAGCCCCCGCGACACGAGCACGGCCTCGACCCCGTCGGAGTGCACGCGCAGCGCGCCGAGCGCGGCGACGACCGCCTTCAAATCACGGTCGCCCAGCACCATCACCGTCATCGCGTCAAGCGTCTGGTCGAGGAGGAACTGCGGAACCGCCAACCGGCCGATGCGGCAATGGAGAAAGCGGACCTTGAGCCGCTCGCCTTCGAGCTCCAGCTGCCATGCGGCCTGGCCGTTGAGATACCAGCGGCGCAGCCCCGCCGACTCGTTCAAGGGAAGCGACACGACCGCCGAGATCGTGCCCTCATCCAGTGCGATCAACCCCTTGCCCCCGGGGACGACCTGGGCCATGCCCATGGCGAGAATCAGGTTCAGATCGTTCTCCGCCAGATAGAGCGATCGCGACCCGCCCTCCAAAGGTTTCGGTCTTTTCAAAATCTCCACGAGCCGCCGCTTGTCGGCGGAAGTCACCTGGGGTACGTCCAAGGCCAGCGGCTGCCTGGCGGTGGTGAGAAGCCCCAGGGCTGCCAGCCCGGCGGCGGCCACGGCCAGCCCCAGGGCGAGTTTTGGCACAAGCCAGGCCGCCGCGCGGGGGCCGCACGCCAGCCCGCGGCCGACCCACAGACCCGGCAGATAGCCCGCCAGCGGCACGAACGACAGGGCGAGGCCGGGAAGCCGGCCTGTTTCGGCCAGGCAGAGCGACACCCAGAGCCCGGCGCCAAGCGCGCCGATCAGCAGCCAGCGCGCCAGGAAGGTCCCCCAGCCGACCGCCCCCCGAGCCGCGCTGCGGCCCGCCGGAGCGGCGCCGATTGCCGCCGCGACCAGAAACCCGAAGAGAAAGAAACACAGGCCCGTCTGTACGAAAGCCGCCAGCGATTCCGCCAGCAACTGCCGCCAGCGGAGTAGATCGCCCAGCGTCAGTTCCGCGGGGTGCGTGACCGACCGGCGCTTCACCTGGACGCGCAGGACGAGCACGACGATGTACCCGGCCAAGATGGCCCAAGCGGACCACGACATCACCCGCGACCAGAGCCGCCCCGGCTGCGGCGGACAATCGGCGGCGGTGCCCTCGGCGGCAGGAGGCTCTGCTGCTGCGGTATTCTGCATGAACGAAGACTCGCAGGGCAAACGGGCGGAATCGGAATGTCTCGATTCCAGGCGCAACAGTTAAGTTTCCGCCAAACCAGACGGAAGATCAAGACGTCGAAGAATCTACGTGCTTTGCGAATTCTACGCGTCCACGGGCGGCCCGGGCCCTCCAGCCAACTCCGCCGCCGCCCCGCTCCGCTCCGCGCTGGCGGGCCCAGCCCGGCGCCGTCGACTGCCCCAAGACTCGCTCCGCACGCTTGCCAGCCCGCCGTGCCATCGGTTACAGTGTCGCGGAAGAAGCCGATCGGCCCGGTGATGATCCGTCCCACATTGAAGGAGTCTTGCCATGCGCCAAGCCATCTACCGGCTGGCCGTCGTTTGCGCCATCTGGGGGGTGACGCTGTCCGCGACGGCTCGCGACGTCTATGTCGCCAGAGAAGGGGATGATGCAAACCCCGGAACCAAGGAAAAACCCCTGGCGAGCATTCCCAAGGCGGTCGACGCGATCCGCGGGGCCGGGCCGGCGACGATCTGGATCGGACCGGGCGAATACTACCTCGAAAAGGGCCTGACGCTCGGCGCCCAGCACGCCGGGACGGCCGAGCAGCCGCTCATCTTGCGGGGAACCGAGGCCGGCGCCGTCCGGCTGACCGGCGCGCGGACCGTGGGCGAGTTCCGCCCGATCTCGGCCGACGAGGCGAAGCCGCTCGTCTCGGCCGAAGCAAAACGGCATGTCCTGGTCGCCGACCTCGCGGACCAGGGCTTCCCCCCGCTGGCGCCGCTGCCAGACAAGCATCGCGACCACGGCCAGGAGGAGGTCATCTTCGGCGACCGGCCGATGCAATCCGCCCGCTGGCCGAACGATGGGTTCGCCGAGTTCGACAAGGTGATCGATTCCGGGGCGTCGGGCGTCACGCACTGGGTCTCGCGGACCGTTTATCGGCCGGGCGCGTTCCAGTTCCCCGGCGATCGGGCCCGGTTGTGGGATTTCGACCGCGGGGTCTGGCTGCACGGCTTCTGGTGCTATGAGTGGAGCGACGAGGTCTTGAAGGCGGCCTCCTACGACCCGGCCAGCGGCGAACTCCGGCTGGCCGCCATGCACACCTACGGGGTCGGCTCGCCGTGGCGCAAGGACTCGAAGCATTCGTTCTATGCACTGCACGTGTTCGAGGAACTCGATCAGCCGGGCGAGTATTACCTCGATCGCCAGAAGAACCGGCTCTACTTCTGGCCGCCCGGCGACGTGGAGAAGACGCCGGTCCGAGTGACCCTCTGCCGGCAGCCGCTCATCCGGGCCGACGGCTCGGCCTGGCTGACGTTCCGCGACCTGACGATCGAGAACGGCTGCGGTGCGGGCATCGTGATCAGCAACGGCCGCCACTGCCGCGTGGAAGACTGCCTGGTCCGCAACATGGGCCGCAATGGAATCTCCCTCAGCGGCGCCCACATGACGGCGGCCCGCTGCGAGGTTACCGAGGTCGGCTCCTCGGGGATCAGGATTTCCGGCGGCGATCGCAAGACGCTCACGCCCGGCGAGTGCTCGATCGAGAACTGCCACGTCCACCACGTCGGCCGGCTGAACTGGGAGGGGGGGCGCTGCGCGTTTCTCAACGGTTGTGGAAACCGCCTGGCCAACAATCTCTTCCATCACGGCCCGACCGGCGCTGTTGCCTACGGGGGCAACGAGCACGTTCTGGAACTGAACGAAGCCCACACCATGTGCATCCACTATGCCGACGTGGGCGTCTTCTACACGGGCCGCGACTGGGCCAGCCAGGGAAACATCGTGCGCTGGAACTACATCCACGATGTCGCGGTCAAGGGCGGCAGCGGCGCCCAGGCGATCTACCTCGACGATTGCGACAGCGGAGAAACGGTCATCGGCAATATCGTCTATCGCTGCGGCAACCGGGGCGTGCTCCTGGGCGGCGGACGCGACAACACGTTCCGCGGCAACATCTTCATCGACCAGCCGATCGGCATCCATGTCGACGCCCGCGGCCCCCGCGGGATCGTCTTCGACCGGCCCGACTCCTGGAATCTCTTGGCCAAGTGCGAAAAGCTCGGCTACCAGTCGCCCCTCTGGAAGGAGCGGTATCCACGACTGGCGAGAACCATGGACGAGAATCCACTCCAGCCGATGGGCAACTCGATGCGCGACAACATCATGATCGGCTGCAAAAAGCCGTTTGATCTGAAAAAGGAAGTCGACCCGGAATGGATCGACCGGGCGAACAATGCCGAGTGGCCGCTCGCGGAGTTTCCCGAGTTGTTCGAGGCCGGCACGCCGCCGCGACTCGATCTCTCGAAACTGCCCGCCGTTTGGGCAAAAGTCCCCGCCTTCGAGCCGATCCCGATCGACAAGATCGGCCCCCGTTCCGCGCGGTAAAACGATCCTTGCCGCAACGCCAATCACGCTGAGGGTGCTCAAATGATGTACAGGTGCTTGCATCGGGCCGTCTTCGTCTTGCTGATGGCGCGCGTCTCCCTGGGGAGCGAACCGCTCTTCCAGGATGGCCGCACGGACTGGAAGATCTGCCTGTCCCCCCAAGCCGGCCCGACGGAAGCGTTTGCTGCCGAGGAACTCCGCGATGCGCTGAAGAAGATCTCCGGGGCGGACTTCGAAATCCTCGTCTCGGCCACGTTGCCGGACCGCCGGGCGATTGTCCTCGGCGACCTGGAGAATCCGCACGTCGGATCGCGCGCCGCCGCCTTGAATCTCCGCCCGGGCGATGTCGAGGAGGTGGCCGTCTACACCCTCGACGGCAATCTCTACCTGGCCGGCAACCAGCCGCGCGCGGCGCTGTATGCGGTGTACTGCTTCCTGCAAAACGAGCTTCAAGTGCGCTGGTTATGGCCCGGAAGCGACGGAGAATTCATCCCCAATAAGAAAAGCTGGGCCCTGCCGGAATTGAAATTCAACCACCGGCCCGGCTTTGCCTACCGGGGGTTCCATCTGTGCGGCGACTGGCGCGATGTGGACCTGTTCCGCGAGTGGATGGGCCGCAATTTCATCAACATCCACCGCCACGCCGCTCCACCTGAACAGCAGCGTCGGGGTTTTTACTCGATGTGGTCCTCCCACAATGTCGTCCTGCCGAAGGCCCTCTTCGACCGGCGCCCGGAGTATTTCGCCGAGATCGGCGGCAAGCGTTACAACAGCAACATCTGCCTCAGCAACCCGGAAGTCGACCGGATCGTGGCCGCCGAGACGGCCGCCTACCTGCGCAAACGCCCCTTTCTGGAAATCCTCAGCGTCTTTCCCAGCGATAATCAGGACTATTGCCGCTGCCCCCAGTGCGCCAAGGTCGACGTCTCCACCGCGTGGTTCGCGTTCTACAACCGGCTGACCGACACGCTGAAGAGAGAGTTCCCGGACCTGAAATTCGCCACGATCGCCTACCAGGGCTACCGCGACGTGCCCAAGTGCCCGATCCGCAACAGCGAGTTCATTGAATATGCAAGCTACAGCCGCTGCAACATCCACCCGTATGGGCATCCGGATTGCCGCCGCAATGAAGACACGATGCGGGCGATGCTCGCCTGGCAGGCAACCGGTCTGCCGATCGGAAATTATGCCTACGAATACGACATTTATTCCAGGAACTGCCGCTTCGTCCCGTTTCTGAGCGTGATCGACGACGCGGTCAAGACGAGCAGGAAGCTGGGGCACGTTTCGCTGATTCCCGAGGTTTCGCTCTCGCCCAAGAGCGGCCCGGACGTCTATGCACACGCCGTCCAGAACCGCCTCTCGATCTATCTCTATGCCCGGCTGCTCTGGGACCCGGACCTGCCGCTGCGCGACGTGCTCGACCCGTGGTGCCAGACCGTCTTCGGCGAGGCCGCGGAGCCGATGCTCAACTATTACACGGCGATCGATCGGGCCTGGACCGCGATGCCGATCCATGCCACGATTCTCGGCAATGCACTGGCGACTGCGCCGCATTTGCTGACGGATGAATTGCAGCAAGAGGCGGCCGCGGCCTTTACCGCCGCCGAACGGCGACTGCCGGAGATCGCCGACCCGGCCGTCCGGGCTCGCGCCGCGGCCGCGCTCCGCCGCGAGCGGGTCCTGTTCAGCCAGTGGCAAGACCTCCGCCGACTCGGCGCCGATACGGCCCGCTTGAACCTGCCGCTGCTGGCCGATGCGTCGGATTTCGCCTCCTCCGCGTCCGGAGTGCAGAAGTTCGCCCCGGCCGGCGGCGCCGAGGCCTTTTCCACCCGCGTCAGCGCGGCGTGGACCAGGGATGCGCTGCTGGTCAAGTGGACTTGCGGCGACGCCGAGATCGACAACCTGCAGGCCGCCGCCGCCCGGCACGACGACAAGGTCGTCGAGGACGACGCCGTGGAATTGCTGCTGTCCTCGGGCGCGACGGGCGAAACCTGGCACTTCGCCGTCAATTCCAAGGGAATCCGGCAGGATTGGCGCGAGTCGGCCGTCGGAACCCGGGAAGACCTCTGGAATCCCCCGTGGCGGGCGGAGACCCGACTGAACGCGGACCGCTGGGAAGTGGAAACGGCCATCCCCTTCGCCTCGCTCGGGCAAGCGCCCAACCCGAACGAAACCTGGCAGGCCCGCTTCGTGCGGCACAGCGGCCGGCGGCGGGACTTTGCCACCGCCGAATTCCCCCAACGCCAACCGGCCGTGCTCCTGTTCAACTCCGCCCCCCGCACCGACCGCACGCTCGTCTGGTGGTCCGGGGCGCCGGACCGCGAGAGCCCGCGCCATGCCGCGATCGTCCAGGAGTTCACCGAGCTCGGCTGGCAGATCCACCTCGCTTCCAGCACGGAGCAACTCGGCGCGATCGATGGGCAGTGCGACGCCTACTGGTTCCGCCATCCCCATGGGCCGAACAAGGTCCCCGCCGATTACTGGCGGACGCATCTGGTTCCCGCGGTCAGGAACGGGGCGGTGGCGGTTTTCGTCTCGTATTGGGGAATCCCGCTGGATGAGTATTTTCAGGACCCCGCGCTGAAAGTGAAATCGGTCCAGTGCGGCAAGCTCCCGCTCGCCGCGCGGACCACCGCGCTGATCGCGCCGGGCGACTGGAGCGGCAAGCCGCACAACCTGCTCGCCGGTCTGAAAACCCAGATCACGCCGGCCTACGGGTTCGTGCCCGACGACGCTTCCGGTTGGACCGTGCTGGCGACCGCGCCCGGCGGCGACGGGATGACGTTCCCCTACCTGCTGGCACGGCGCTACGGCAAGGGGATGATCGTCCTCGGGGGCGACGACATCCGCCTCTCGCCCGCGAAAATGCTGGAGAACTTCGTCCGCCACCGCGAGCAAGGGAAGTAAGCGGCCGAGCTGGACCGAGCTGGCGGCCAGATGCGGCCTCGCCGAGGTGCCAGGCTGGCGGCGCTGCAAACGTGTACGATTCGCCAGACGATTGTCCGCTCTCAGCGAATACACTTCGCCGGTCCCCGGCGCGGGACCGGGGGATGGGCGCAGAGGCCCCGTTTGGGAAAAGCCGGGGCTCGACGGGTCGAGGATCGGCCGGTATCATCACGGGCAAACGGGATAGAACCTCACAAGCCCCCGGCCGCGATCACTGAAGGAATCACGCATGCCGCATCTCAGCATTGCTCTCGCCCCGGTCGACTACCTGATTTTGGCGGTGTATTTCGTGTTTGTGCTGGGCATCGGGTGGGCGCTGCGACGCTACATGAAGACCAGCAGCGACTTCTTCCTGTCGGGCCGGGCGATTCCGGCCTGGATCTGCGGGCTGGCCTTCATCTCGGCGAACCTCGGCGCCCAGGAAGTCATCGGCATGGCCGCCTCGGGGGCCAAGTACGGGATCATGACCAGCCACTTCTACTGGGTCGGCGCGATCCCGGCGATGGTCTTCGTCGGCATCTTCATGATGCCGTTTTACTACGGCTCGAAGGCCCGTTCCGTCCCCGAGTACTTGAAGCTGCGGTTCGACGAAAAGACGCGCGCGTTCAACGCGATCTCGTTCGCGGTGATGACCGTCTTTTCGTCCGGCATCTCGATGCACGCCCTGGCCCGGCTCCTGGAGCAGATTCTCGGCTTCCCCTACGACTTGTGCATTGCGGTTTCGGCCCTGATCGTGCTGGCCTATATCTTCCTGGGCGGACTGACCTCGGCGATCTACAACGAGGTGCTGCAATTCTTCATGATCGTGTTCGGTTTCGTGCCGCTGGTCTGGCTTGGCCTGGAGAGCGTCGGCGGCTGGGACGCCTTGGTGGCCAAGCTGAATACCGTGGCCGCCAGCCCGGCGAATCCCGCGGGCAGGGTGTTTGCCGAAGGCGCCTGGACGCAGTCCTGGGCGCACATGACTTCGCCAGACGCCAACCCGATGGGGGTCGAGTGGTTCGGAATGGTGATGGGCCTGGGATTCGTGCTCTCGTTCGGCTACTGGTGCACGGACTTCCTGGTGGTCCAGCGGGCGATGGCGGCGGATTCGATGTCGGCGGCCCGGCGGACGCCGCTGATTGCCGCCGTCCCCAAGATGCTCTTTCCCGCCCTGGTGATCCTGCCGGGCATGATCGCCATCGCCATGCACCACGAGCTGGGTGACTTCCTGCCCAAGGACGAGAACGGCGCCACCGATTTCAACATGACCGTGCCGGTGATGCTCGCACGGTTCTGCCCCTCGGGCCTGTTGGGCGTCGGGATTACCGCCTTGATGGCCTCGTTCATGTCGGGCATGGCCGGCAACGTCACCGCGTTCAACACCGTCTGGACATACGATCTCTACCAGAGCTACATCCGCCCCGGCCAGCCCGACCGGCACTACCTGCGGATGGGCCACATCATCACGGTGATCGGCATCCTGATCAGCGTCGCCTGCGCCTACGTGGCGCGCGAGTTCAATAATATCATGGACATGCTGCAACTCGTGTTCGGGTTTGTCAACGCGCCGCTGTTCGCCACGTTCCTGTTGGGCATGTTCTGGCGGCGGGCGACCGGCCACGGCGCGTTTTTCGGCCTGCTGGCGGGCACGGGGGCGGCCGCGCTGCACCACGGGTTGACCCTGCCGGCCGGGGCAACGGTCGGCGTCAAAGGCGGCTGGCTCGTTGGCGGCCACGTCCTCCACACCTATCCGGTCGACATGGCCCAGAACTTCTGGGCCGCGATCTTCGCCTGGACCGGCTGCTTCGTTGTCACGATCGCCGTTTCCCTCGCCACGCGGCGAAATAAAACCGATGATGAGCTTCGCGGGCTCGTCTATTCGCTCACCCCCCGCATCAAGGAGCATGGGGTGCCCTGGTACTTGCAGCCGGCCTTGCTGGGCACCGTCGTCCTCGCCGCGGCGGTCGTGCTGAACCTGATCTTCTGGTAAGAATCGAGAAAGACACGATCGGAGCGCGCCGGCGCCGCGCCGCCGCGGCCATCGCGCCGATGGCCGCGTCTTCCTCATGGAGAACTGAACCATGCAACTTGATGTCCGCCTTCCGATGGGCATGATGTTCGTGATTATTGGCGTCATCCTGTCGCTCTATGGGCTGATCACGTGGTCCGACGCCGAAATGTACCAGCGCTCGCTCGGCTACAACGTCAACCTCTGGTGGGGCCTGTTCCTGGCGGCCTTCGGCGCGGCGATGCTGCTCTTGGCGCGGCGCGCCGCGATCCGCGCAAAACGCGATGCGGCGACGCCGCAGACCCCGTAGGGTGGTCCAATGCGGGCAATTCCTGTTGAGCTTGCATTGCCCCGAGGAGTTGTCCACCCCCGACACCGCTGGAATCCCACGGCCCGCAGCGCCGGCCCACCGCGATCCGCCGCGGACGCCGCCTTCGGAAGCGAAACCCTAGCGCCGGCCCACCGGCAGCGGCTTGACTTGTCCGCCGCCGGTTGTTGAAATGTTCGCAGACGTTTCTTGCGTAGACCTTCCGGAGAACCAGCCATGACCATCCCGCTCGACCGTCGCACGTTCGTGAAAACCACCAGTGCAGCCGCACTCGGACTGAGCGCGCTGGGCGCTGGGCGCGTGATCGGCGCAAACGACCGGATACGTCTCGGCGTGATCGGCACGGGGAACCGCGGCTGCCAGGTGATGGCGTTCTTCCTGAAACATCCGGGCGTGGAGGTTCCGGCCCTTTGCGACGTCTCGCGGTCGGCGGCCGAGGCGGCCAATGCCAGGCTCCTCGGCGGCAAGGCGGACCTCTGTAGCGACTTCCGCAAGATCACCGATCGCAAGGACATCGACGCCGTGCTGATCGCCACGCCCGACCACTGGCACGCCTTGCAGACGATCATCGCCTGCCGCGCCGGCAAGGACGTCTATTGCGAGAAACCCTTGTCGAAGACGATCCACGAGGGCCGCCGGATGGTCGAGGTCGCGCGGAGCACGGGGCGCGTCGTGCAGATGGGGACCCATCGGCGTTCGGGGCATTCCTATGCCGAAGCGGCCAAGTTGATCGCCTCCGGCAAGTTGGGCAAGATCAGCGTGACCAGAGCCTTCGACACCACGAACATGTATCCCAAGGGCATCGGCAAGGCCGCGCCAAGCGATCCGCCCAAGGACCTCGACTGGGAGATGTGGCTCGGCCCGCGGCCATCGCGGCCCTACCAGGCGACGATCACCCCGTTCAAGTTTCGCTGGTGGGACCTCTACGCCTCGCGGTTTTCCGACAACGGCGTGCATTTCCTGGACATCATGCGCTGGCTCATCGGCGACGAACCGGGGCCTGTGCGAATCTCGGCGCTGGGTGGGTGTTTTGCCATTGACGACGACCGCACCACCCCCGACGCGATGGAAGGGATGTTTCAATTCCCCTCCGGCCCGCTGACCAGCTTCGCCCAGTATGAAGCCAGCGGCAATCGAGCGATGCCGCGCCAGGCCTTCGCCGAGTTCCGCGGCACGCAGGGGGCCCTTTACGTCGACGACGCCGGCTTCGAGGTGCTGCCGGAGCGCGGCGGGCGCTACCAGGACGACCGCGAGTTCCGCATGGAGCCGATCACGCAGAAGTTCAGCGAGGGTTACACGCAGCACGTCCGCGACCACACGGGGAATTTCCTGGATTGCATGCGATCGCGCGAAAAACCCCATGCCGACGTGGAGATCGGCCACCGCTCCACCAGCATGGCCCTGCTGGCCAACATCTCGCTGGCCACCGAGTCCACGCTCCACTGGGATCCCCAGCGCGAGCGAATCACCAACATCCCCGAGGCCAACGACCTCTTGCATTACGAGTATCGCAAGCCCTGGACGCTCGAGGACGCATAGGATCCTCTTGACTTCCCTATCAGCGTAGCTCGATGCGGTCGCGCGTGGCGATCTCCAGTTCATCTTTACGAAATACGGTTGGCATGACTTCCTCGCCCCTGCGCGACAAGCCAATCAAGAGCCCCTCTTCCGGCGTTTCGCGCGCCGCTTCCTGAAGAGCTTCGATCGCCTCCCAACCGTGCCGAACTGGCCGCGCAAGTTAGTCTCTCGCCTCGACTTGCGCAGCCAGCGCCGGCGGCTTCTGGAGATGCCGTGTTACAGAACTATTACACAACGCAAACGCGGCCGTCACGGGGTCAGCGACGATCCGGGATAGGATAGTCTGTTGATCCACCACCAGCCAACGATCCACCCCGCCGATCGCGAGCAGCGCCCGCTTCCCGCCGGCAGATACGGTGTGGTCGGCCCCTGGCGGCGCTGGATCGCTTGCGGCGGATTCTGACAGGCACGGCCTCTTACCGGGAATGCGACCATGATTACAATCGGCGATTCTAACGACGTTCTGCCTCTGGTTCCTCAGACCGGCGCGACCCATCCCCTCGGCTCGCGCGCCCGCGTGCTCCTGACGAGCGTATTCGGCCCCTACGCCCAGGACGATGAGTACGGCAGCCGGCTGCTGAACCCGATGGAACTGTGGCACAACCAGGTGACGCGGGTCCAGGGCCCGTTCTCCTTGCGGATGTTCCACCGCTCTTGGGGGCTGATGCTGATCCAGGTCAATCTCCAGGCGCCCTGCATGTTGCTCGATTTTCCCACGCTCGACCGGTTCATCGAGGAGATCCGCGACCAGGAGTACGACATCGTGGGGATCAGCAGCATCGTCCCCAACCTGCACAAGGTTGAGACGATGTGCCAGCTCGTTCGCCGGTACCGGCCCGGGGCGACGATCGTCGTCGGCGGCCACATCGCGAACATCCCCGACCTGGCCGCGCGGATCGACGCCGACCACGTCGTGCGGGGCGAGGGCGTCCGCTGGTTCCGCCGCTTCCTCGGCGAGGCCGCGGACCAGCCGATCCGCCACCCGTACATCCATGCGGGCTTGAACACGCGCGTGATGGGGATCAGCCAGAAGCTGGTGCCGGAGAAGGAGGCGGCCACGGTGATCCCATCGGTCGGCTGCCCGATGGGCTGCAACTTCTGCTCCACCTCGGCGATGTTCGGTGGCAAAGGCCATTTCATCAACTTCTACGAGAGCGGCGATGAACTGTTCGACATCATGTGCCAGCTCGAACGGTCGATGAAGACCACTTCCTTTTTCATCATGGATGAGAACTTTCTCCTCCATCGGCGCCGGGCCCTGAGGCTGCTGGAACTGATGGAGCGAAACGGCAAGGCCTGGAGCATGTTCGTCTTCAGCTCGGCCAACGCCCTCCGCACCTATTCGCTGGAGCAACTCGTCTCCCTGGGCGTTTCCCGGGTCTGGATGGGGCTGGAGGGGAAGGGCAGCCAGTACAACAAGCTCGACGGCGCCGACTGCTACGCCATCGTCCGCGAACTGCAATCGCACGGAATCCATGTCCTGGGATCGACGATCATCGGCCTGGAGGAGCACACGCCCGAGAATATCGACGAGGTGATCGAGCACGCCGTCCGCTACGATTCCGATTTCCACCAGTTCATGCTCTACACGCCGCTGCCGGGCACGCCGCTCCATGCGGAGTTGTCGGCCCAAGGGCGGATCAAGGACGAACGCGAGTACGACGTGAGCGACATCCACGGCCAATCGGTGTTCAACTACCGGCATCCCCACATCTCCGACGGGCAGGAAACCGAGTTGCTGCTGCGGGCGTTCCAGCGCGATTTGGAGGTCAACGGCCCGACGATCACGCGGTTCATCCGCACGACGCTGGCCGGATGGAAGCGCTACAAGCATCATCCCGACGAACGGATTCGCCGCCATTTCGCCTGGGAGGGGCAAGACCTGGCCACTTCGTTTGCCGCCCTGGCCTGGGCCGCCAAGGGCTATTATCGCGACCGTCCGGCGATGCGCGAGAAAATGTCGCGGCTGCTCGATGAACTCTACAAGGAGTTCGGATGGAAGAGCCGGCTGTATGCCGCCGCTGCCGGCCGCTATGTCTTGCGGCAGACGCGGCGGGAAGAAAAACGGTTGGCCCACGGCTGGACCTACGAGCCGCCCACGTTCTACGAGGGGAACGAGGCCGGCGAACGCGTCGCCGCCGGCGGAGGGCGCCGCGCCGCGCGATCGGACTACGCCACCCCCCGCCGCCGGCCCGCCCAAGCCGCCGAGGCGGCGACCGCGCCAGCCGCCGCCTCGGCGGAGCGCCAGTCGGTTGACGACCCGCGCGGCGCTGTGCTATCGTAGGGTGGAGTTGCCCGCAATTTCGTACGCTTGCGCTGGGGGCGCCAACGACTGATGCCTGTGCGGCGGTCCCTGCATCTGCCGATTACCTTGGCGATCGTGATGATCGCCATCCTCGCCGTATTGACCGTCGGCTGGGTCCTCCTGGCCTTGTTCGGCGCGTTGGCCAATACGCGGTTCGCCGGCTTGAACTGGACGCTCCTGTCCGTCGGCACGACGTTCATCGCGCTGCTCCTGGTCGGCGTGATCATGTACCTGGGGCTGTCCGTTAAGGCGATCAATTTCACGCGGCGGCAGTCGAATTTCATCGACAGCGTGACCCACGAATTCAAATCCCCGATCGCCTCGATGAAGCTCTGCCTACAGACGCTGAACCGCCACCAGGTGGGGCCGGAAGAGCAGGCCAGCTTCTACCAGTTCATGCTCGACGACCTGGACCGCCTCGACCATCTGATCACCCAGGTGTTGGAGGCCGGACGGCTCGATACGGAGTCCGCCTGCGACGAGCGCGACGACGTGACCATCGGCGCGCTGTTGCGGGATTGCGCCCGAACCGTCTGCCTCCGCTACCGCGTGCCGCCGGAGACCGTGCATGTCGACGCGGAGGACTGTATTGTGCGGGCCCGGCGCGTGGACCTGGAGATCATCTTCCGCAACCTGATCGACAACGCCATCAAGTACGCCGGCGCGGAACCGCGGGTCAACATCGTGCTACGGGTCGACCCACGCGGCCGCGCCGTTGTGCGGATCAGCGACAACGGCCGCGGCATCCCCCCCCGGCTCCGCCGGCGTATCTTCCGGCGGTTCGAGCGGCTCGGAACGGAGCTCGAACGGGAACGGCCGGGCACCGGACTGGGGCTCTACATCGTGCAGTCGCTCGTCCGCCGCCTCGGCGGGCGGGTCCGCGCACTGGATCGGAAGAGCGGCTCGGGCGCCGTCTTCGAAGTGCGATTGCCGCTGGGGCGGCGAGTCCTGCCGGCGGCGCGGAAGGAAACGCCGCCAGAGGGCGAGCCGCGCGACGCCGGCCTCGGCGATCGCCGCATGTCGCGTCGGGGTGAGCCATGACGAGCAAGCACATCCTCGTCGTCGAAGACGAACGGCACCTGGCGATGGGCATCAAGTACAACCTCGAAGCGGAGGGGTATCGCGTCACCACGGTCGGCGACGGCCCCGCGGCACTGAAGTTCATCGCCGACGCGCCCGGCGGCGTCGACCTGGTGATCCTCGATCTGATGCTCCCCGGGATGAGCGGCTATGCCGTCTGCGAGGCGCTCCGCGCCGATGAAAATCACATGCCGGTGCTGATCCTCAGCGCCCGTACCCTCTCGGAAGACCGCACCCGCGGGTTCAATGTCGGCGCCGATCAATACCTCACCAAGCCCTTCGACCTCGACGAGTTCCTCAGCCGCGTCAAGAGCCTGCTGACGTTGCACGGGCGGCGCGTGGGGACCGTGCGGGCCGCGGCGGGCCCGCTCCGCTCGTTTGCCTTCGGCCAGGCCCGCGTCGACTTCGAGACGTTCGAGGTCACGATCCGATCCGAGACGCTGCGCTTGACGCAACTGGAACTGAAGCTGTTGCGGTATTTTATCGACAACGAAGGCCGCGTGATCCCCCGCCGCGAATTGCTCAAGAATGTCTGGGGTCTGCCGGGATACCTCAATACGCGGGCCCCCGACCAGTTCATCCGCCGGTTGCGGAAAATCTTCGAAACCGACCCGTCGCAGCCGAAGCACTTCCTCACGATCCGGGATGCGGGCTACCGCTTTCTGGCCGGAAAACCGGAAGACCGGTAGGGCGGTCCACTGGTAGGGTGGTCCAGAGCGGACCGCCCCGGACGGACCTGGAATCGCCGATCCGTCGACAACCAGCGTGAATGTCAGAATCGGCTCAGCGGCAGCGGCGGCCCACCGCGCTTCCGACCGACGCCGGTGCCCGTCGGGTGGTGCAGAGCGGGCGGGCCCCTGCCGGTCGGAATCGCCCCGCGGCTGCCCCGAAACCGCCCAAAGCCCCTAGCCCAAACGGCGGCGCCGCCCCAGCGATGGCCTTACCGCTCGTCAGCCGGTTCGCCGTTGGCCCAACCGGCGATCTTCCGGGCGGCGAAGGCGTCGAAGCAGTTCCGCTTGATCGCCTCCCGGGCGGCGGCCAGGAGCCGCTGATAATACGTGATGTTGTGGATCGAAAGCAGGATCGGGCCGAGCATCTCGCCGGCCAGAAAGAGGTGCCGCAGGTAGCCGCGGCTGCGGAGGCAGGCGGCGCAGGGGCAGCCCTCCTCGATGGGCTGCTCGTCGAACCGGTGCCTGAGATTCCGCAGCCGCAACGTCCCCTGATCGGTGAATGCCAGTGCGTTTCGTCCGTTGCGGGTCGGCATCACGCAGTCGAACATGTCAACGCCGCGGCGAACGGCTTCAAGCAGATCCACCGGGCGGCCCACGCCCATCAGGTAGCGGGGCTTGCCGGCGGGCATCGCCGCCACCGTGGCTTCGAGCGTGCGGATCATGTCTTCGGGGGCCTCGCCGACGCTCAGTCCGCCGATCGCGTAGCCCGGAAAATCCAGCTCGGCGAGCCGCCCGGCGCAGTCCGCCCGGAGCTGCGGGTCGAGACCGCCTTGGACGATCGCAAACTGGGCCTGGTCGGGCCGCGCGGCGGCGCGGCGGCAGCGCTCGGCCCAGCGGATCGTCCGCTCCATGGCCTCGCGTACGGCGCGCTCCTCGTTGGGAAGCCCGACAACGTGGTCGAGCACCATGGCGATGTCGCCGCCGAGCATTTCCTGGATTCGCACGGCCCCTTCGGGCGTCAACTCGACGAGCCGTCCGTCGATGTGCGAGCGGAACACCGCGCCCCGCTCCGTGACCTTCGTCGTCTGGGCCAGGCTGAACAGCTGGAACCCGCCGCTGTCGGTCAGAATCGGGCCGTTCCAGCCCATGAACTCGTGCAGCCCCCCAAGCCGCGCGACGACCTCCTCGCCGGGGCGCAACGCGAGGTGGTAGGTGTTGGCCAGGAGAATCCGCGTCCCCGTCGCGTGAATCTGGTCGACTTCGAGCCCCTTGACCGTTGCGGCCGTTCCGACGGGCATGAAGGCGGGCGTCTCCACGGTCCCATGTGGGATCGTCAACGAGCCGCAGCGCGCGCCGGTCCCCTCGTCCCGCGCATCGATCTGGAAAGAAAACAATCGATCGCCCACGTCTTGCAGGAGCTGTCGGATCATTCGCCGCGAAGCTTCAAGCCCTGGGCGGCAAGCTTATCGCGGACCTCGTTCAAGCTCGTGACGCCGAAGTTCTTGCACTCGAGCAGCTCGTCGGCGCTCCGCCGCAGCAATTCTCCGATCGTCGTGATCGCCAGCCGAACCATGCACTTCCGCGCGCGAACCGAGAAGCCCAGATCGGAGATCGGCCGCAGCAGCACCGCCTGCTCGTCGGCGCTGAGCGTTTCCGTGTCGATGCTCTCGGAAGCCGGGCGCTCCGTGGCGTACTGCCCCAACTGGAGTCCCTTCGAAGCCAGCATCTCGCGGATCTCGATCAGGCTCGTTTCGCCGAAGTTCTTGCTGCTCAACAATTCCTGCTCGGTCGTGCGGCAGAGATCGCCAATCGTCATGATCCCCATCTTTTGGAGGCAGTTCCGGCTCCGCACGGAGAGCTCGAAATCGGTCACCGGCAGGTTGAGAACCTGGCTGACGCGATCGCGTTTCTTCAACGCGTCCTCGTCGAAAAACATGTCGCCGGAGGCCTGCGAATCCCTGAGGAACAGCGCTGCCCGCTGATGGTTGGGAAATGCGTCGACCACGCGCTGGTAGCATCGCACTGCACGATCGAATTGGCCGCGGTCCTCGTAGATCAACCCGAGATTGACCAGCGCGCCAACGTGCGAAGGGAAGCGGGCGGCCGACTGCTTGTAAAGCTCCAGGGCCGTCTCATCGTTCCCGTAACGGTCGTTTTCCAGCGCCAAGCCAAACAACGCACCGGCGTGCTTGCGGTCCGCGTCCACGGCGCGCTCATAAAGGGCGACGACCTCGGAGGGGTTTCCTCCGATCGCCGCCACGGTCGCGCCGCGCTGGTAGAGGTACTCGGCCGTCTGTTCGACCGCGCCCGACAAGTCGTCGAGCTCCTTCAGCGCCCCCTCGGCATCCCCGGCGTAACGTTTCGCCTCGGCGCGGCCCAAAGCGCAGATGTCGCTGTTGTACCCCGCCTTGGCGGCTAGACCGTAGCTCTCGATGGCGGCCGGGTAATTCTCCTGGCCAAAATACGCTTTGGCCATGTAATAGTGAGCCAACGCGCCCCCGTCGCCACGCTGCAAGGTCGATAGGGCCAGCGAATAACGCCCGAGCAGATACTGGCACACGCCCAGCGTCACGTTGCTCGCGGGACTCGGATCTTCCTTCGTCTCCAATTCCTGGACGACTTCGCGAAGCACGCGGAACTGCGAAGGATCCGCGGAAATCACGTCGAGAATTTGCTCGATCTCGCGCGGTCCAAACGTCCCGCTGACCAGCACCACCTGCTTCAGATCGAAATCCAAGGTCTGCGCCATATAAGATTCACCGCCAAACTGAAACACACCCGAGCGGACCACTCGACGGAGGGGCCTGAGAAAAATCGATCAGGCCGCACCGGCCACGGCTGGTCGAAAGAAACAAAAAAAGCCAGCGGTGGGAGTTGAACCCGCAACCCCAGCATTACGAATGCTGTGCTCTGCCGATTGAGCTACGCTGGCAAGTTGTTTTCTTGCAATGACTTAAGGAAATCGATAACCGCAAAGAAGTGAAACCTGCTCCCCCTGCTTTGACGCCGACCCGGCCGTCCAGGGTTGAGGGGCACCTGTCACGACAATACGGCGAAAAACGAGCGGGAATGACTATCGTACACAAGAAGCGGCCCAGCGGCAAGCCATTCAAGTGCATCACAAGGTCATCGTCATCCCCCAGTGCGCGATCGGCTTGCAGGGGGAGAGCAAGACGGGGCATATTGGCGAGGTGATCGACGCGCGCCGCCTCAAGCTGAACACCCCCGGCCTGAACGCCCGGGAGCCCCGCAGGACCGTCCCCTTCCCCATCGCATACCCCAACAGGAGCCCACCGATGCGCTGCACCTTGCCGCTTTCCGTCGCGCTGGCCGTTCTGGCGAACGCGTCCGCCCTTGCCGAGGCCCCGAAGCCCAATTTCCTCTTCATCCTCGCCGATGATCTCGGCGCCCGCGACCTGAGCATCGAAGGCAGCCCGTTCTACGAGACCCCGAACATCGACCGCATCGCCAGAACCGGCATGCGATTCACCCAGGGTTACGCCAGCTGCCAGGTGTGCAGCCCCTCGCGAGCGAGCATCCTGCTTGGCAAGTGCCCGGCGCGGCATGGGATCACCGACTGGATCGGGGCGGCGGAAGACGCCGACTGGAAGCGGAACACCAAGCTGCTCCCCGCCCGATACGACCGCAACCTGCCGCACGAAGACACGACGCTGGCCGAAGCGCTGCGGGCTGCCGGCTACCGCACATTCTTCGCCGGCAAGTGGCACCTCGGCGGCGCGGGTTCATGGCCCACGGACCACGGATTTGAGTTCAACGTCGGCGGCTGGGACGCCGGGAGTCCGAAGGGCGGGTACTTCGCGCCTTACGAGAACCCGAACCTTCAAGACGGGCCCGACGGCGAGCCGCTGCCGATCCGGCTCGGCCGGGAGACCGCCCGATTCATCGAAGAGCACAAGCGCGAACCCTTTCTGGCTTATCTCTCGTTCTACTCGGTCCATGGACCGATCCAGACGACACCGGAAAGATGGTCGAAGTACCGGCAGAAGGCCGCGGCCAGACCCCACCGGGGGAACCGGTTCCTCATCGACCGGACCTTGCCCGTCAGACAAGTGCGGGATAACCCGATCTACGCCGGCATGATCGAGTCGATGGACGAGGCGGTGGGCATCGTGCTCACCAGACTCGACGCGCTGGGATTGGCCGGCAATACGGTGGTGATCTTCACCTCGGACAACGGCGGCGTTTCGTCGGGCGACGCCTACGCGACCTGCAACTTGCCCTTCCGCGGTGGGAAAGGGCGGCAGTGGGAAGGCGGCATCCGCGAACCCTACTACATCCGCGTGCCCGGCATGGCCGACTCGGGCGCGGCGTGCCCCGCGCCGGTCATCCACGCCGATTTCTATCCGACGATTCTCGAACTGTCAGGCCTGCCGCCCAGGCCCGGACAGCACGTCGACGGCGTCAGCCTCGTGCCGTTGCTCAAGGGGGGCGCGATCGAGGCCCGCGACCTCTTCTGGCACTATCCGCACTATGGCAACCAGGGAGGCGAGCCCTCGGCGATCGTCCGCTCCGGCGATTGGAAGCTGATCCATTATTATGAGGACGGCCGCGACGAGCTCTACAACCTGGCCGCCGACATCGGCGAACAGACCGACGTGGCCGCCGAACACCCGGCCATCGCGGCGGCCCTGCGCGCCAAGATCGACCGCCTTCTCAAAGAAACCGGCGCCCGGCTGCCGCGGCCGAATCCGAACTACGATGCCGAGGAGGCGAAGCGCGACGAGGAGGCCATCCGCACCAAGGGGCTCGCTGCGCGCGAAAAGCAGCACGCCGGCTACCTCGATCCGAACTTCAAGCCCAACAAGGACTGGTGGGGCAGCACGCCGACGAGAGACTGATCGTAGTTTGATTTCCGGCCGACGACGGAGCGCGTGGGGGGGGGGCCAACGCGGACCACCCCCGACGGGCCTGGAGTCGCCGATCCGTCGACGAGCTGACCTTGCGTTGCCGAGCAGCCTGGGAACCGTGCCCATGGGCGGCTACGGGTGAGCCGTGGAGAATCCTGCCAGGGCTCGAATCCACTGCCGGCGGAACCCCACGTAACCGAAACCGATCGTCACCAGGCAGTAGACCGCAATCGCTGCCGGCTGCGCGCCGTGCTCAAGGAGTTGCGGAGTGTCCAGGTAGGAAGCGCCGGAGACCCAAGCCGCCGCCAAATAGACGCCATTGGCCAGGATGCAGAAATTGGCGACAAACCACATCCAGTCCCTCCGCACGAGGATCGCGACGGCCAGGGGAATTGCCGCGCCGAGCACCGGTCCGCCCCAAAGCGTGACGAGCGGCCGGGGGTCGGGATCGAAGATGCTGTAGGGCAGATGCCAGGGCGCCAGATCGGCCGTCTTCAAGGTCCCGCCACAGGCCCAGCCGCAGAGGATGTGGCCCGACTCGTGGACGAACGTCATCACGCACCACGACGCCAGGAGCAGCATCACAAACTTGAGAGCACGTGTGAACAATCCGATCTGCCTCGCTTGCCGCGAACGTGGGACGGTTTCGTTTCGGCCAACGTCCGGATAGGAAGAACTGCCGATCATCAGCACACAGCCGATCGCCGCCAGCAGAATGGCCAGGACGATTCGCTGCGGTTTCCTGGGGGGCTCCATTCTATCACGTCAGGTAAAGCAATTGCCAAGATGCAATGCCACGATGGGCGGAGTGCCGCTGGATCGCTATTGGAGGCCGCCCGCCGCCGCCGCCTTCGGTGAACGCGGCCGTGCGGCGCTCCGCGCCGGTCGAATATCATGCGCGTAGAGCCAATCGCCGTGCCGCAGATCGAGGCGGCCGCCGTGAATCACTGGATGCGCCCACGCGGGGCCTTGCGGCCCCTTGGGCAAATTGAACTGGCTGACGATCTCGAATTGCTCGGGCGCTTCTCGCCTGGAACCGATCTCAATCCGCCGCGCCGAGATCGATCACGGCAACGTCCTCGGCCGCCAGCCGAAGCGTTGTCTCGCCGTCTTGCCAGGCAATCTCCCGGCCGCCGACCAGGTCGCGGCTCGGCGCCGGCGACCGCCGCAGCGCCGCCTCGATTTCCAGGGTGACGCTGCGGTCCTCCCGGCTGTCGTTGAAGACGGTCAGGTAGCGGCCGCCGAACCGTTCGACGTAAACCCGCGGGTCGCTCGATCGGGCGAGCGTGAGCGGCTCCCAGCCCGCCTCCGCGACCAGCTTGCACAGGGGTACGTACTTCTTGAACAGCGGGCGGTCGCGGTTGTAAAATTCCGGCCGCGTGAAGTAATGGCCCTCGGAGGCGTTGTGGCTAAAAAAGCCTGGAAACATCCCGTAGGCCAGCGATCGCCGCATGTACTTTTCGACCAGCTCGTAAGAAAAGTCCTCGAAGCGGGTGTTCATCAGGAAGCAGTAGGGCTTGCCCTTGCACATCGCGCGGCGGTAGAGCAGGTCCGCGTCGGACATCGGCGACCAGCGCCCGCTGCGGTTCCAGTCGGTCTCGGTGCCCATGACCTCCAGCAGCGGGGCGAGCCACGCAAGGCGGATCGGCGTGCTGTTGGCCATCATCAACTTGCCCATGCCGTGCAAGTCATCGGCGATTGCGCGGACGTACTCGAAGGCGACCAGCCCGCGAAAAATCGCCGGTCGGCAATCGCCGGACGAGAACGTCAGCGGCGTGGCGGCGGCCGCGAAGTGGTCGCGGCGGAAGTCGAGCTCCGCGGTCACGTAGCCTTCGCTCGAATCGATGTACTCGCCGTCGAGTTCTCCCTTGGCGTCCGCACCGTAGAGTCGCTGTTTCAGGTCGGCGTTCCACTTGAGCCGAAAATCGGTGACCTCTCCTGCGATGCCCGGCATCCCGTTGACGCTCCAGACGGCGCCGTTGCACCAGGGCGTGTCGAGGAGTTGCGCGACGAACCGGCCCGACGGGTCATGGAAGCCGCTCGTCAGCAGGGCCTTGGCACGGGCGTCACCCTTTTCGGCCAGCCGCTCGGCCTCGGCCAGGGCGGCCTCGTAGGTCCGGGGCATTTCGGGCGGCATCCGCATCCACCAGGTCATCGGTTCGGTGTAGCGGAAAGTCGTCACGCCATGCTCGTCGTCCCAGGCCGTCTCGTCGTTGCCCTCTTTGAATTGGAAGCCGAAATCCTCCCACCCCTCGACCTTACTGATCTTGGCGAACGGCATCCAGAGCCCCTGCTTCGGCGTGCGGCAGCGGAAGGCTTCGGGGAACAACGCGTAGTAGCGGGCCAGCGCTGACCGGAAACCCCAAGCAGGCTCGAACCCGAACCGGCAGAATCGCAGCCGCGCGGAAGGCTTCTCCGGCGCAAGACCGATGTCGAACGCGAGGAACAACTCGCCCGTGCCGGAGTTGTAGCCGGTTCGATAGACGGCCGGATGCGCCATGTCGATCCCCAGGGCCACGCCCTCGCCCGCCCCGGCGACCGCCGAGAACGGATAGCGGGAGATCCGCCCGTTGGCCCCTAAATGGAAGCGGGCGGCGTCCATGTATTCGCGCCGCGGCTCGACGGCGATCGACCGCCGCGGGTCTTCCAGCCATGCGAGTCCTGCCGGGTCGACGGGAAGGGCATAGACCAGCGTCACCGCGCGGTCCCTGCCGGAGGTGTCGGAGAGGACCAGGTCGAACAGCTCCGCGCCGTCGCGCTGCTCCGTCCGGCACTGAAGTTTCAAGCCCAGCGCCTCGCGCTGGAGGCGCACGAAATCCGAGTCGGCGGCGGCGTCGCGGACCTGGAATCCGGCCTGGCGCGGCCCCTGGCACGCCACGGCCAGCCCGTCGAACAGGCTCGTCCCTTCGCCGGCGCGAAGGACCTGGAGTCTCGGGTTGCGAAACCACGCCTTGCCCGCACGGCCGCGAAGCAGCAGGTAGAAGCTGACCTGCCGGACCGGCTTGCTCGGGACGATCACCACCTGCCGCCGCTGCCAACCGTGCGTGCCGGTGTCGAACGCGGCGGACTGGCCCCAGAGCGGCGTGCCGTCGGCATGAACCAGGTCGAGGTAGAGCGAGTAATCCGCGCCGGGGGAGCCGGAGACGCCCTCGCAGCGGCTTTCGACGGAAGCGATGATCGGCTCCGGCTCGGTCTGATTGAGAACGACGGTCTGGCGGGCGCCGCGGCGGCCACCGCTGTCGCCCGCATTGTCGCAGACAATCTCCGCCCCGTCTCGCGCCGCCCCCTGCTCGTAATCGCCCCAGGCGTCCGGGTTGAGCAGATCGGCCCCGGTGGCCGAGGCGCGGAGGAGCTGCTTGACCACGGCGCCGTCGGCCGCCTCGCCGGCGCCGGCCCATGCCGGGGCAAGAGCCAGGAACAGCGCCGCCAGCGGCATCGCCAGGCAACGGGGCTGGGTTCGGACCGGGTAAGCCATTGGACGTCTCCATGCAAAGCGTTTCGAAGTCGCAGGTGACAGATGGCATGCGACAAGCGACAGGTTACAGATCACAGGTCACCGTAGTCAGTGTTTCAGCCCCTCGTCTTCATCCAGCGGGCATTCGCCTTTCGGCATTCGTCATTCCCTCGACGCCTCTACCACCCCATGACCATGTTCGACTCGATGACCTTTCGGGCGCGTTCCAGGTCGCTGCCGGTCTCGTGCATGTAGAGGCGGATTGCGTGGAGCTTGTCGCCCGCCGCCCGGTCGAGGCAGTCGCGCGCGGTGGCGCAGGGGTCGGTCTTGCCGCGAATCCCCAAGGCCGCCTTCGAGATCACCCAGGTGTCTCGGGGGCGTTTCGTCACTCGGACCGGCTGTTCGGCGGGATAGCTCTCGGCGAGAACGGCCCGGGCGGTCTCTTCGTTGTCAGCCCACGTGATCACGATGTGTGATTCGGTCTCAATTTCGAATAGCGGCATTGCCATCCCTTTCTTCGTCGTAAGATAACCTCTACCCGTTCAGTTTCCGATGCAGTACAGGAACCGGTCGGAGCGGATCAGCAGGCGGCCGTTGCAGACGGCGGGCGTCGCCTGGAAGGAGCTCGGATCGTCAAGCGAATTCCTGGCCAGTTCGAGCAGCTTCGGCCCCGGCGCGAGAACGATCGTCTCGCCCCGCCGCGTCACTCCATACAGCTTCTCGCCGGCGCGCACGAGCGACGCATAGACCTTGTCGCCTCTTCCATCGACCTGCAAATTCTGCTCGTAGAGGAGCCCGCCGTTGGCGGCGTCGATGCAGACGGCGTTCCCTCGCTGGTCGATCCAGTGGAGGCGTCCGGCGTGGTAGAGGGGAGTCGCCACCTTGGGCGTCTTCTCGGTCTTCCACAGCCGGTGCGACTCCGTCACGTCGCCGCGCCCGCCGAGGCGGATCGCCATGCAGAACGGCTTCCTGCCGCCGGTAATGTAGGCCACCCCCCCGTGGGCAACCACCGAGGGGCAAACGAAATCGTCGACGCTCTGGCACTCCCAGAGCTGCGTCCCGGTGTTCGGGTCGAGGCCCAAGGCCTTGCCCTCCGCGCTGACGACAAGCTCCTCGCGGCCGCCCACGGCCGCCGCCACCAGCGGCGTGCTCCACGACTGCCGAATTCCCTCTCGCCGCCAGGCCTCCTGCCCCTCGGCCTTGGTCAGCGCGATGATCGCCCCGCTCTCCACGCTCGCGTTGACAATCACCAGATCGCCGTGGAGCACGACCGACGTGGCCGAGCCCCATTCGTGTCGGCCCGAACCGATGCTTGCCCTCCAGACCGGCCGGCCCGCCATCGTGAAGGCCAGCACCCCGGACCGGCCAGCGGCCACGTAGACCCGCTCGCCGTCGGTGGCCGGCGTGCCCGAAGCGTATCCGTGAATCGCCAGGAATCCGCGGTAGTCCTGCTCGGGGATCGCCGGCTCGATCTCCCGCGCCCAGGCCACACTGCCGTCCGACAGGTTCAGCGCGGTGAGCTGAATCCGCAGGTCTTCCTGCCCGCCGGGATGGTCCTCGTCAAGGCCGTAGCCGTTGTAGCTGGTCACAAACACCCTGCCCTGCCAGGTGATCGGGCTGGAAGCGCCAAAACCAGGCAGGGCCGTCTTCCACAGCACGGCGTCCGTGGCGGTCCAACGCGTCGGTCCGGCGACATCGTCCGACGCCCCGCTGGACTTCGGTCCGCGGAAACAGGGCCAATCCGCGGCGACAAAACACATCGCCGCAATCGCCACCGCCACGGCAAGGCGCGAACGGGCCTGCCGTTCCCGCATGACGCTCTCCCGCCCCGCGCGTGGCATTCTCTTCGCGACTGGCATCGATCCCCTCTCCATTCCTGGCCTGAGCAAAAAACCGTCCCCCTCCAAACTCCATCGCACCCCCCTCGACGACGGGTCCCTCGGTCAACGGACTCCCACCAAATCATAGACGACAGCGTCGCGACTCGTCCAGGTGCCACGCGGCAGCGGCCGCCACATGACCATTAAAAAATACCGCAGATTTCCCGCATGATCCAAACTACCTCCGTTATCTTGCCGCGTCGGTGCGACTCTGCTACATCTTCGGCGGAGGCGTGTCTTGCCTCCTTGCGCCCCCCCTCTCCTGTGACCTGCAAGCTGTGCATGCACATGGACTTCGTTCAGGGAAGAACCGATTGTCTTCGCTGGCTCGCCCGCCGCGACTGGGCGGAGACCCTTGTTGGGCCCAACGGACTGCGGCTGGAGGACTGGCTGGGAGCGGGCACGGTTCACGTTTTCAAGCACGGGCCACATCGGACGGTTTATCGGGTGGCCGCCGGTGAACGGGATTTCTTCGTCAAGCACTACCGCTGTAGCACCTTCTGGGACCGTGCCCGACACCTCGTTCGCCGCAGTCCGGCTCGCCGCGAGTGGGAACATGCCCAACAGGTCGCGGAGCGGGGCATCGCCACGGCCACGCCGCTGGCCTGGCAGGAAGAGAAAGGCCGCGGCCCGGTCAACGGGTCTTTTCTCGTTACGCAGGCGATTCCGGGCGGATGCCCCCTCGATGTCTACTGCCGTCAACTGCTGCCGGCGCTTGCGGCCACGGTCCGCCGGCGCGTATGGCGCCAACTTCTTGTGGACTTCGCCGCCCTTGCCGCGAGAATCCACCGGGCGGGCATCTGGCACGACGACTTCCACGCCGGCAACTTCGTGGTCTCGCTTCAAGAGGGGCTCCCGCAGGTTGATCCGGCGACGGGCCGATTCCAGATCCGCGTGATCGACCTGCCCGGCATCCGCCTCTCCACGCCGCTCGATTGGAGAGCCGTTCGCGGCAACTTGGTTGCATTGAACGCTTCCTGGTCCGAACGCGTTTCCCCTCAGGATCGATACCGCTTCTGGCGAGCTTACCTGGCCGAGCGGCCGGAAATGCGCTTGCGCTCCGAGCGAAATGCCCTGCGGCAGGTTGTCGCGGGGACGGCCGGCCATCGGCAGCGGGTGCTCCGCAAGCGCGACAAGCGCCCGCTGCGAAACAACCGAGATTACATCCGGCTCGCCATGCCGCAGGGCCGCGCCTACGGGGTTGGCGATTTCAGCCCCGAGAGCCTGCGGGATCTCTTCGAGACCTCCGAAGGCCTGCTCCGGCGGAATCTGCACCGGAGCGTCAAGCTCGACCACGGAACGATGATCGTCGAGGCCGAAATGCCGCTCGGCGGCCGTCCCGTTCACATCGCAATGAAACGCTACCAGCCGCGGTCGTGGTGGAAGGCCCTCTTGGCGCCCTTTCGCCGGGCCAGGGCGGTCCGCGGCTGGCGTCACGGTCACGCGCTGCGGCTCCGCAACATCGCCACCGTGCGGCCGATCGCCGCTTGCGACGTGCGACGGCCGTGGTTCCACTGCCGCAGCTATCTGGTTGTCGAGTGGATCGGGGGCTCCGAAAACCTGCACCTCTACCTCTGGCGGATGGCACGCCAGCCCCATCCACTGCGGTTTCGCCATGCCTGCCAGTGCGCCGAGCAACTCGGGGGGATGCTCGGGCGGATGCACGCTCAAAACGTCCTTCACAGCGATCTGAAGGCCAGCAACCTGCTGGTCGCCGAAGAGTCGGGCGAACTCCGCACCTACCTGGTTGACTTGGATGACGTATCGTTCAACGGCAATGCCACCCTCCGCCAGCGCGCGACCGACCTGGCCCGGCTGGCGGTCAGCATCCAGGCCCACCCCTGGATCTCGCGAACCATCGTCTGCCGATTCCTCCGTGCCTACCAGCGGCAGATCGGCTCGACGGCGGGCGGCTGGAGGCCGCTCTGGCTCGCCACCGCCAGCCGCAGCGAGAGAATCGTCCGCAGGAAACGCCGCAAGCAGCAAGCCATTCTCTGAGCAGTTGTCCGCCACCGGTTGGCAGTGATCGGCAATCGCAGCCGCGATCGCTTGTGGGCTGCCAACCGGGAGTGGGGGAAAGAGTTGGGACAGCGAGGTGTGGGCTGGGAGGAAGTCTTCGTCGCCGAGCTGGGGCTTGGCGGCGCGGTGTGCCCACGCGGTGGGGCCGGCAACCGGCGGTGCGGAACGTGCTCTTCAAAGATGCGTCCGCACGCGCAATTCGCCGTTCTCGATTGTGACTTCCACGGCGCCGCGTTCACCGGTGTAGATCAGCTCCGCTCCCACCTGGCGGTAGGCGCTCTCCAGCGCGGCTTGGCGCGGGTCTCTGTGCCCGCTGACCACCACCAGCAGGGGCGAACACCAGGCAGCCAATCCAGCCGCGTCGCTCCGCCAACTGCCGTGGTGGGGAGCCAGCAGGACGTCGCAAGGCAGCGGCGAACCTGCCAGCAGCATCTCCATCCCCAGCCCTTCCAGATCGCCGGTCAGCAGGATCCGACGCCCCTGGTACTCCACAACCAGGACGAGACTCGCGGCGTTGTCGCTTTCCCCGCGGAAGCTGCTCGGCGGGTGGAGCACTCCGACGGTCGCTTCCCCGGCGCGAAACCGGTCGCCCGCAACCAGTTCGCTGCTGGGGATGCGGTGGCGGCCAATGACGCCGCGGAAGTGCCGAATTGCCCCTTGGTCGCTGGCGAACATTCCGGGGCCGACGTAGACCCGCTCGGTTGGAAAACGGCGAATCAGCTCGGGAACGGCGTTGAAGTGGTCCGTATCGCCGTGGGAGATGATGATCGCGTCGATCGCATTGATCCTCTTCTCCCAGAGGCAGGCGGCAATGCCGCGGGCGCCGATCTGCGGCGCGTCGAGGCGGCCCGCGTCGTAGAGCAGCACCGCCCCATCCGGCATTTCCAGCAGCACCGCTGCCCCATGCCCCACCGACAGGAACGTGCAGGACAAGCGTCCGGACACCCCCCGGCGATGGTTGGCCAGTCCGCCAACGGCGATCCAGACGGCCACCGCGGCCAGCACCCACCCGGCCGCCGCGCGGCGGTGACGGAGGCAGAAAGCGAACGTTCCGAAGACGGCGTAAAACGCAACGAGCCACCAATCCGGCAGGCCTTTCACCCAGACGTGGTTGCCCGGCACGCGATGAACCCACTCGATCATTGCCTGGAGCGTCGCCAGGGAGCCGGCACAGGCCCATGCCAATGGCGTGGTTGCCGGCGGGAGCAGGCAGCCGGCGAGGATCAACAGGAACCCGAACACCAGGGCGGCCGTCATCGGGATCCCGATCATTGGATTGACCACCGCCGCTCCGAATGCGGCAACGTGGAAGCGGCTCATGACCAGCGGCAGCGTGACCATCCAGACCGCGGCGCTGACGAACGCTGCGCGCCCGAACTTTGCCAGGCTCCATCGCAGCAACCGCTCGCCGCGGCTGCGGCTCTGCTCGATCAGGCGGTCGAGAGGATCGCGGTTGGCCTGGCTGGAGAACCATTGCGGCCTGAGCCAGATCAGCGTCGTCACGGCCAGGAACGAGAGGTGGACGCCGGTATTGAACAGGTCGGCTGGGTTGAGCGCCAGGATCACCAGTCCCGCGGCAGCCAGCGTGTTCCAGGGCGAGGGCGGCCGCCGGATCGCCCGCGCGAAGCACAGCACGGCGATCAGAATCGCCGCGCGGATTGCCGGCGGCTGCGCGTCGGTCAGCAACGTGTAGCCGCCGGAGAGCGCGGCCACGGTCCAGAACACGGTGATCCGCCGCAGCGGCAGCGCCCGCAGCGCCACCAGGAACACACCGGCGAACATCCCCACGTGAAGGCCGGAGACGGCCAGCAGGTGCACGGTGCCGGTCTCGATGAAGATGTCGGTCGTCTCCGCATCGATCTCCTCCCTGACCCCGAGGAGAACAGCGGCGGCCAGATCGGCCCGCTCGGCCGGGAGGTTTCTCCACAGCGTGCTCCGCGCGCCCGTCCGCACTCGATCGACCCACCACCAGGGACCGCGCCGCGGAGCCCTCTGGAGCAATCGGATGGCATCCGGGTGGCTTGCCCAGAGGCGGCAATGCTTCCGCGCGCCGCGCAGGTGGCCGACCTGGTCGAAGTCGCCCGGATTGGCCGCGCGGCGCGGACTGGAGAGACTGCCGAACACGCGGACGCGATCGCCCGGATGGACGCCGACAAGTTGGCCGTCGACAGTCAATCCCACGCGGCCGCGCGCCGCGATCCAGCCGGCCCCGTCGCGGATCGCCGCGGCTTCGAGTTCCAGTCGCGTGCGTTCCCCGACGGCGACGGGGCTCAGCGGGTCGGGGGGCCGTGGCGCCACGCGCCGCGGCCCCTTTCGCACGACCGCCTCGACGCACGCCGGCTGCGGGGCCGGCCGCGCGAATCGGCCCAGATCGTCGGCCGCGTACCACGACCAGCGAAGCTCGTGCCAAGCGCCGGCCAGCGCCCCGGCCGCGGCCAGCACGGCCGCGGCCGCTGCTCGATTGTGGCCGCCGCGGCCGAGGGCCAACCACGCGCCCAGGCCGCCGACCCCGATCGCACACCAGCCGGGCAGGGAGACGCCGGCCGCGCGGTCCAGCACGATCCCCGCACAGGCGGCCCCCAGCACGAACGTCAGCGGGTTGTAGCGGGCACGGCAGTTCGGCGCGGACGGGAACATGCCGCGTATTGTCGGCACAATCCGCTACACATGCAACTCTAGTTGAAAGTGGTGCCTTTAAAAAATGTCAGGGCAGCGGCGGCCAGCGCGGCGTGCTCTTGCTCGGCAGTTCAGCCATCTGATCGGCCCAGCAGGCAAGCAGTTCTTCGCGAACCGCCCGGCGGAACTCGTTCTTGCTTTCCGGGGCGTTGGCCGACTTGGCGACAATCCACGGGATGTCGATTTCAGCTTCCGAGAGCGCCCATTCGAGAAACGTCCGGTTGCCGATCCAGACGCGTTCCCGCTGCGACCAGAGCGCCTTGGCATCTTTGGAACGGTGCGTGAACTGGAAAAACGTGTTCACGGCCAGCCGGACGGCGCTGCGGAGGCGCAGATCTCCGGCGCGCCGACGGATCCACCGCTGACGGCGCGTGTGCGGCTGCAGTGGTTGCTTGGTCTTCATAAGCGGTTCCTCTCATGCCATTTGCGACGATTACCGAATAGCCGCACGACCAGCCCTCTGCCCCGTTGGCGGACAGACTGCCGGCAGCGCTGCCCTCCCCGCCGCCAACCGCCCGGCGGCGGCGCCGCCAAGAACCCATCCCGGGACCAGATCCGGCTCAACTCACGGGAGTCAGGATCGTCTCGTCGAGCAGGCTGTTCAACTCTTCCAGCCCCTCAAGGAATTGGCATTTCAATTCTTCCACAAAACTGCCGGCAAGCTGCCGGTAGTGTTCGATGCCGCACAGCAGGTTTTCACGAAATTCCGACAGGTACTCGGGCGTTCGGGCCGGCAGCCCCGCGGCGTATTTCTCGCTCTCCTGGCGCAGGTGGTCAATGTACAGGGCGAGTTCCTTCAAGAACATGTGCGGGCGGCTGGAATTCACTAGCAGCGACAGCCGTCCATAGATGTGCCCGACCATCTCGTCGAGCGTGGCGATCTTCGAGAAGTTGACGATGTTCGGGCCGCAGCAGACCGCCGGCGTTGCCGCCGCGTCGATGCCGTACTTGAGGGTCGCTCCTCCGGCCAGGTCATGGCAGATGCAGGCCTTTGCCAGGACGCTCTGGCGGAGTCGTTCCCGCTGCTCCTCCGGAAGGTTCTCCTTGGCGATCTGCGCCAACTTCAGCCGCTGGTACTGGCGCGACGCCGTGCAGATCGGCTCCTTGGTGAATTCCGTGTTGTACAACTTCGCGTGCCCCTTCAAGCACGGACTGCCCGGCGCCCCCCGAGCGATCCGCTCGCGCCGCAGATTCTCGCTCGCCGAGCTCCGCAGGGTCCAGATCGGCACGCCGATCGGGGAACACTCGCTCAGGTAGACGTCCTCTTCCGTGGCGGCGGCGAGCTTGACGAGATGCTCCGGGTCGACGCTGGTCACCTCGGGCACGAGCAGGAACGGTGTCCCCCAACCGGTCCCCTCCACGCCGTAGCGCTGGTGGAGCATCCGGTCCTCTTCGGCCGTGCCGATCCCGCCCTGCACCGTGACGCGGATTTCCGGCGCGCGCTGCGGCACGGGACGTCCGGCGCGGGTCAATGCCTGGCCGTAGATCGCCCGCAATTGGTCGCTCAACTCTTGCCGATTCTTTCGGAACTCCTCGAGGATCGGGCCGAGCAACAGGCCCTTCGTGGCGAAGGCGTGCCCTCCGCAATTCAGCCCCGACTCGATCCGGTACTCCGACACCCAGAGGCCCCGCTTCGCCAGATACTTGCCCTGGACGATCGCCGAGTGATAGTCGCTGACCTTCAAGACGATCCGCTTGGCGCAGTTGCCGGCAAGATCGGGGAAGAACCCCTCGAACTCGGCGAGATAACTGTACAAACGGGGATTCATCCCCGCCGAAAACACGATCGCCGAACGCACGGTGCTGAGGGCAAATCCGCGCAACGCCGCCGCCGCGTCGCTATACTTGGAGGGGAGCGGCTCCCCGTCGCGGTAGGCGGTCCGGTCGAGTTTCGACATGATGTTCACGTCGATGCTGCCGGGCACCGCGAGCCGCCGAAGTTGCTCCTGCCGCTCCGCCCGCCGCTCGGGATCGGCGGTCGCCAGCATCTCGCCGTAAGCCTCTTGGAGCTGGCACGCGGGCAGCAACTCGAAGTAGCGCGTGATCTCCGAACCCGGCTCGAACGGCGCGGCCTGCAACCGGCGAACCTGCCGCGCGACAAGGCGGTCGACCAGATCCAAGTAGGCCGTGATGCGGCGCGCCCGGGAGTCCTCCTCGTCGCCCCGGATCTCGTCGTACGGTTCGCCCTCCTGCTCGAGATGGAATCGCCGCATCTGCTCGATCAACGAGTCGTCGACCAGCGAGATCACGGAAGAAATCCCGTAACGCGCGACTTTCAGCGGAGTGTCAACCAGAAAACCGGTACCCATCACGGGAATTGAAAACGTGTGAGCGCTCCGCAAGATCGCGTCGTCCATAAATCTTCCGATCCGGCGCCAACTGCAACTGGCGCCGGCGGACGCCGAGGGGCAGCGGGACTGCGAAAAGGCCGCGGTTGTTGGGTCAAGGGAGACTTCCCTCAAAGCCTCATTCTAACCCCTGCCGAGTCAAAAGTCATGCCCCGGCTCTCCTTGGGGGGTGGCCGGCAATCCCGATTCCAGAGGCCGGCGGAAAGGAATCTGAGGAGCTGGGATGCGGCCGAGGCCGCCGAATGGGGGGCGGCAGAGGATTTCTCCGAAGATTCTACCAGACCGATTCATTAAACCCTGCGGGCATGGTACAATGCGGGTGATAGTGGTGAGAAACTCAGCGAGCCCCAACTGCCAAGTTTTCTCGTTCGATATCGCCCAGATGCTGGAGCGGCGGCAATTCCCGCGCCGATGCCAATCCGCGATTGGTCGTCGATTTTCTCCCCCCTACTGTTTCGACCGCACTCCTCCTCAACGAGACGGGGGCTCTGAGTGTTGAGTATGCGGCGTCGTGGAAAACTTGGTTACTTGTTTGAAGGAATGGCAAGCATGCCGCAGGGAAAGATCAAGAAAGTTATCGCTGACAAAGGTTTTGGATTCATCGAGGGGGAGCGGGGAGACATCTTCTTCCATCACAGCGCCCTGGATGGAATCGCCATCGAGGCCCTCCAGATCGGCCAGTCCGTGACCTACGAGGAAGGCCGCGGACCGAAGGGCCCGCGCGCAGAGAACGTCCGCCTCGCCTAAGGGCACGGATTGCAGCGCTACGACCCTCGCCAGGCACGCACGACTGCCGGTCGCTCCTCCCAGGCGCGACCGGCAGCGGGCGGCGCCGGGGGCGGCCGATTCAAGAATCGAGAATCTGTAGACTCTCGCTGGGCAGCATCTGGTTCAGGCTCCCCGATCGGAAGCCCGCCAGGTCGAGCGCTACATACTTGAATCCGGCCTCGCGGAAGACTTGAACCACCTTGTCGCGAAACTCCGGATCGATCAGCCGCGGCAGCGAATCCGTCGTGACTTCGATCCGCGCCAAGTCGCCCTTGTGGTAGCGAACCCGAAGCGGCTGGAAACCCGCGCCGCGAAGGAATCGCTCCGCTCGATCGATCATCGCCAGACGCGTGCCGGTCACCTGCTCGCCGTAAGCGATCCGGCTGCTGAGGCACGGCGTGGCGGGCTTGTCCCAGATCGGAACCTCCCATGCGGCCGCCAGCTGCCGGATTTCGGCTTTCGTCAGGCCGCATTCGGCCAGGGGACTGACAACATTCTGCTCGCGGGCGGCCCGCATGCCGGGCCGATGCTCGCTGCGGTCGTCGCGGTTCGAACCGTCGCAGACCACCGCCACGCCGAGCCGCTTGCTGAGCTGTTCCACCTGGAGGAACAGCTCCGTCTTGCAGTAGTAGCAGCGATTGGCGTCGTTCTTCTGATAGTCGGGATTCGACAGCTCGCCGGTCTGGAGAACCTCGTGCCGAATCCCGATCGCCTTGGCAACCGCGCGGCATTCGTCCAACTCGCCCGCCGCCAGGCTCGCACTGACTCCCGTGACGGCAATCGCCCGGTCGCCCAGCGCAAGCCGCGCCGCCTTGGCAAGCACCGTGCTGTCGAGCCCGCCCGAGAAAGCCACGGCGCAACTGCCCAGACTCTGGAGAGACTCAATCAGCCGATCGCGCTTCTGGAGCAGTTCCGGAGACAACCCTGCACTCGCCATGCTCTGCACTCGACCACCTCTGCTCGACCCGCAAGAAAATCCGGCGATTCTCCGATCTGTCGCCCACTGTCGTCACCCAACACATCCGCGAGACATTCACAACCCGACGCGTCAGCGAGGCACTCACAACCCGACGCGTCAGCGAGACATTCACAACCCGACGCGTCAGCGAGACATTCACAACCCGACGCGTCAGCGAGACATTCACAACCCGTTCGCGCGGCCAGCTCATGGATCATCCGCCCCGAGACCGGGCGTTTTACCGCGCGGGCAACAGCCGCTCGACAGTTCAGTCTAGGCGGCCGGGGCGGAAAAAAAGGCGGCTGCCGAACCCTCGCCGGCAAAGCCACCTGGCGTCTCTGAATAAGAACGGCCCTCCACCTCAATGCCGTGGCGGTGCGCGTTTGAGAGCCCGTCGCGTAAAGGGGGCGACCTGGAACCCGGGTTGTGTGATCCGCTGCTGTCCCTGCGGACAGTCTGGCGGCTATACACGCGGCCGAGTTCGTTGTTTCAGGCACCCAACGGGCAAATTATCGGCTCACCAAATTTTAGTCACCGTCAGCACGAGCATGGTAGAGGGCCGCGCGTTGAATCCTCGCCCCAAGCGCCTCGCGAACGGCGCCGCCGGCGAGGACCCAACGCGCGGTATCCTATCAGCTTCCAGCACCTCGGGCAAGCCAGCTTCGCGCCACAGGCGGCTCTTGGGCGGTTTTTTTCAGGGCGACATTTGGTTTTGCGGGCTGGGAAAATGCCGCCGTCAGACGCCGTCCCGACGGCCGAACCAGTTCCCCGGCGGGCGAATCGGAACGAGCGGCACCATCGCGATGACCGCCACCGCGAACAGGCAATAGCTGACCGCGATCGCCTCCGGCGAGACGTCGATGAACAACAGTTCGTGGACCCAATGGCCGATGAACGAGCCCGGGTACGTCGTCTCGCCGGCCCGGAGCCGAAGCGACTGCTCCAAGGTGGTGAGCGGGCAGAGCCTGCCGGTCAGGGGGGACATCGCCACGATCACCACCAGGGCCAGATGAGCCGCGCGCAACCAGAAGTTGCCGACCCATCGCCACCGCAGGCAACCCCCGACCGCCACCGCCGCGGCCCCGGCCACGGCAAAGGCGGCGAGCAGTCCGTGAACGATCACTACGAGGTCCGCCAACACGCGATAGGTCAACATCCACCATCCCGCCCAGCGGCCGAGTTGCCGCCACCCGGCCTTGCAGGTCTATTCGCTTCTCGCCTCCCGGTATTGGCGGAAGGCGTCGGGCAACAGCCGCAGCAGATCGCCGGCCACGAGCGACTCTTCCCCAAGCCGTCTGGCGGCCAGGTCGCCCGCCAGCCCGTGCAGATACACCGCCAGGCGGGCCGCATCCAACGCCGGCAAGCCCTGGCTGAGCAGCCCGGCAACCAGTCCCGTCAGCACGTCGCCCGTCCCGCCGGTGGCCATCCCCGGATTGCCGGTCGAATTGATCGCGGTCGAGACTCCATCGGTGATCACCGTGCGGTGTCCCTTGAGCACGACCACCGCGCCGATTCTCCGCGCCAAACGCGCTGCCGCGTCCGCGCGCTGGCCGTCGCCGGCCGGCTTCTCTCCGCACAGCCGGGCGAACTCCCCCGGATGCGGCGTCAACACGCGGGCGCCGGCCGGCCGGCCGAGGGCCTGCGGCCGCCGCGCAAGTGCGTTCAGGCCATCGGCGTCGATCACCATCGGCCGATCCAGCGCTGTGAACAACCTCGCCACCAAGGCATCTAGTCCCAGGGAACGGCCCATCCCCGGCCCGCAGGCGACGACCGTCGCCTTGCCGGCCTGGCGGAGAATCTCCGCCAGGGCGACGAAGGCGATCCGGCCCGCCCGGTCGGAGGCCAGGGGCACGGTCATGTATGCAGGCTCGAATCCCGCCACCGTCTCCAGGCAGACGTCGGGCACGGCAAGGCGGACCAGCCCGGCGCCGCTCCGCAACGCTGCCATGCCGGCCAGCGCAACAGCGCCGGCCATGCCGCGCGAGCCGCCCACGACAAGTGCCAGCCCAAACCGCCCCTTGTGGGCGTCCACATCGCGGACCGGCAAACAGGGCAGTGACGGACACGGATCGCCGCCAGGCATCGCCCACTCCCTTAAATCCTGATCAAAACCTGGTTCCCACTTGTAACCTGGTTCCCAAGCGCCAGCTTGGGGACCCGGCGATGCGGATCACCCTCCCCGGCGTCTGACGGCATTCCCGGCAATCAGGCCGCCGATGTATCCGCCCTTGAAGCCGGCGTCGATATTGACCACGGTCACGTTCGCGGCGCAACTGTTGAGCATGCCGAGCAGCGCGGCGAGCCCGCCGAAACTGGCGCCGTAGCCGACACTCGTCGGCACGGCGATCACCGGGCAGGCGACATGGCCGCCGACAACGCTCGGCAGCGCGCCCTCCATGCCGGCCACGACGACCACCGCGTCGGCATCGGCAATCGCCGGCAGGCTGGCCGTGAGGCGGTGGGGCCCCGCGACGCCGACGTCCTGGACCGTAACCACTTCGGCGCCCATCCAAAGGGCGGTCTCGCGGGCCTCCTCGGCGACCGGCAGGTCGCTGGTTCCGGCGGTGACGATCGCTACCTTGCCGCACGGCCGCGGCGGCTGGGGAAGCGGGAGCCGAAACGTGCGGCCGACGGCATTGTAGCGCCCGAGGGGGAATTTCGCCAACAGGACGGTGGCTTTCTCCGCAGACAGCCGTGTTGCCAGCACGTCGATCCCGTGCTCGACCATCGCGCGAACGATCGTCTCGATCGTCTCGACCGGCTTGTCCTGGGCATAGATCACCTCCGGAAAACCGCAGCGGCGGCTGCGGTCGAGATCGACCTGGACCTCGCCCAGGTCGGCAATGGACGGTTGGCACATCCGGCCGGTGAAATCCTCGACGGACATCTCGCCCGAGAGCAACCGCTCCGCCAGCCTGGCAATTTCGGTGGGGTCGAAGGGGATCATGGAGCTCTATCTTAATCTGCCGGCGGGCGCGGGAAAACCTGGTTTGCGCCTTGAGAAACCGCCCGCGAGAGCGTAGTCTGAGGGATTACCGTGTTGGCACCCGTGGAAACGACAATGAAAGACCAGTACCTCGGTCGTCGGGATCGGCTGCGGCGCTTGCTGAATCGATCCGCCGCCGGCGCAATCCTCGTCACCAACCCCGTCAACGTGACCTATCTGACCGGATTCACGGGAGAAGACAGCTACTTGCTCGTTGGCCAGGCCGGGGACGTGTTGCTGAGCGACTTTCGTTATAGCACCCAATTGGAGGAGGAGTGCCCCGGTCTGGAGTTGGCCATCCGGCGGCAAGACCTGACGATGGCTGAATTGACCGCCAAGACGGTCGGGTCTGCCAAGGTCCGCCAATTGGCCCTGGAGGCCGAGTCGATCAACTGGTCGCTGCTCGAGACGATCCGCGAGAAGATCAAGCGGATTGAAACGGTTGCCACGTCTGGGTTGGTCGAGCGACTCCGGGAGGTCAAGGACAAGACGGAGATCGGCGCGCTGCGAGCTTCGATCGCGGCGGCGGAGAAGGCGTTCGGCGTCCTCCGCGCGACTCTCCGCCCTGAGAAGACCGAGATCGAATTGCGCAACGAGTTGGAATACCAGATCCGTCTGTTCGGGGCGGAGGATCGCGGCTTCCCTTCGATTGTCGCGGCGGGGCCTCGCGCGGCCCTGCCGCATGCAGCGCCGAGCAACGCCCGGATCGGCGATAGCGACTTCGTTCTGGTCGACTGGGGCGCCCGGGGGACCCTTTACCGTTGCGACTTGACGAGGGTCTTGGTGACAGGTAGAATCTCGCCCAAACTCGAACGGGTTTATGGAGTTGTGTTGAATGCCCAGTTGCGGGCGATCGAGGCCGTTCGACCCGGAATTCCCGCCAGCGAAATCGACCAAATCGCTCGTCGCGTGATTGGCGACGCCGGCTTTGGCCGATACTTTGGGCATGGACTTGGGCATGGGATCGGTCTGGATATTCACGAACGGCCGCGGCTGGCCTCGACGAACTCCACGCCGCTGAAGCCCGGCATGGTGATGACCGTCGAGCCAGGAGTCTACATCCCCGGGTGGGGGGGTGTTCGGATTGAGGACGATATCCTGGTCACTCGAAAGGGCCATGAGGTGCTGACCTCAGTGCCCAAGGAGCTCGACGCGGTCGTCGTCTCCTGAAAGGCAAATCCCACCCTGCGGACAGCCGCCTTGGACCGGTTTCCGGGCGGTCTCCATCCGACAACGGAAGCAGGCCGGCCGCGGACAATCGGGCGACGCCGGTTCGCAGGCGACAGAAAACCGATCGACGGGTTAAAAGAAGCACATGGAAAGCGGAGTCAACGGGATGGGCAGTCCCTCATCTACCCAAGACGTATTCGACGTGCGGAAGATCCGCCGATTGATCGAGTTGATGAACGATCACAACCTCCAGGAGATGGACCTCCGGCAGGGCGACATGCGGATCCAGCTCCGCCGTGCGAGTGATCCGGTCGCCGGCAGCCTGCCTCAGATGCAGCCCGTCCTGGCCCCCACGGCCCCGGCCGTCGCGCCCGCGCCGGCGGCCCCGCCGGCCGCGGCTGAGCCGGTGGAGGACCCGAACACGACGATCATCAAGAGCCCGATGGTCGGCACCTTTTACGCCGCCCCGGACCCGGATTCGGCCCCCTACGTGAAGGTGGGCGACCCGATCGGGCGGGATACCGTGATCTGCATTGTCGAGGCCATGAAGGTCTTCAACGAGATCCAAGCGGAAGTCGCCGGCATGATCACCGCCGTGCTGGCGGAGAACGGGGAACCCGTCGAGTTCGGCCAACCGCTGTTCCGGGTCAAAACCGCATAATCGCATCGACGGATAGACGGACCGCCATGTTCAAGCGCATCCTGGTTGCCAATCGCGGTGAGATTGCCCTGCGGGTCATCCGCGCCTGCCGCGAGATGGGCATCGAGACCGTGGCCATCTTCAGCGAGGCCGATCGCGGCGCCGCGTATCTCGATCTGGCCGACGAAGCCTTCTGCATCGGCTCGGCCCGAGCGAGCGACAGCTACCTGAAGATCGATCGGGTGATCAGCGCCGCCGAGGTCGGCAACGTGCAGGCGATTCATCCCGGCTACGGCTTCCTCGCGGAGAACCCGCACTTCGCCGACGTCTGCCGGAGCTGCCGGATCGAGTTCATCGGCCCGACCCACGAGGCGATGTCGCTGGTCGGCGACAAGAACGCGGCGCGCAGCCTGGCCCGGCAGATCGGCGTGCCGACGGTGCCGGGGAGCGACGGGCTCGTCGAGGACAAGCGGCAGGCGCTGTCCGTCGCCCGCCAGATCGGCTTCCCGGTGCTGATCAAGGCGGCGGCCGGCGGCGGCGGGCGGGGGATGCGGGTCGCGCTGACCGAGAAAGCGCTCGAGTCGGCCCTCGACCAGGCCCAGGCCGAGGCCGGCGCGGCCTTCGGCAACGCCGACATCTACCTGGAGAAATACGTCGAGCACCCGCGGCACGTCGAGGTTCAAGTCCTCGCCGACACCCACGGCAGCGCGGTGCATCTCTGGGAACGCGATTGCACGATGCAGCGGAGACACCAGAAACTGATCGAGGAGAGCCCCGCCCCGGACCTCGACGATTCGGCCCGGGCGGCGATGTGCGCGGCCGCCGTGAATCTCGTCAAGGCCGCCGAGTACACCAACGCGGGAACCGTGGAATTCATCGTCGACCGCCAAGGCAACTTCTACTTCATCGAAATGAACGCCCGCATCCAGGTCGAACACCCGGTCAGCGAGCTGGTTACCGGAATCGACCTGATCAAGGCCCAGATCCGCATCGCGGCGGGCGAACCCCTGCCCTTTGCCCAAGAAGACATCTGCTGCCGCGGCGCGGCGATCGAGTGCCGGATCAACGCGGAAGACACGACGAGGAATTTCCAGCCCTGCCCGGGCAGGATCGAAAAACTCATCGTGCCCGGCGGATTCGGCGTGCGGTTCGACTCGCACGTCTACGCGGGCTACACGGTTTCGCCCCATTACGATTCGATGATCGGCAAACTGATCGTCCACCAGCCGACGCGTGATGAGGCGATCGCCTGCATGTTGCGGGCCCTCTCCGAGTTGCGGATCGAGGGCATCCACACGACGGTCCCGCTGCACAAGCAACTGCTCGCTCATTCGGCCTTCGCCGAAGCGCGGGTCGACACGACGTTCATCGAGCGGACCTCGATCGGCTGACGCGCCGGGCCCGCCCGGTGGTGGCGCGCCGCCGCCCCCGCCCGGCGTTTCCGACGAATTTCTGAAGGCATTCGACTTTCCTTGACTTAGATTGCGGAGTGAGAGCGATGGCAACGCCCCTGACCAGCCCCCAGCGACCGGACACCGACCTGCGGCGCGTGGCGATCCTGTTTTCCGGCGGGCCGGCGCCCGCGGCCAACGCGGTGATCGTCAGCGCCGCCATGTGCTTCTCCCGCGCCGGCATCGAAGTACTCGGCATGAAGAACGGCTACACGCACCTGATGGGGTACAAGCCCGGCGACGTCCTCGAGGAAGGCCAGGCGTACATTCTCCTCGATCACAAGGAGTTGGAGGGCAAGCGGACCGCCCAGGGGATCATGATCGGCACCGCGCGGGCGAACCCCGGCAAGCCGCTGAAGACGCCCGAAGACTTGAACGATCCGGAAAAGACCGGCCAGCTCAAGACCGTCTACGACGCCCTGCGGTCGCTCGGAGTCGGCGCGCTGATTTCCATCGGCGGCGACGACACCTTGACCACGGCCGCCAAGTTCAAGCTCTTCCAGGACACGTTGCCCGGCGACCAGCCCCGAGTCCGCGTCGTCCACCTGCCCAAGACGATCGACAACGACTACCAGGGCATCGATTTCACGTTCGGCTACTTCACGGCGGTGGAAATGCTCGCCAAGCAGACGCGCAACCTGCTGGCCGACTCCCAGGCCGCCGGCGCGTGGTTCATCTGCCAGTTGATGGGCCGCGCCGCCGCCTGGCTGACCTACGGCGCAGCGATCGGCGGCGAAGCGAGCCTGGCGATCGGTTTGGAAGACATCGACGAGTCGTGGTGGGGGGTCGAGCCGACGGTTGATCCAAGCACCGGCGAGACCGTCAAGGACGACTACGGCAAGGCCGTGATGCGGAAGATCTTCGATGTCGAGAAACTCGTCAAGCGGATCGCCGACACCGTCGTCGCCCGTGAGGCCGAAGGCAAGTCGTACGGCGTGGTCGTAATGGCCGAAGGCCTCGCCGAGTTCCTCCCCCTGGACGAGATTCACAAGTGCCTCAGCGAGGACGAGTATCTCAACCTCAAACCCGACTCCTTCGGCCACTTCCCCGTCTCGCAACTGAAGTACTCCAGCCGGATCGGGCGGCTGGTGGCGGCGGAATACAAGCGGCGGACGGGCAAGGACAAGAAGTTCAACGGCCTCCAGTTCGGCTACGAGGTCCGCTGCAACACCCCGACGGCGTTCGACGTCATGCTCGGCAGCCAGCTCGGCGCCGGCGCCTACCGCGCTTTGGCCGAAAAGGGAATGGACGGCGTAATGGTCTCGGTCTCCGGCCAACTCGGCCTGGTCTTCCCGCCGTTCGAGCAGCTGATCAACTACGAACGCCTCCGCGCCCACCCCAGGCCGATCCGCCCCGGCGAGGACTTCCACCAGCTCGCCCGCTACATGGAGACGTGGGTCGCGGAGTAGGCGACGATCGCGGGCCGCGGCAACCGCGGAGCGCCTGAAGCCGCTCACGAGGCGGCCGGTAGGGTGGTCCGCAGCGGCGAGCCGGCGCGATACGGATCAGACGAGCAGAAACGCTCCCCCAGGGCGATCAGGGTCGCACAACCCAGCGGCGAGCGGAGGCTGTTTTATTTTATGGAGGAAGTGATTGGGAATGGGGAGTGGGGGCGGGAGGGGGGGCTACGAAAGATACGAAAGACACGAAAAAGATGTGAGAGATGAAAAGAGGCGAAGGACAGGAATAGGATGCAACAGAACGCTTCTGGGGGGGCGTGGAGTGTGTGGGACTGGGATGGTTAGGGTGTGTGGGGAGATAGAAGAAGGCGGAACATGACGCGAACAAACGGTACGTTGGGGCGGCGCTGTTGTACGCGCCCTTTCCGGGCTGCCGGTCCATGATGGATGCCGTGCCCAGGGCGTTGCCCTTACGTTGATTTGTTGCGGCCCCTGCGGGGCCAGAGGGCGACCCGTGCCGGAAACGCGTGGGCCGGTGTGGTGGAGCGAAAGGGTTCCATCCCCCTATCCCCCATTCCCCCGGATTGGCCTTGTCTCAACTCCCGCACTTCGGTATCAGACACGCTCCATTCGGAGCGGCCCGGGCCCCCCTTTCGCAAGGGACCTGTGGGCCCCGGGCGGCCAAGGAGGGATAGTCCCGATGGCGCGAGCGAAGAAGACGTCGAACGGCCCTGGCGCCGACCGCTTCGTCGACATGTGGGCGCTGGCCGGCGCGCACCCGACGAATATCGATCTGTTGCGGCGATTGCGATCGGCCGACGACCGGCAGTTTGGCGCGAACATGGACGTCTGTGGGTCGATATCGGAACGCGACTCGAAGACGGGCAAGTGGGAGGAGACGCGGATCGTCGCCATCCGCAGCGACGTCTGGAATCCGGGCAAAGAGAAGTTGCAGCAGCGGCTGAAGTCGCTCCAGGAGCGCCGGCGTGACCAATTGCGGCGCGCGATCCAGCGTTCCGGCCGCCTGGACGCCGGCCAGACGAGACAGCTTGCCCGGCGGCTCCAGCACGACCCGGTGATGCGCTTGAGGGCGTCGGACCTGTTCCACCGGCGCCTGGTGATGAAGATGTTCCACTCCAGCGGCGCGCGAATCCGCTGGGCCGGCTCGATCGAGGAGGTCACCACCCGCGAGGTCCATAACTCGCTGGGCTCGCGGCGCCGGCTACTCTCGCTGGCGGCGATCCTGCCGGGCTACGACTACGTGATCGCGCTGGAGCAGAACCACCGCACGTTCCGCATCCCGGCGGTGTTCACCTTCTCGTTTTTCGACGAGCAGGAGAAACAGGTCCACTATGTGTCGATCAAGCGGAAGTGGATTTCCGTGGGCGCCGATTTCGAGATCGCGTCGGACGGCCGGAGGATCGGCGAGATCGACGGCCAACTGCTGAGCTTCGGATTCAACGCCCGGGTGAGCGTTTGCGACCCCGCGCTGGCGGAAAACCGGCAACTTGTCGACCTCCTGACGCTGTTCACGGCGACGGTGGGCTATCACCGGGCGATGCGCGGAAGCGTGCGGCGGCGCGTGCGGGCGGTTGCCGCCGGGACGTCGTTCCAGCACCTGGTCGAAGACGAAGAGGTCTGGCTCTTGAAGAACCCGCGCCGCCGGGCGGCCTGACGGCAACGTCAGAGGACTCCCTTGGTGCTCGGCACGCCGGAGAGCCGCTCGTCGGGAGCGGCGGCCATGCGGAAGGCCCGGGCGACGGCCTTGAAGATCGCCTCGGCGATGTGATGGCTGTTGCGGCCGTAGTGGAGCTGGATGTGCAAATTGCACAAGGCGTTGGCTGAAAACGCCTGCCAGAAGTCGTAGACCAGCTCACTGTCGAACTGGCCGATCTTGGGCGAGGGGAAATCCGCCTGGAAGACGAACACCGCCCGGCCGCCCAGGTCGATCGCCGCGGTGACCAGCGCTTCTTCCATCGGCAGGGCGAAATGGCCGTAGCGGCGGATTCCCGCCTTGTCGCCGAGCGCCTGGCGGACCGCCTGCCCGAGGCAGATGCCCGTGTCCTCGACCGTGTGGTGCTGGTCGACCTGGAGGTCGCCGGCGGCCTTCACGGTCAGGTCGATCGCCCCGTGCCTGGCGAACAACTGGAGCATGTGGTCGAAGAAGCCGACGCCGCTGGCCACCTCGCCGCGGCCCGTGCCGTCGAGATTCACCGCCAGCTCGATGTTCGTTTCGGCGGTCTTGCGCTGGATTTGGGCTTTTCGCATGGAACGAGTCCAGGGGGGGTGGCAAATGTCGAATGTCAAATGTCGAAATTAATGACGAATCAGGAATGTCGAATGTCGAAATTCTTTCGACATTTGATTTTCGACATTCGTCATTCTTTCGACATTCGTCATTTTCCCGAGGCCATCAACTCCCGCAGGAGCCGCAGGGTGCGGTCGATCTGCTCGTCGGTTCCCACGCTGATCCGCAGCCCGTCGCCCCAGCCGGGATAGTTCATGTATCGGACGAGGATGCCCCGCTGTTTGAGCCCTTGGTAGAGCGGCTGTGCGGGCCGTTCCGGATGTACGTTCCAGGTGAAGTTTGCCTGCGAATCAACCGTTATAAACCCTAGCCGCCGCATGCCCTCGACGAGGCTGGCCCGGGTGGCGAGAATCTTGGCGCGGTTTTCGGCGAGCCAGTCGCGATCGGTGATCGCGGCCGCCGCGCCGGCGATCGCCAGGGCGTCGCAGTTGTAGGAATCCTTGACCTTGGCCAACTGCTCGATCATCCGCGGCTGGCCGACGACGTAGCCGAACCGCAAGCCGGCCAGCCCATAGGACTTGCTCAACGTCCGCGAAACGAGAATCTTCTCTTCCTCGGCCACCAGGTCGAGGCAGTTCGTCTCGGCGAAGTCGGCATACGCCTCGTCGACCAGCAGGGGGCAAGGGAGTCGCCGGGCGAACTCGAGCACGCATTGCGGCGGGATGACCGTGCCCGACGGGCTGTTGGGGTTGGGCAGGAAGACCAGCCGGAGCCCCTCGCTTCCGGCGGCGAAGCGGTCGCTGAGCGTCCAATCCGCCTCGAACCGCACCTCCTCGCTCCGCGCGCCCTGAAGGTCGGCGAGGGTCTTGTAGAGCACGTAGCTCGGGTAGGGGAGCCGGAGGAGCTGGCCGGCGCCGACGAACGCCCGGGTGGCGATTGTGAGGATGTCGTCGCTGCCGTTGCCGCAGAGGATCCAGTCGGGCGGGACGCCGAGGACCGCGGCGGCCGCCTCGCGGAAGGGCTGACCCAGCGGATGCGGGTAGCGGCCGAGCCCGCGATCGAGCGCCGCCCGGATCGCTTCGGCAACCGCCGGCGACGCCGGGTAGGGGTTCTCGTTCGTGTTGAGCTTGACGACCGCTTCGCCATGCCCCGGCTGCTCGCCCGGCACATAGCCGGAGATTGCCTCTATTTCAGGTCGGAAGTAGCACATGAGGGGTCGGAAATGTCGAAGGTCGAAAACCAAATGAGGAACGAATGTCGAAGGTCGAAGGTCGAAAACCAAATGAGGAACGAATGTCGAACTCCTGAAGGATGAAGGTCGATGCTCGATCGGTGGAGGCGTTTGTGCCTCCGCGCTCGCGTGGCCTTCTTCATTTGTCCTTCGTCATTCTTTCGGCATTTGATTTTCGACATTTGTCATTCCCCTCTTGCCTGGATCTGGTTCCGCCAGGCGGATTTCGACGCTGGCGCGGTGGGCCGTGAGCCCCTCCTTGGTCGCCAGAATCCGCACGGCGGGGGCGAGGCGGCGGATTCCTTCCCGGTCGAAGTGGATCAGACTCGAGGAGCGGAGGAAATCGTTGGCCGACAGTCCGGAGGCGAAGCGGGCGGTGCCGCTGGTCGGCAGCACGTGGGAGGGGCCGGCGGCGTAGTCGCCGAGCGCGACGGGCGCGTAGTTGCCCAGGAAGACCGCGCCGGCGTGTTGGATTTTTCTGGCCAGCTCCGGGGCGTTCTCCGTGGCCACGTGGAGGTGCTCGGGGGCGATCTGGTCGGCGAGTTGGCAGGCCTCATCGGCATCGCGGGCGAGGATCACCGCGCCGAAGTCTTCCAGGCTCTGCCTGGCGAGTTGGCCCCGCTCGACTTGATCGATCCGACGGGCGACTTCGCCCACGGCGGCCCGCAGCGCTGGCTCGTCCCAGCCGATGAGGATGCTGGCCCCCGGCGCGTGTTCGGCCTGGGCGAGGAGGTCGTAGGCCGTGTAATCGGCACGGGTGGATTGATCGACAATCACCACGACCTCGCTGGGGCCGGCGATCGAATCGATGGCGACGTCTCCGTAGACGTGTTTTTTGGCCAGGGCGACGAAGAGATTGCCCGGCCCGACGATCTTGTCGACCCGCGGCAGCCCCTCGACGCCGTAGGCCAATGCGGCGACGGCCTGCGCGCCGCCGAGCCGATAGACCTCGTCGATTCCCAGTTCGCGGCAGGTGGCGAGCATGTCGTGGTTGTAGGCGCCGAACCGCGTAGGGGGAGCGACGACGGCAAGCTGTTTCACGCCGGCGACTTGGGCCGGCACGGCGGTCATCAGCACGGTCGAAGGATAGGCGGCGGCCCCGCCCGGCACGCAGACTCCGACGCGCGCCAGCGGCAGGTATCGTTCGACGAGGTAGCCGTCGGGGCGGTCGATCCGCACGTCGCGGTGGAGGATCGCCCGCTGGAAATCCGCGATATTCTCGCGGACCTGGCGGACGGCGGCGAGGAATTCCGGGTCGGCCTTGGCGTGGGCCTCGTCCAGTTCGGCCTGGGGAACGCGGATGGTCTGCGGCGCGAGTTCGGCGTGGTCGATCCGCGCGGAGTAATCCAAGACGGCCTCGAGGCCCTTTTGCTCGACGTCGCGGCAGATCCGGCGGACGACTTCCGAGGGCGAGAGAGGCTCGCCGAAGATTTCGATGGTTCGCTGGCGGCCCTCCTGGCTGACGATCTCGCCGCGTGGGCTGAGCTTCTCTCGGAGGCGGGCCATCGCCGCCTTGATGTCGTCCTTGCGGCTGTCAATCCAGGTGATTTTCAGGTCTTGGAGCGGCATCGAGGAGTCTCCCATGGGGCTTTTCCGGGCCGAGCGGCATGGCTCGCCAGAACATCAGACCGGGAAACCATCCATTGTGTTCGCTGCCGCCGAGCAGCGGAACCCCCTCGCGCGTCGGCGGCGTGTCTGACCGGGAGGGCCGACTTTTCCGGCTTTTCCACCCCGGCGCGCGCGGAATCCTGGCAGGGAGCGCCGCGGGCGCCCTACAATTGGTGAGGGCCCGCGCCCGCTAAGGGTCCGCGCCCGATGAAAGTCTGTCTTTCGCCGTTTTTCATCCCCGCTTGCAACGCCCGTCAGGTCCCCGCCTTGGATCCCGTGCTGTTCTTCATCACCTGCCCCACCTGCGAAGCTCGGCTCAGCGTCCGAAATGCTGTGGCGATTGGCGCGATTTTGAACTGCCCCAAGTGTGGGAGCATGGTCCAGGTCGCGGCGCCGCCCGGCTGGCGGGAGCAGGCAGCGGCGCCGCCTGGATCCGGTGCTGCGGGAGAGCCGTCGGCGGAAATGCCGCCGGTCCGGGCGCGGCGTGGGGCCGGCGTGGGGCCGCCGAACCTCCCGGCGGAATCTGGGCGCGGCTCCGAGGCCCTCACTGGATGCGAATCGGGAGAAGACCACGCCGTGGCGAACCGGCCGAGTCGCGCGGGCCGCCGGCAGCCGCAAGAAGCGGCGCCGCAGCCGATTGGCCGAGCCGCGGCAGTCTCGCCGGCGGGGGCGATTGCGGGCGGTTCGGCTTCGGCGCAGGCGGCGCCCGCGGCGGCGCGGGAGGCGCAGCCGCCGTCGTTGGAGCCTCCGGCGGAGATGGCCCGTCCGGGCGTTCCGCCCTCGCCGCTGCCACCCCCGGTCGATTGGGCTTCGCCGGCAGAGGCGGCTGCTCGCAAGTGGCTGCTATGGGGCGCTGCTTCGGTGGCGGGGTTGGTGGTCTTGGTCGGCGCCTGGTCGCTGCTCTCCAGCGGCAAGACCTCCAGGGACCTGGCGGCGTCAAGCCCGCCGGTCGCTTCGCCCGTGGAACCGCCCGCCCCAGCGCCGGCCGGCCCGGCGCTTGATGCCCGGTGGATTCCCGACGCGCCCGAGTTGCTGCTCCGCCTGGAGGTGGCGACGCTCGAAGCCTCGGGCGTGCTGGAGACGATCTACCAGGCCGCCCCCGGCGTCCGCGAGGCCGTTGCCGAGAGCCTCTTCAAGGGCTTTGGCTTGCAGCCCAAGGCGGTGCGGCGCGTGACGTGGGCTTCCGCGGACCTTGGCGATTGGACCGGCCAGGGGGTTGCCGTGATCGAACTGGCCGAAGGCCAGAATGCCGGCGTGCTGCGTTCGGCGGGCGAACCGCTCGACTGGCGGCTCGAAGGCCGTCCGGCTCGGCGACTGAACCGGCCCGCCTGGACGCTGCCCTACGTTGTGCTCGACGATCGCACGATTGTCACCGGCGAAGCGTCGCTGCTCGGGCAGCTTGCCGGCCGCGGCGGAGACAGCGCGGACCTCGGCGGGCTGTCGCCGTTCTTCGCAGCCGCACCGGCGGACGCCGATCTGCTGCTGGGAATCGATCTGTCCGCGGCAAGAACGGCCGGCTGGCCGCTCCCGACCGAGTGGCTGGATGTCTGGCCCGAAGGCAAGGCCTCGTGGAACCTGATCTGGGGGATGCCCGTCGGATTGGGCGTGGTCTATGAGGGCGGCGACCTGTCGTTGATGGAATTGGCCCTGATCTGCGAAGGGCACACGGCGGCCGACAAGATCCGCACGGCTCTCGGACAGTTCTCGCCCCAGGCAAGATCGGTGCTCGCCAGCCGGATCGACCGGATGGCGGCCTCGATCGCCGCCGGCGAGATCGAGGCCGCCGAGGCGAGTCGCTACGAACTGGCACTCCGCGGCTCGCTGGCCGCGCTGGAGAGCGCGGAGGTCGACCTGGTCGATCGCTGCGTCTGGGTCCGGACGGACCTGGGCGGCAATTCGGCCGAGTGGACCTCGGCGGTGGCGGCGAGCGAGGCGGCCGCCAGATCGGACTGGCTTCGCGCTGCCGGCGCGGTTGACGAAGAAGCGCACGGCCGCCTCCACGGGGCGTTGGCCAGGCACGACGGCGACGAGGGACGGATGCCCGCCGGCGTGCTCAACCCGGGTCTGCTGCCGCCAGAGACTCGGCTGAGCTGGATTACGGCGATGCTCCCCTATCTGGGGCACGCGGCCTGGTCCGAACAACTGGATGCGAGCTACTCGTGGGACGGTCCCAAGAACAGGCCGGTGACGACGAAACGGCTTGGCGAGGTGCTTAATCCGGCCCTCCGGCCGCGCCAGACCGATGCCGGTTATCCGGTTTCGCACTATGCGGGCGTGGCGGGGATCGGCGCCGACGCGGCGATGCTGCCGCGCGACGACCCGCGGGCCGGCGTCTTCGGCTTCCAGGCGAGCCGGCGGCTGGGCGAGATTCCCGACGGCGCAAGCAACACGATTGCCACGGCCGGCGTGGCCGCCGAACTCGGCCCCTGGGCGGCCGGCGGAACGGCCACGGTGCGGGCTTTGACCCAGCAGCCGTACATCAACGGCCCCGATGGTTTCGGCAGCGGCCAACCCGGCGGAATGTATGTCGGGATGGCTGACGGTTCGGCCCGATTCCTCTCGAAGGACATCGCTCCGGAGGTCGTCGAGCAGTTGGCGACCGCCGCCGGCGGGGAGGTTCTGAAACTCGCGGGGGAGGGACCAAAGCCGCCCCCCGTGCCGGAACCGCCGAACGCGGAAACACCTGGCGGTCCGGAAGGGCTGCCGAAGGTTGACAAGGCCGAAACAGAAAGCCACGGCGGGCAGGAAGCAACACCGCCGATTGACAACCCGGAAGCATCCGCGGTCGCCGAGCAACCGGAGGGCGCGCCGGATGCCCAGCCGCCAGCAGCGCCGGCCGCCGATGCGGCCGTGCAACTGGCCGCGGTGATTTCCGGCGTGGCGATCACGGACGTGCCGCTGAAGGATGCCGTCGAAGTCTTCAGCCGCTATGGCGGTTTCAAAACGACGTTCGATCTGGCGGCGATGTCGGAACTCGGCGTGCGGTTCGATCGGCCGGTCGCGCTGCGGCAGACGGGGACAACCGTGGCGACCGCTCTGAATGTGATGCTTGGCAGCTGCGGACTGGCGGCCGTCCCCGTGGGCGGGCATGTGCTGATCACCAGCCCGGCGAGCAGAAGCGCGGTGTTCGGCTCGGTTCGCTACACGGTCGACGACCTGGCCGAGCCCGGCGGCGCGGGGGTGTCGGAACTCGGTTCCCTGATCACGCGGCTGGTGGCTCCGGAAAGTTGGCAGGCGGCCGGCGGGCCGGGCACGTTCCGCGCGGACGGATCGGTGCTCGAAATCGGCCAGACCGAAGCGGTCCACCGGCAGATTCTGGTCTTTTGCGAGAGACTCCGTGTCGCCCGGCGGCTGCCGACGCGGAGCAGCCGGCCCGCCGAGCAATTCGCGTTGACTCCGCGGCTGATCCGGGCGGCGCCGTTGCTTGCGCGCCCGGTGAGCGTCAATTTCTTCGAGCCCGTGCCGGTCGAGAGGATTGTCGAGGAACTGGCGCGGATCACCGAGTCGCAGATCGCCGTCGAATGGCTGGCGTTGGAAGAGCAAGGCAAGTCGCCGGCCGTGGCGGCGGCGATCACCCTCCAGGATGCGCCGCTGGGAGAGGGACTCGCCACGTTGCTGGGGCCGCTGGAATTGGCCTATCGCGTGATCGACGCGGAGACGATTGAAATCACCACGCCCGCGCGGCTGGCGTCGCAGCTGGAGCGGGAGTTCCACCCGATCGGCGAGTTGCTCGAAAACGGCCAGACGGCCGCGGCATTGATCCAGCGAATCCGCGAGGAAATCGGCGCCGCGTGGGCCGATTCCGGCGGGCCGGGCCAGATCGTGTTCGACGAGCCGTCGCGGTGCCTGATCGTGCTGCACTCGCAGAGCGTGCAGGCGGCGATCGGCCGCCTGCTCGGGGAGCAGTAGTCGTTGGTGGCTGGAAACAGGGCGGCATAGCCGGCATTGCCATGCCCCCGGTCAATGGCCACATCGGCCAGTGCGACGATTGCCGCAATCGCCAGCAGATCCCGCCAGGAGACCGGCGGTTGGTCGCGCGCCGGCAGGGGCGTTGGACCCTGCCAAATCTTCCTCCGAGGGGCGGCTGAGATTTTTTTCGATTTTTCCTCTTGCTTTTTCGCCGGGATGATCGAAAATAGTCCAGCGGTGGCGGCCGTTGCCGCCAAAACGCGGAAGAGAAGCCACATGAGCCGATCCTACACCTACTTCTGGTTTTATTTTTACCCGCCGGGTCGCGGGACCGGAGGTAGTTTGTAGATTCAGCGGTTGATCCTGACAAACACCAAAAAGCCCCGAGACTCGGCTGATGAGTCTCGGGGCTTTTTTTGTTTTCTCAAGCAGCAAATCGGCGCAAGAGACGCCTGGCGGGTCCGCAGAGGGCCGGTCCGAAAACACCTCGAAAGGGAAAGGAACGTGCGGCCATGATTGTGGTCATGAAACAAGGTGCAACGAAAGAGCAGGTCGAGCACATGATACGGCGAGTTGAAGAGCTGGGACTCAAATCCCACGTGATCCACGGCACGGAGCGGACGGTGATTGCGGCGATCGGCGACAAGCGCGACGAGGATCGCCAGTCGCTGGAGAGCGGGCCGGGAGTGGACGAGGTCGTGGCGATCCTGGCGCCCTACAAGGTGGCCAGCCTGGAGGTGAAACGAGAGCGAACGATCGTCCACTGCGGGTCGCTCTCGGTCGGCAATTGCCATCTCGGAGTGATCGCCGGCCCCTGTTCCGTGGAGAGCGAGGAGCAGACCCTGGCGACGGCCAGGGCGGTCAAGGCCGCCGGCGCCACGGCGCTCCGGGGAGGGGCGTTCAAGCCGCGCACCAGCCCGTACAGCTTCCAGGGGCTGAAGATGGACGGATTGAAGATCCTGGCCGCCGCCAGGGCGGAGACCGGCCTGCCGATCGTCACCGAGGTGATCGCCGCGGGCGACGTGCCGCTGGTCGCCGCGTATGCGGACGTCCTCCAGATCGGCGCGCGAAACATGCAGAACTACCGGCTGCTCGAAGAGGCGGGCGCGGCCGGCAAGCCGGTCCTGCTCAAACGCGGGCCTTCCGCCACGCTCGACGAACTGCTCCTGGCGGCCGAATACATTCTGAACGCCGGCAATCAGAACGTGATGCTCTGCGAGCGGGGCATCCGCACCTTCGAGACGCACACGCGGTACACGCTCCCGGTCGCCAGCGTGCCTTACCTGCACGATCGGACGCACCTGCCGGTCGTGGTCGATCCGAGCCACGGGACGGGCCACACGAGCCTTGTCCCGCGGACCGCCGCGGCGGCCGTGGCCGCCGGCGCCGACGGGCTGATGCTCGAGGTCCATCCCGACCCGGAAACGGCCCTTTCCGACGGCTACCAATCGCTGACCTTCCGCCAGTTCGAAGAGACGATGGCCTTGATCCACCGAGTCGCGGAAGCCGTGGGGAAACAGGTCTGACAGATCCAGCCGATCGCCCCGGCGCTCAGAAGTCGCTGATCAGCAACTGCCCGTCCGATCGGTCGGCCAACTGCTGGAAGACCTGCGGCTCGATCGTCTCGCTGATGAACCGCACGGAGCCGTCGCCGAGAGCGAAATTCGCTCCGCCCGGATGGTGGCTGCCGAAGGGGCCGACATACAGCTTGCCCTTGTCCTCGGGCGGGGCCTCTGCGGCCTGGCCGTGATCGGTCCGCGTCTGGTTGGCGTTGATCTGTTCGCCCGCGTTGCGCAGCGTGGCGCGGGTTCCGCTCATCCAGCCGAGCGAGTCGTTGTCGTCGACGAACTTCTCGCCGAGGAACAGGGTCTGCGAGCAGCCGTCGCCGATCTCCTCGTAGCGGAGCGCCGCGTTGAGGAAGAACACCCCTTTGTTGTCCGCGTCGATCGGCGCCTCGACCGGATGGTGGCAGCCGGCATAGTTGGCGGCGGCGGTTTCACCCGGGCGGTGTGGGGAGGACGGGCAGCGGAGCGTCGGAATCCACCGCTTGCGGACCTGGGCGTTGCTCTCGTCGTAGACGCCCTGGCTGAAGTCGATGTGCCGGTAGGTGTTCCGCTCCTCGATGTAGGGGAGAATCTGCGCGATCCAGTTGTGGTGGTATCCCTGGCTCTCGCTGGCGATTGGCCCCTGGCTGTTGATCGTGCCCGGCGGATAGACGCCGTGGGCCATGTTGTAGTTCTGCACGGCGAGGATCAGCTGGCAGGCGTTGTTGAGGCACTGCACGCGGCGGGCCGCCTCCCGAGCCGCCTGGACCGCCGGCAGCAGCAGCGCGATCAGGATTCCGATGATCGCGATCACCACGAGCAGTTCAACCAGCGTGAACGCCTTCGATCTGTTGGGTTTCATAATCGGTTTCGCTCCGTTTCAGGATTGACGACTTGAGCGGCCCTGACCGCCAGCTCCCTGCGGTAAACGTTCGCTTCCGGCGCGCGGCCGAGGCGGGCCTCGACCCGAATTGTCCGATCCCCTTTCGATTCACTCTTGGCGACCTGGATCGTCACCACGGCCGGCCGGGCCGCGCCGAGCGTCTCTGCGGTGACCTCCCACGTTTCCCCCTCGTAGTCCGGCGAAGCGGCCAGTCCGCGGATCGCCCTCTGCACGCCCGCCTCGGCCAGCCAGAGGGCCTGGTGCTGGCCGCCGAGGAGGCGCGCCTGGCGGTGGTGGACGAGGACTGTTTTCAGCAGCGCCAGCCCCAACATGCTCGCCACGAGCAGGCTCGCCAGGACGAGTGCCAGGACCGATCCGGCGCGGCGGACTCGATCGGCGACGACTGGCCGCCTTGGGCCGCGGAGTGTTCCGCGGCGAAAGCCGCCGCCAGGCGTCGCCAGACGCGGGGCGAACGGTTCGGCAGAATCGATCGGACAGATCATGGCATTTCTCCCGGCGGCAGCGGTCCGAGGAGTCCCACGGCGGCCTGGATCTCCACGCCGCCTCTGGCGATCGAGTCGGCGCCGCCCGGCGGCGCGGGGGCGACCTGGAGTGCGACGATCGGCGCGGCGGCGCCGCTCGACAGCGTCCAACAAACGGCCGGCGAACCGGGCAGCCGGTAGGTCTCGCGGTGCGCGACCGTGCCTTGCTGGCGAACCACCCGCTCGATCCGTTCCGCCCGGATCGAGTAGTCGATCCGCCGCTGGCCGTGGAGAGTCAGCCGGAGCGAGCCGGCCGGCGCCGACTGCTCGACTGGCGCGGGCAGGTCGGCCGCGAGCGCCTCGTGGGCGTCGGCGCGAAGCTGGATCGCCAACCGCTCGATCCCCAGTTCGATCTCCACGTCGGCACGCAGTCGGGCGAGTGCCCGCCGGATGCCGCCGGTCGCCACGGCAACGGTCGTGAAGGCCACGGCAATCAGGCCGATGGCCACGACGCACTCAACGAGGCTGAAACCGCGGCGGCGTTTCATCGCCCTTCCTCCTTGGCAGGGAATTTCCAGCCGACGAGGCAGACCGGCGCGGCGCGTTGGCCCAAGGGGTCATGCCAGGCGATTTCGATGCGGATTCGCCTGGCGTCGGGCTTCTCGTCGGTGATTTCGAGCTTCAGTTCCGCACCGGGCAGCCACTGGCGGCAGGCTTCTGAGAGGCTGACCGGCGATTGGCCGGGTGCCGTCTGTTCCCAGGGGCGGGCGGCGATCTGCTCCATCAGGTTTCCCGCCTCGAGGACGGCTGCGGCGCGTTGCCGGGCGAGGTGGCGCTGGTTGGCGACCACGGTCAGAATCTGCGCGACGCCGACCGAGAGGGCCATCGCCAAGGCGAGGGCCATCATCGCCTCGTAGAGGAGAACGCCGCGTCTGTGTTGGGAGCTTCTCATGTCAAGCAGAGGATCATCTTGAACAGGGGGGAGAGGATGGCGAAGGCGATCAGCAGCACGCATCCGCCGAGGGCCAGCAGCGACGCCGGAAACGCCACGTTGACCCATGCCTGAATCCGGTAGACCGAGCGCCGCACGTGGCTTTCGGCCATCTCCTCAAGGGCCCAGGCGAGGTTGCCGGTCCGCTCGGCCGCGCGGAACACGGCGGCCTCCGGCTTGCCGATCAATCCGCACTTTTGCAGGCAGCCGGTCCATTCCGCGCCTTGGTCGATGCGTTTCGCCGCCCGCTGCAACTTGCGGCGGAGGCCGGCGCGGGTGAGGTAGCCCGCCACCAGCCGCATCATCTCCGGCAGGGGCCGGCCTTGCCGGACCGCGTGCGCCAGCCATTGCAGGATCACGCTGCGGTCCGCCCGTTGCCAGCTTGCGATCATTCCGGGCAAGTAGCGCGGCGAGTAGACCGTCTGGCGGGAGAGACTGCGGACCAGGATCACCAGCCCCAGAGCCGCCAGCAGCAGGATCGCCGGCCAGAAGTCGATCAAGACCCGCGAGACCGTGATCAGCGCACGCAAGGCGGCTGGCGCCGTCACCGAGAACTCAGTGAGGATTTTGACGAGGGCCGGCACGATCTTGACCATCATGAACGTCAGGATGCAGAGTCCGATGAAGACGAGGCAGGCCAGGTAGAAAACCCTCTCGACCGCCGATCGGAAGACAAATTCCGCGTCGTCGCCGCGGCCGAGCGCCTTCCGCAGAGCGCTGCCGAGATTGCCCGTCTGCTGGCCGAGCTCCGCGGAGAGCAGCACCGCCTGGGGGAAGTGAAGGTGCGAGCGTTTGAGCGCCAGGGCCAGCGGCAGGCCGGCTTCGAGATACTCGGCCAGGTCCCGCACGCGCTGCCCGGTCGCGTCGCGGCGTTCCTCGGCAAATGCCCGGGCGGCCGTGTGGAGGGGAATCCCGCGTTCGGCGGCGAGCATCAGGGTCCAGAGGAGCGAGCGCCGCTCGACGGCGCGGTAGCGGTGGAAGAGGGTGATCAGGATCAGGGCCGCGACGATCCACGCCAGGAGGAAGAAGGCATGGGCCATGAGGCCGACGGCGGCGAACACTCCGACGAGAAACAGCACCCAGCCGAGGGCCGTCGTGGCGCTTGCCAGCCAGTCGGGGGCAATCGTCCGGCGGTTCTCCGCCCATGCCCGGCCCTGCGCCCAGAGGATCGCCAGGCCGGCAATCGCCAGCGCCGCGGAAAGGAAGAATGCCAGCAGTCCCTCGACCATCGCGGGTTCCTCAGGAAAGGCTCGATACGAGGTGGATCAAGGGGAAGAACAGCGCCCCGACCACGAGCAGGACCACGCAGCCGATCGACAAAAACAGCAGCGGCGGCAGGGCTGCATGCAGCCACAAGGACCGCATGCGGATGCGGTCCTCGAGCATTTCGCAACCCATGGCGAGCGACTCGACGAGTCCGCCGGCCTGCTCGCCCCAACGGACGAGCGGAACCAGCGAGGCGGGCAACTGCCGCTGCGATGCGATCGCCTGCGAGAGGCTTCTGCCCCGGCCGACCCCCTCGGCCAGCGCGCGGGCGATCTGGCCGACGTTGGCATTCGAGGTCCCGCCGGCCGAGAGCCGCAGGGCGTCGAACAGCGTCATCCCGTTGCGGACCAGGACTTGCAGGAGCCCGATCCATTCGAGCAGGCCGAGCCAGTGGCAGATTGGGCCGAGGACCGGCGCCGAGCTCAGCAGGCGGTGCCAACCGGCACGGCCCAACCGCCAGCGGAGCAGCGTTCCAAGGATCAGCGCAAGGGCTGCGACAAGCGGCAACAGCCAGCCTGCCGCGCGGCGAAAGCCGAAGAAGACGACGGTCACCGCCGGGAGTTGGACCGCGAACTCGTCGTAGATCTCCTCGAAGCCGCCGGCGACGAAGACGATGACGAGGGCCAGGATCACGGTTGCCATGCCCAGGACGAGGAGCGGGTAGGCCAATCCGTCGCGAATGCTCTGGCGGAGCGATGCGGCATCGCGGTGGTGTTCGACCAGTTCGGTCAGGGCAGGTCCGAGTTGGCCCGTTAAGAGGGCCGCCCGAACCAGGCCGTTGACGTGGACCGGAAGGAATCCGGCCGAGGCATCGAGGACTTCCTCCAGTGGGCGGCCCCGCTCGAGCTGATCGGCGAGCCAATCGAATGCCCGGGCCAGCTTGGGACTGCCGCTCTCCTGGCCGGCCGCCCGTAGCCCTGCCGCCAGCGGCAATCCGGCGGCGCTCCATTGGGCCACGCTGCCGACCAACTCGCGGGCCTCCTCGACAGAAAGAGCCTCCGCGGGGATCTCGTCGGCGGGGCCGCCGGATGCGATGATCTCCAGAACACGGAGCCCCTCGTCGGCGAGCCGCCGCCGCGCATCGGCGACCGATGCGGCGTCGACGTGGCCGTCGACCCGCTCGCCGTTTGGGCCTTCCGCGGTGTATCGGTAGCGGATCATCGGACTGGCCTGTTCTTTCCGGGGTCGATTGATTCTCCAGTTCCGCGCTGCGGCGGCTCAAGGCAATGCCAGGTGGTCGTAGAGCCTGACAATCGGCAGGAACGTGACCAGCGCGCAAAGCAACGTAGCGGTTCCGCCCGCGAAGAGGGTGAGTGAAACCGGCAGGTAGACGGCGGCCGCCCTCGCCGCCCGCGATGCCCTGGTGCGATAGACGGCGGCGGTTCGCGACAGGGCGTCCGTCAAATCATCCGGCCGCCCGCCGGACGAGAGCAGCCAGCCGAACAGCGGCGGCAACTCCGGCGGCAAGTCCTCGTATTTCTGGAAAACCTCGCCGCGCCGCAGCGCGTCGGCGATTTGACGCGCGGCGGAGATGATCGACGGATCGCCGCTGGCCTCGGCGGCGAGGACGGCCGCGTCGCCGAGCGGTACCTGCGCGCGGAGGAGCAGCGCGATCACCTCGCTGAACGTGGCCATCCGCCCCATCCGCAGGGCCTGGCGAAAGCCGGTCCCCGGCAGGCTCCGGCCAGGTCTCCAGGCGCTGGCGCGGCCCCTGCTCCAGAGTGCCTGGCCCGATCGCCACCAACACACGCCGCAAACCAGGGCCACCGTCAGCGGCAAGGGAATCGCCCACCAGCCGGCGGTCCGCCCAAGCCCGTGGAGCGCGGCCAGGAGCGGCTCGGAGCGCCCGGCCAATTCCAGGTTCGCCTGCAACGCAACCGGAACCAGCCACGTCAAGAGAAACAACAGGAGCAGGTAGGCCAGCGTGACGACGATCGCCGGATAGACGATTCCGGCGGCCACGATCTTGCGTAGATCGGCAATTCTCCGCGATGTCGCCGAGAGCGACTCCATGGCCGCCGCCAGGTGGCCGGACCGCAGACCCGCCTCGACCACGGCCCGCCAGACCGGCGGGAACCGCTGCTCCGGGTCGGCGAGTATCTGGGACAGGCTCTCGCCGGCGTTCAGGCGGTCGGCCAGCATTTCGGCCAGCTTTCCGGACCGTCCGGGCAGGTCGCCGCCAAGTGCCTTGAGCCCCTGCTCCAAGGGGACGCCGGCGCGAATCAGCGCCGCCATCTCGTCGTTCAAGGCGACCAACTGTTCGAGCGTGATCGCGGTATTGGATTGTCCGGTTCCCACGGCTTGCACCGGTTGAGGTTGGAGATACCGAGGAACAGCGCGCAGGTTGCGGTACGGAAGCCGATCGACCGATCCGCCGGCTCGCTCGGCGGGCGGCCCTCCGAGACGCAGATCACGGTTCCGGAGAGACTGGGATATCGTCCGGCCACGAATCGGGGACGCTTTGCCGTGCATCAATCACCGGGCGCGCCGAGCGCCTGTAGGAATCAACGACGCTCGAAGCCCGCGCGCACGCAAAAATGGGACCACTCACCAATCTTTCCTGGTTCCCAAGCTCCAGGAACCCCGGCTACCCCCCGACCGTATGGCCCCCGCGGCGATTTGAGCCAATTGCCCCTGGTTGCCAAGCTCCAGCTTGGGAACCTCGACCCTACCGTGCGGGCTTGCCCCGCGACTTGAGCCGCCGGGTCAAGTCTTCGTTGTCATTCTTGCGAGCGTATTGACTAGATCGTAACCCGATGTGGGAGGCGGCAGCGGCCTCCCCTCGCGGTGACAAAACTGGATTGTCTCTTCGACAATCTCGCACAGTTGAGCGAAAACCGCTTTCTCATCTTGGCCATGGCAACCGCCAAAGAACAAGCCGGGGCAGCTTCCGACGTAGCATTGATCTTCATCGGACCACTCAACAATCTTCACGTATCTGGCCGCTTGACTGACGACTGTGCCTCCTCGATGGCTTTCTTGGCCGCGCGCTCCCGGGATCGTTTTGCGGCGGCGATTGCTTGACAAGCGCGAGTGGAGCGCTAGGATTTAATCAGACGCGGTCGGCGGGATTTTGGAAAACTGACAACGTTGGGCCCCTTTCGTGTGCGTACATGAGAGGGGTCTTTTTGCCTTGACTTCCGTTTTCCGCTTCGATGGCTCGCCAGGCCGTGCCGGTTTTTCGGCCGGACAATGCCGGCGGACACCGCTGGGATGATCGAACGGCCCGGACGCTGGGGACGCGGTTTGACAGAGGCCGCGATCGAGTGGATAGTCAACGGGAACAGCGTGGACGGAAGTTCACAAGAGGCATCGTTTGGAGGATCGGGCAATGTGTGGAAAGCGATCCGTGATTGTAGTGCCGGCGGCAATTCTGGCGTTGGCATGGATGAGCATCCAGGCTGTTGCGCAGGAACCGGTTGCGGCAACGGCGGAGGGAGACGAGGAATACTTGTTGCGGGGGCCGCTTCACGAGGCGTTTGCGGAACCGCTGACGTTTGATCCGCAGCCGGGGCTCGTCGTGCCCAAGGCGCCGCCCGAGCCGGTTCCGGAGATGCCGCCGGAAGTCAAGCCCGACGAAGACGCCGCGTGGATTTCGGGCTACTGGGCCTGGGACGACGAGCGCGAGGACTATATCTGGATTTCCGGGGTTTACCGCGTGTTTCCGCCGGGTCAGCGCTGGGTCCCCGGCTATTGGCGCCAGGCCGACAACGGGCATCAATGGGTGCCCGGGCTCTGGGCGCCCGTCGAGGCCCAGCAGGTAGAATACCTGCCCTCGCCCCCAGAGAGTCTCGAACAGGGCCCGTCCAGCCCAGCCCCCTCGGACGATCACTTCTGGATCAACGGTTGCTGGGAATACGAACGCGACGATTATCTCTGGCGGCCGGGCTACTGGGCGGCGGGGCACGACGGCTGGGTGTGGGTGCCGGCGCATTATAACTGGACACCGTACGGCTGCATCTACGTGCCCGGCTACTGGGACTACCAGCTCGTGAATCGGGGCATGTGCTTCGCCCCGGTCTACTTCCGCCGGACGGTCTACGTCCGGCCGGGATTCTACTACAGCCCCCGCCGCGTGATTGATCTTGGTCGGCTGTACATTCACCTCTTCGTGCGGCCGGGTTATAGCCATTATTACTTCGGCGACTGGTACGGTTCGCACTCGCGCTTCGGCATCTACGCCTCGTTCAATTTTCACGGGCATCGCGGATACGATCCGCTCTGGTCCTACGATCGCTGGCACTTCCACCGCCGCGGCATCGACTACGAGAACCGCATCCGCGGCTGGCACGATTACTTCAATCGCCACGAGGATCGCCGCCCGCCCCGCACGTGGCACGACCAGCAACGATTCGTCGAGAGGAACCGCGGCTACGAGCACCTCAAACAGGTGGTCCTGGCCGACGACGTCAAGCACGTCCTGTCCAGGCCCGATCGCCGCGTGCATTCGATCGGCGACGATGTCCGGCGAGAAATGCGCGCCAGTGCGACGGAAGTCCGCGACAAGCTCGTGGAGGCACGACGCACTAGTGAAGGGAGAACACGGTCCGGGGGGGGACCGCCGCGGGACGGGGCCGAACGGCTCAAAGAACGGTGGACGCTGCCGGAGACGCCCGATCTGCGCCATGCCGCCCGGCACACCTCCGGGCGAGGACCTGAGTTGAAACGACAGCCCCCCGATCGGGGGCGGACGCCGGGTCTGGATCGGGGCAGGCCGGGCGAGAGCGGGCCGGCAGCGAAGACGCCGCGGGTCGAACGGCCGGCGAGACCGCCGGAATTGAGACCGCCGGAGGGCCCGAAGCCGGGGGAGAGACCGCGGATCGACCGCGGGCG
>JAAYCB010000089.1 GCA_012744395.1 Pirellulaceae bacterium
CACGCTGGCGGCGTTCGCGCTGCTGGTGGCGTTTTACGTCTTCCGGCGAGTCCTCGTCCGCCCGGCAGTCGCCTGGGCGACCTGCAACGCGGCGATCCTGCTCTTGGGCCTGTCGCTGACCGATCGCCAGTTCACGGCCATCGTCTCGCGCGCGGACAACGTGCCGATTGTCGGCATGGTGTTCTTGCTTGGCCTGTTCGTGTGGCTTGGCGCTTGGAAGGCCGTGGAAAACGACCGCCGGGCGGCCGGCGGCCGCCCGCCCGCGGAGAAAGAATTCAGCCAGCGGGTCCTTGTCTGGCCCGACCTGGTCTACATCGAGCTGATCTGCATGGTGCTGCTCCTGGCGGGCCTGATCGCCTGGTCGATTCTGCTCCCCGCCCCCCTGGAGCAGCCGGCCAACCCGGTTGCGACCCCCAACCCCGCCAAGGCCCCCTGGTATTTTCTCGGCTTGCAGGAGATGCTTGTCTTCTTCGATGCCTCGATCGCCGGGGTGATTTTTCCGCTGCTGATCATCTTCGGGCTGGCGGCGATTCCCTATCTCGACCAGAATCCGCGGGGCAACGGCTACTATACGATCGCCGAGCGGCCCTTCGCCTACGCCGTTTTCCAGTTCGGATTCTTGCAGCTCTGGATTCTGCTGATCCTGATCGGCACGTTCTTCCGCGGGCCGAGCTGGGGATTTTTCGGGCTCTACGAAATCCGCGATCCGGGCCGGGTCGAGCCGCTCGGCAATGTCACGCTTGCGACCTTCTTTTGGGATGCCTGCCTGGGGGCGGGGCTGCCGCGGGCGGACCTGGATCATGGCATGTTGAAGAAGCTGGCGACCGTCTTCTGGCGCGAGGCGCCGGGGCTTGTCCTCTTGGCCGGCACCTTCCTCGGATTACCCGCCCTGCTCGGGCGGACGCGGCTTGAGCGGCAGCGCCGGGCGCTCGGCCGGGGGCGCTACTGGATCACGGCGCTGCTGCTTTTGATGATGCTCATGCTGCCGATGAAGATGTTGCTCCGCTGGACAACCGGTCTGAGTTATCTTGTCAGCATGCCCGAGTATTTTTTTAATTTCTAGGTTGTTCGCGGTGGGGCGCGCTGGCGTTTTGGCGATGATGAATTGTCTGGTCCCTGGCGACAATCGAGGGCGATCGAACCGCTTCGGGTTGGTTCGCTTGCACCACCCTACGACGGCTTGTGCCTGTTCGCGGTGGGTCTGGTCGGCGTTTTGGCGATGATGAATTGTCTGGTTCCTGGCGACAATCGAGGATAGTTGAACCGCTTCGGGTTGGTTCGCGTGCACCACTCTACGACATTTCGATGCGATCTTCCGACAAGACTTATTACAGCATAAAGCGGCTGCACTTGGTGTTCGCGGTCTCCGCGGCCGTGCTCGTCGGCACGACCGTGTGGATGATCGCCGTCGACCACAACCGTCCGTGGAAGGCGTATCAACGGACCTTCCGCGACCGGGTTGAACCGTGGTGGGCGGGCCCGCAAGCGGCGGAGCAGCCATCGGCGCTGGCGAAGTGGCTGGCCCGGCTGCCGTTTGTCGAGGCCCATGCCCGCTGGCTTGCGGTGCAGCAGATCTGGCTCCCCGAGCTGACGATCGATTACAACTTCCGCCGCGTCGCCCGGTTCGATCGCTGCACGACGTGCCACCTGGGGATCGAGCGGGGCGGCGGCTCGGTCCCCGGCTTCGGGCGAGCGGAGCGGTTGACGGTCGAGCTGGCCACGCCGCCCGGTCCGCCCGGCGGCGGGCCTACGACCGAGTCGCTGTATGGCTTCTCGCTCGCGCCGCGGGGGATTCTGGACGCGAACGTGCCCACGGTCTCGGCCGTTGGCGACGCAACGGCGGCGGCCCGCGCGGGTCTCTATCCCGGCGACGGGATTCTCCGCATCGGGGGCCAACCGGTCGCCGACCGAGACGCCGCCGCCGGGCGGCTGAGTTCGGGGCTTGTTTGGGGCGAACCGCTGAGCCTGGAGATCGAGCGGGGATTGCCGCAACCCTACAGCGGCCACCCGCGGATCGACCTGTTCGTCGGCGGCGACAGCCCGCACCCGGCGGCGGAGTTCGGCTGCACGATCTGCCACGCGGGACAGGGAAGCGC
>JAAYCB010000090.1 GCA_012744395.1 Pirellulaceae bacterium
AGCTTGTCCCAGAAGTTCAATTCCATCCACGAGCCCGCAAAGGGGACATTCAGATCGATCCAGCAGGCAACCGTCTGCTTCTCTTCCGGCGCAAGCTGCACGCCGTAGTGCGACGGCTCCAAGTAATCCATCAGCGGACTCGACGCCGAGCCATAGGCGTACGGGGGCAGCATCGCGCACGCGCTGGAGACGTGCAGCCAGTTGATGATCCCCTTGCCGGCGTATTCATCCGTGGAATAGCCGAACTCGTTGCGGTTCGGAACATTCTCCAACTTGCCGCCGAAGTAGGCCAGGTACGTCCGGTCGACAGTCGCGTCGGACTTGCTGCCGGCCCCTTCGGCCGGGATCTTCGCGTTGTAGCCGAAATCCGTCAGATCGATGTACGATTCGCTGAACGATCGCCCCGGATTCCCTTTCGTGCTTGTCGCATACGTCCGCGGAGTCAACCGCCATTTCGCCCGCCCGTAAATCTCCTCATTCGTGATCGGGCGGTCGTCGCCCAGCAGGCTCAGCGGGACGTGTTTCTTCTCCGGGTTCTTCGCGCCCGCATGGCACGCGATGCAATGCCGATCCCAGATCGGCTGGACTTCGCGGGTGTAGCTAAAGCCGCGTGGAACGTCCATCGCCTGGGGTGCGTTCGCGCCGAGATAGGCCACCGCGCGGAGCTCGGAATCGCTGAGAAACCGCTCCATCTCCTGGACCGGCTCGTCGCCCTCGGCGAAAAACGGCTCGATCTTCTGCGGCGCTTTCTTCAGCGCGATCGTCACGGGATTACGGTCCAGCTGCGTGCTGCTCTTCGGCTCGTGGCAGCCGATGCAGGCGAACATTTCGCCGGGCAGGACCGCCGTCCAGCTCCGCATGTTCTGCACCATCCGGCCCCGCGCGTCGAGCATCTGGAAGTAGACCGGCACGCGCGCCGGGCACTCGAAATAGCAGCTGCCATCCTCCTCCACGTCCACCGTGCCGAGCACGTGCTTCACGTCGTAGCTGCCGTTGTTGATCGCGCAGGGCGAAGTCTGGTGCCCGCCCCACGGATGCAGCCCCAGCGCCACCGTCCCCTTGGCGCGGTAATCCAGGGCGACAATCCGCATCTTCTTGACCGTCCCCGGCGCAACGCCCTCCAGGCCGGGCCCGTGGTAGATGTTCTGCACATAGAAGCGGCCGGTCTTCTGTCGCTCGTCGACCGCCGAGACCTTGTGAAACGCCGGGCGGGGCGCCAGGGCCACGTGCTGGCCCGAGGAGACGACCGGATCGTAGATCAACAGCTCGCGGCGGCCGTCGCGATGCATCCAGTAGATGCCGAACGCCGGGCTGCCCGCCTTGCCCCCCTTGATCCCCTTCAGCCCGCGAATCGGCCCCCCCTCCGGCGAATAGGAGACCACGTAATTGTCCTCATCCAGCGGGTAGGGATACTGGAATTGCTCCCCTTCCGTATCGTGGACGATGTTGCCGCCCGTCCCCATGCTCTCCCGGTAGGGATAGTCCTTCTCCGGCGCGAGGAACTTCACCCCCCCGCCGGCCTGCATCCCCACCTTGCGGTCGATCATGATCAGCTTGCCGCGCTGGTCGATGTGATGCGCGCCGGCGATGGCAATCACTTTCGTCGAGTCGGGAACGCAGCGGGCGTGCAGCACGGCCGCCGGAAACTGCGAGTTGTTCCCGTAATACTCCGTCTGGTTCGTGCCGTCCGCGTTCATCACGAACAGCGTGTGCAGGTAGCCGGCCGTCCGGTCGGAATACTCCCAGCGCGTATAGATGATCCGCCCGTCGTTGGTCATGTGCGGGAAGATCGTATGGCCGTGGTCGAAGCCCAGGCGGCGGATGTAGCGGCCCCGCGCGTCGCAGGTGTAGAGGTTGCAGACGCTCGACCACCAGCAGGGGGCCGAGACAGCGCAGCGCGTCGAGGTGAACACCAGCTCGCCGCTCGGCAGCCATTCCGGCTCCATGTCGGCCGTGCCGGCGCCGAACGTGATCTGCTCGACGCTCCTGTCGCCCAGGTCCATCACATACAGATGGAAATCGTCGTCGCCGTCGTGGCTCGTGCGGCGCATCGAGAACGCCAGCCGCTTGCCGTCGTGGGAGACGCACGGATCGCGGACGACTCCCTCCGGGCAGTCCAGCAGGACCTCCGTGGCGACCGTCCCGTCGTCATTGACCCGCATTTTGCAGAGCTGCGCGTTCATCCGGTAGTCGCTGCCGCACTCGCGAAAGATCGCGTCGGTCAGGTGGTCGGTCATCGCGAACATCGCCTGGCAATCGCCGAACACGAAGTGCTTGGCGTAGACGAACTCCCGCGGGTGGTCCCTGAAGACCTTCAAGCGCTCCCTGCGGCGCGCCTCGCAGGCTTTGAAGTACAGGTCCTTCCAGGCCGGATTCCCGCCCGGCGTCTTGCCCTCGACCAGACCAGCGAGCGTATTGCGCAACGCGCCGGTCGCGGCATCCTGGCCCTCCAACTCGGCAAGCACTTTGCGGACCATCGCCTCTTCGATCTCGTTCTTGTCCGCGGCAACGAAGCACTCGCCGCTCTTCCGGCCGTGATCCTGGTAGATCCAGTCGCGCTCCAAGCGGGAGATCGGATAGGCGGTCGTCTGCCGGTTCTGAATGTCCCTGTCGGTGTATTCCTGGGAAAACACGCACGTGCAGAACAGGGTCAAGATCGCCCACGAAGAGAAGGCCTGTTGGATGGCTTGCATGACGCGCACTCGAATCGGCTACCAGGTCTTGTTGCGGGCTCCGCAGCCGACCGCCGCCCCGTGCGGAGAGCGCGGGTCTCGGTCTGCACGGCCCTGCCCGCATATTCTGGTCAAAACGGCGCGCGGAAACAACCGCGCGATCTCGCCAATCCGCCCGGTCTTCCAGCGCGTGACCGGGGTCGCGCCGGCCGAATTCCGCCGGCGCCAGACAGCGCAAGCCAGGCCGCCTGGCGCACGGCGATCCCAGCGGACGCGGGATGGCGGGAAGACAGGTTGAATCCCCCGCCACCCGACGGTCGACCGCGGCGGGAATTCCCGGCTACTTGCCGAGCGATTTGCGGACCGACGCGAGCTGGCCGGCGGAGCCCAGCTTGCCGTTCTTGTGGGCGATGTACTCGGCGTAGGCGGCCATGAACTTCTTTCCCGGCGGGCGGAGGTCGAAGTTCGCCGGATCGTCGCGGAACGACTCGCGGTGGATCGCGCACCAGACCAGCCG
>JAAYCB010000091.1 GCA_012744395.1 Pirellulaceae bacterium
GACACGAGCACGCTCCCCGGCACCGGCCAGGGCGATTCCAACTGCCCGTAGGCGATGATCTGCTCTTCGACCGGAGCGGCGCGGAGCCGCCAGACGAGCCGCCCGTCGTCAACCCTCAGGCAATAGACCCAGCCGCTCCTGGCGCCGAACAGGCAGAGTCCCTTGTGCAGCGTGGGAGACGTGTCGACGCGGCCGCTGGCCGTGAATTGCCAGGCGATCTTGCCGGTCCGGGTGTCCAGGCCGACCACCTGGTGCGCATCCGGCCGGGCGACGACGACGCGCTCTCCGGCAATCACCGGGCTGGTGATCGGGCCTTTCACAAAACCGTTTTCGCGCCAGTCTTCGGCGATCATCCCCGCGGCCTGCTGGCCGCCCAGATCGACCGACCAGAGCGTCTCGAGCGTCTCCGGCGCCGGGCCCCTCGTGCTGCCGCTCCGCCACGGATCGTGGCGGTACATCGGCCAGTCGAGATCGGCGTTTTCCGGCGGCCGATCGGCCGCCGGCGCGGCGGCCGTCTCGAGCGGGAACTCGATTTCGCTCGGTTTCAGGTCGGCAATCGCGCCGGCCGGACGCTCCGGCGCGAGGGCGGCGTAGCCGCGGAGCATCGGCCAGCAGACGCAATGCTTGGGGGTCACGTAGATCAGGCCGTTGGCCGGCACCCAGCCGCCGTCGAGACCGCAAGCGGCCTTGGTGATCCGGTGGGCGTCGACCTGGCCGGTCGCCAGGTCGGTCAAGTCGAATTCGCCCGAGAGCATGTAGCGGCAGGTCATCACCGGCGGGAAGCAGTGCGCCAGGCCGGCCGGATGGGTGACGAGGACCTGGCCGCTTCGGGCGTCGATCGCCGAAACCTGGATGGGAAGCCGCTGTTTGTCCGCGTCCTTGCCGCCGTGGAGCAGCCAGAGCCGATCGTCGGCGAACATCGCGCGCGCCTGGCGGCGGTGATTCATGCCGGGCAGGAAGGGATAGTCGAGTTGGAGCTTGCCGTCGGCGGCCGAGAGGATGTGAAGGGCGTTTTCCGGTCCCTCGTCGCTGAGCGAGGAGACTTCGAACGCCAGCAGTCCGCGGTAGTAGACCGTCCGCGTCGCCTTCGCCAGCCAGGCCAGATCGCTCCGCCTCCAGCGGACGCGGCCGCTCTCCCTGTCGAGCACGACCGCCTCGACCGTTTCGTTGCGGCGGGACTGGCCCTGGACGAGCGCCACCACGCCGTCGCCCGCCACGACGTAGCGGGGATCGGAAGCCGGAAACGACCACTTGAGCTGGCACGAATCGGCATACAGGGCCCGCACCGAGTCGCTGGTGACGGCGATCAGGATCCCCTGGTCGAAGAGCACGTCGCGCGGCGAGCCGGCATCGGGATACTCGGCCAGCGGCTTGCCGGTAGCGCCGTCCAGGGCGACGAGCTTCTGCTGCTCGACGGCGAACAGCCGGCCGCCGCCGGCAGTGGGCGCGGCGCTATTCGCCCCCAGGTTCCTCATCGTGAACCGCTCGCCGGAGGGCGAAGCCAGGTCGTGCTGCCAGAGGCGGAGGCCGTTGAATCCGTCGCGGGCGAGCACGCCCGCATAGAAATTGCGGCCGGCGGCGGTGACCATGCCGCGGACCTCGGCCTCCGCGCCGGCGACCCAGCGGACCCGGCGGGGCGGGGCCACCAGCCGGTCGCGCGAGGCGGCGTTTCCCGCGGCCGAGTGCCGCGGGTGCGTCCACTCGTCCATTCCGTCGGGCCACGGCTTTTGCCCCGCGAGCCACTCGCCGCCCTCGCCCACCGGCCTGACAGCCGCGAAGCCGAATGACTCCAGTTCGCCCGCGGTCGCTCTCTTGCCGCCGACCACCAGGATCCCGTTGGGGCAGAGGACCCGCATCGCCTCCTCCAGCGACACCTGGGCGGAATCCGCGGCGATGAGCAGCAGGTTGACGAGGTTCTCCGTATAGGGCAATCCGCCTGAACGGGGCAACCGGTCGGCGGACACCAGGCCGTACAGGCCGGTCGCCCGCAGCTGTCCGCGCGCCCGCTCGACGGCTTGTTCGTCGTCGTCGAGCACGTGGACCAGGTAGCGCCCGGCGGCCGCCAGTTCGGCCGCGCCGCCGACCTTGCCGGCCCCGACCTGGACGCACAGCCCGCCATGGACGCCGAGCGACTCGACGATTGCTTCGGCGGGCGATGCGCCGGGGGTCGGCTCCGCCGCGCCGGCAGCGGCCGAGGCGGCAACGATCGCAATCGCGGCAGTGGCAGACACCCCGAGATGACGGGAATCGGCGAAGCGTTTCACGTTGCGGTCCCTCGTTCAAAATGGCGGTTGTCGGACATCAGGCGCCGGCAGGCCGCGGGGCTCTCAACCGCCGGCCGCGCGCGCTTGCTCGTCCCTGCGACTCGATTCAGCGGCTGGCGTAGGTCCGCCCGAGATGCTCGACAATCGCCCGCTTCAGTTCCAGCGGTTTGATCTCGTTCAGGCCGCGGTAGATGATCTTGCCGCCGGGGGCGACGAGGATCGTGTAGGGGACGGGGCCGGGCCACTGGGCATCGAGCGCCTCGGCCAGCGTGTCGCGACTGCCGCCGGCGAAGTGGTAGTTGACCGAGGAGACATGGTTCTCCTTGAGAACCTCCAGGGCCCGATCCTCCTGGCCCGCCTCGTCGATGCTGATCGTGAACATCTCGAAGCGCCGCTTGCGGTACATCCGGTTGATTGTCACCAGTTCCGGCATTTCCGTGACGCAGGGGCCGCACCAAGTCGCCCAGACGTTGATCAGGCGGAGCTTCTGGCTCTCGTTGCGCACCAGGCTCTTCACGCCTTCCTCGCTGATCGATTCGAGTGCGACCGGCTCCGCATCCCACTTGGCGAGCGACTCCTTGGCGCTGGCCCGCTTGTCCGACCACTTCGTGGAGCAGCCGAAGACGCGGGTCTTCTCCACCGGCACGGGCGATCCGGCGAGCAGCGCCTCGATGGCGTTGCGGGCGTCGTGCGAAGTGACCTGTCTCACGTCGGAGTCGTCGATTCGCCCCGCGTAGCGCAGGCGCCGCGCGGCGTCGAAGATGAACACATGGGGCGTCGCCAGGGCGCCGTATGCCCGCGACGTCTTCTGCGTCTCGCCGTCGTACAGGTAGGGAAATTTGAAGTCGCGGTCCTTCGCTCGAATCTTCATGTCCTCGAAACAATCGCCCACGTCGGTATACCCCAGCTCGTCGAGCCGCACGGCCAGCGGGTCGTTGGGCGAGATGGCCACCAGGGCCACGCCGCGATCCTTGGTCTCGGCATGGAGCGTGACGAGCCGCTCCTCGTAGGCCTGGGCCGTCGGGCAGTGGTTGCAGGTGAACACGACGACGAGCACCTTGGCGCCGGCAAAATCGGCCAGCCGACAGGTCTTGCCATCCACGCCCGGCAACTCGAAATCCGGCGCCGACGCGCCGATCGGAAGCGTCGCCACGCCTCCGGGCGCGGCTGCCAGACCGTTTGAACCGAACAACAACACGGCAAGACAACTTGCTGCGATCACGATTCTTGTCGACATTTTCACGGCTCCTTCTGGTGTTCGCACGCCTCGGACTTGTGGCCTCCGCCAGGCGCGGGGCAAGCCCGCGCGGCGCGGCGGCAACCTGTTCCCTGCACCCTGCAATTTCTAACCCGCAACCGCGGCGGCCGGGTCACCGGCCGGCCTCTGCGAGCCGCTGCGGGCCTGGACACGGCCGCCCTTGATCGATCGAAGCCGAAATCGGCCACCGGGCGGGCGGCGGACTTCGATCCGACCCGTTTGTGGACCTCGCTGAGAAACGCCGAGTTCCAGCAGATTCGCCCCGGATCTTGCCGATTCTCGGCCCCCCTCCAAGGCCCTCTCTTCTGTTTGCCCGAGTTGGTTCTCACGCTCCGGCCGATGGTTCCCAGGCTTCTCTCCCTCCAAAATTCCGGATCGGCGGCCTCGGCCTCGCCGTGACCGCCTGCCTCGTTGACCGACGCAGATCGGTTCACGGCAGGTTGGTCACGTAGTCCGCATCGCCCAGCAGCACCTCGAGCTTCTTCCCCCGCCGCGGATCGTCCTCAAGGTAGCCGAGCTTGTAGAGCCTGAACCTGGCGTGGCTGCTCACGCCGTAGTAGACATCGGCGGCGTAGATGCACACCTCGCTGTAACCCATCATCTTCACCAACCTGTCGAACAGCGGATAGATCGCGTCCTTGTCGGCCTTGGCGGCGAAGACCGGCTTGCCCTTCAACCACTGTCCCTTCTCGGGCAGTCTGAACGGCTCGCACCTCGGCCGGTGTTCCTTCCGGCCGGCAAACATGAAGTAGGCCGCCTCGCTCGTGGCTGCCGCGATCTTCTTCTGGTCGGCGGTGATCAGCAGGCCGCGTTTCTGTAGCTGCCGGACCAGAGCGTCCGCGTTCGGCTCTCGCTGGCCGCCTGCGGACGCCCCAATCGTCTCCGGCGTCCGGCAGGCTGCCGCGTGGGTTTGCTGGCCTGCCGCCGTGTCCACGACGACAGGCAATGCGGCCAGGATTACAAACAACGATCTCGCAGGCATGACGGCAACCCTCCTGGTTTATCATTCTACCCGCCAAGGTCCTGTCCTTGCCAATGATCGTCGGGATCATCGCGGACGGCAATTGCGCAGAGGCAAAGCGACAATCCCCAAGAGCGGGGCAAGGCGGCGTCCAACAAACCGATCACGGCTGGACCAGGAACCAGGCGGCCGGTGAGCGGAGGGGACCGAGGGGCGATCACTGGCGATCCGACCCGGCAATGCAGGCCGTAGGCCGGTCTTCTTCCGCGGGGATTCCGCGTCAGGGGGGGCCGAGGCCGGGACGCACGGGTCTCATTTCGGGCTCGGCCAGTTCCTGAGTGGACTTTCCTTCTCCGGCTCCGTGCGCCCCCCCCGTACGAACCGGCAATCATGGGCGCGGCGACGGTTTATATTGTCGCGAACGAGCACATGCCTCGGACGGGGCCGATTTTCGGCCCCCCGGCCAAAAAAACAGCCTTGCGTAACTCATTGCTACGCAAGGCTTTCTGAAGTGCCCCCTGTTGGACTCGAAC
>JAAYCB010000092.1 GCA_012744395.1 Pirellulaceae bacterium
CCGAGATCGCCATCGAACCGAAGCCGAACGAGCCGATGGATCACGCCTACATCCCCACGATCGGCCACGCCCTGGCCCTGGCCCAGAAGGCGATCGACCCCAGCCGGGTGGGCGGATTGATCGAAACCGCGCACGCGATCCTCGCCGGGCTCGATCCATCCGACGAGATGGCCTTCGCCCTCTCGATGGGCAAGCTTTGGAGCGTCCACCTGAACGACCAGAACGGGCTGAAGTTCGACCAGGACAAGACGTTCGGCGCGGCCAACCTCCGCGGCGCGTACAACCAGGTCCGCGTCCTGGAACTGGGCGGCTATCCGGACTCGGGCCGCTTCATCGGCCTCGACGTCAAGGCGATGCGTTCGCAGAAGGCCGACGTGGCTCACAAACACCTCTCCAACAGCCGGACGGTGTTCCTGAGGCTCGTGGAGAAAGTCCGCACCTTCCCCAAGGAGGTCGAGGCCCAGTGCATCGCGGAGCGCGACTACGAAGCGCTCGAACTGGCCGTGCTGGAGCACCTGCTGGGCGGCTGAGTGAAGTGGACATTCATGGGGGCGGTTCCCTTTTCGCTCCGCAAAAAAGGGACTGCCCCCTCCCCCCACCATCAGGCCAGGGGCAGCCACAAAGAGAAGAATCGAAAGGTTGCCATCTAGTCATTGTGGAAGTCGTATGGGCATGGATGCCGGAAAGCGGGCGAGCGATGTTGGTTACGGTTTGCTTTCCCGACTAGTGGTAGGCCATGAACGAGCGGCGAGAAAAGCGTAAACGTTGGGTCCCGCGCGGATGCTACGCGGTGGAGGTGGAAGTGGAAGTCGTGTACCCCGTCGACTGCCCTTCGGAAGCCTGCCTTGAGCCTTCCACGGTCCGCTGGCTCGACGAGGTGAGCCGGCGCGCAGAGGCTGGAGACGTGGAGTTTCTCCGCACTGCTGGGCGAGTGTTTCAGGCGGTGGGCGACAGAGAATAGGACGGGCAAGGCTGGCGTTTGTCGTGCTGAGCTACGGGCTGTAGGGTGGTGAATCAAGCGGGCCAGCCCGAAGCGGCGCGATTGGCTGCCGCGGTCAGCACGAGCCAGACCATTCCGCACGGCCAATCCGGTAGCGCCGCCCCACCAACGGCCAACCACAAGGCAACGCGACGGGCCGGGAGACCCGTGCTACGTGTCCGGTCACCGACGGCTAACCACAAGACACCGCGGCGGGCCGGCAGCCCCGCGCTACGATTCCGGCGCGAGCCCGGCCAGCACCCGGGCAATGCGGACCGCCGCGCGGCCGTCCCAGAGGTCGGGAATCCGCCGGTCCGCAAATCGGCCGGATTTCACGTTCTCATACGCCGAGAGGATCGCCCGCGTGCTCGTCCCCGCAAGCTGGTTCGAACCGACCTCGCAGGTGATCGGGCGCTCGGTATTTTCGCGGATCGTGATACAGGGGACGCGGAGGATTGTCGATTCCTCCTGCAAGCCGCCCGAATCGGTCAAGATCACTCGGGCGTGCGTATTCAGCTTCAAGAAGTCGAGGTACCCGATCGGATCGATCAGCCGCAGGCCCGGCATCGCCGCCACGCGGTTCTCAAAACCGAGCGAGGCGATATTCTTTCGGGTTCGCGGGTGGATCGGGAAGACAATCGGCAGCTCGCGCTGGATCGTGTCGACTGCCTCAAGAATGTTGGAGAACGCCACCGGCTCGTCGACGTTACTCGGACGGTGCAGCGTCATCGTCGCATAGCCGCCGACCTTCAGGCCCATCTGGTCGAGCACCGTCGATTGCTCGGCCTTGTCGCGGTTCTTGAGCAGGGTGTCGATCATCACGTTGCCGACGAGGTGGATTTTCGTCGGATCGATCCCCTCGCGGCGGAGATTCTCGACGCCCGACCGCTCGGTGCAGAACAGCCGATCGCTGATCGAATCGGTGAGGATGCGGTTGATCTCCTCCGGCATCGTGCGATCGCCGCTTCGCAGGCCGGCCTCGACGTGGATCAGCCGGATGCCGAGCTTGACCGCCACCAATCCGCAGGCGATCGTGCTGTTCACGTCGCCGACGACGAGCACCCAGTCGGGCTTGTGCTGGAGGCAGACCGGCTCGAAGGCCTTCATGATCTCGGCGGTCTGGACGGCATGGCTGCCGCTGCCCACTTCGAGATTCATGTCCGGCTGGGGAATGCCCAATTCGCGGAAGAACAGGTCGCTCATCTTCTCGTCGTAATGCTGGCCGGTGTGGACCAGCAACGGCTCGATGCCCGGCTGAGCGCGGAACGCCTCGATGATCGGGGCAATCTTCATGAAGTTCGGGCGAGCGCCCGCGATGCAGATGATCTTCACGGACACGGACTACTCGCCTCCAAAGAACTCGCGGAGCTTGCCGCGAATCCGGTGGCGGCGCTGATAGATCGCCGCCTTGGAAAGATGGGCAAGGCTGGGGCTCCCTTCGCCGTCGTCGCGCGGCGTCAGGTCCGATTCGAGCAATTCTCGTTCAGCCGGGGTGAGCGTGGCGGCGAATTCGCGCACCACCGAGTCGAAATTCACGGTCGCGCGGCGGATCCGCAGCAACCGCCTGCCTCCGCGGCATTCGTGGGTCTGCCGCCGCCGCTCGGCGCGGAAGAACCGCAGAATCTCGATCCGCGCCAACCCTGCAAGAAAGGTGTTCAGTCGCACGTCGCGCGAACCGTCGAAGGCGGCCAGCAGCCGGAAATCGTCTCTGACGAGCGTGTACCAGACCCGGGCCGCGATCTCATCGACCGTCGCCGCATCGCGCGCGGCGGCGCCCAACAGCGACTCGATCGTCCGCAGGAGCGGAGGATGGCAGCGGTCGTAGAGCTTCTCCCACGCGCCGTCCTCCCCGGCGAGACAACTGCGTACGAGCAACTCATCATCGGCAACACGGCGACGGCGGACGGTGCACGCGGCGCGCGGGAGGGATTCTGGAGCGGTCACGGTGCAGGCTTCCGCCGGCTCTTGCTCGGTGGATTGTGGGCTGGTATGGCTCATGGTTGGCTTTCCAACGATGCCTCCATTATACGGTCCGTTGGGGGGCTGGCCACAGCGCAACGCGCCCGCACGGCAGGATTCTTCGGCGCCCGGCCGCCGGATCACCTCCCGGCTGCCGGGAAATGATGTAACGTGTTGACCGTATGGGCATTAAGCCTTTGCGGGTTGCCGCAATGGTGGGGAGAGACGTTGGGGGGGGAGGGAAGGCGGAAAGCGGTGGGCGGGAAATGACGAATGTCGAACGGCAATTGTCGAAGGAATGATCGAAGTTCAAGGTTCAATGACCCAAGAGGAGGACGGGCTGGGGGGCGGCCGGGAAAGGCGGAAAGTGGAGGATTGGAAATCGGGCCTTTCCCTGGTTGCCAAGCTCCAGTGGCTCACGGGCGGCGTACGCGAATATGACGGCGCGCCGCGATGATGATCCAGCCTTCAGCTCCACCGATATTCGCATGCCACGCATCGTCGGCTTGCCGCAGAGCACATCTTTCCTGAAGGTGATTCGAGCGAGCAATTCGGCCATGTTTGGAGCCCTCAGGCTGGCAGTCCGGTTCCGGCATTTCTCTTCTATATTGCATCGTGCACTGGGCACCATGGCGGGCAGAGAAGAACCGGTGAAGTGGACTGGGTCTTGAAGATTGCCCGTTTCCTTCGCTGAGGCCTGCTTTGGGGCATGTGCCAGGTGAACAGGGCGTTGCCAAGCGGGAGCTTGGCAACGAGGTCTAGCCGGCATGAAAGACTGAACCCCGAAACCCTCTTACGGTATTCCCCGCACGATCCGCGGGCCGATCAGGCGCGTCAGCCAGAGCGGCATGCGCTGCCAGCGGGCGACGAGCCGGTCGAATCTGCCGCTCTCGCGGCGCATGTCGCCGACGCTGCCGCGCCGCACGTAGTATTGCCAGACGGCCGGCTCCGGCTCGGCGCCCCACTTCTTCTTGAACGCATAGGTGCGGCTGTCGATGCTGGAGCGGCCGAAGTCGAACACCTTCTGGCCGCGCTCGATCGCCCGCTGGAGCAGGTGCCAATACATCCAATCGTTGGCGTTTGTCGGATTATACTGTCTCAGCGAGCTTGCGCTGGGGACCTCGGTGCGGCCGCAGCCGTGGACGACGAGCGCCGCCGCAATCGGCCTTGCACCGTCTCTGACGACGCACAGCTCGGACTGGCCGGCAAGTTCTCCGAGGATCGCCTGGAAGAGCCGCTTGCCGAACACGGGCGTGCCCAGGTCGCGCATGTTGTGGCTGAAAACCCGGTAGAATTCGTCAAGCAGGTCCGAGCCGCCCCAGTGGACGGAAAAGCCCTGGTTGCCCCCTTTGCGAAGCTGGTTCCGGTGCTTGGCCTTGAATTGGCTCCACAACTCGTCGGCCGACGGGGGCAGGGCCAGCCGCATGTGGACCTTGGAGGTCAACCGGTCGGTCAACAAGGGATTGCCCAGTTCGCGCTCGTGGCGCAATTCCAGGTGCTTCACGCGCAGACGGTCGGCGAGCTGCACCGCCCTGTTGACCAGCGCGGCGGCCGTTTCATCGCTATCGGCGATGATTCCGCCCGAGTTGACATAGGGGAGGCTGACCAGGAACCGCCCGAAAAGCACGCTCTTGACGAAGGCCAGCGGCAAGATTCCAACCGGCTGGCCCTGCCGCCGAGCGACCAGCAGGTAGGGGCGGTGCTTGAGCCCGCAGCAGACGATGCCGAGCCAGCGGGGATCGTAGAACCGCTGCTCCGGAGCTACCCGATCGAGCACCTGACGGCAGATCGAGTCGTAGTGGCTCTTGGCAAGCTCGGTCTGGACCTCGACGGTCGACGAAGCCGTGGTCATGGGCCTCTCAGCGGGCGCGCGGGTGCGTTGGGGCAGGGATAGACGTATCATGACGGTTGCGGGCGCGCGGCGGTAGGGAGTAGGGTAGAGGAATGTCGAATGTCGAATGTCGAATGTCGAATGTCGAAAAGCAGATGTCGAAGGAATGACCAAGGTTCAAGGTTCGATGGTCAGAGCGGGTGAGGGGCCGCGGAGCAGCTGGGAAGAAACGGGCCGGGAGACCGGTTGTGCGGGCTGTAGGGTGGTGCAGAGCGGGCCAGCCCGACACGGCTCGATTGGCCACCGCGGTCGCTACGAGCCAGACCATTCCGCACGGCCATTCCGGTAGCGCCGCCCCACCGACGGACAACCACAAGACACCGCGACGGGCCGGGAGACCGGTTGTGCGGGCCGATGCGTTTCGGACGGATGCGGCTAGGATCTACGACGTGACTGATACTGTCTCTTGCGAACCGGGCACGCTTCGGCTGGCGGCCGTTGGCGATCTTCTGCTTGCGCCGCCGCTGGATGGCACTCCCTACCCGCGCAATCGCCGACTCGTGGACGATTCCATCCGCCAGGTCTTTTCCGAGTGCGATCTCGTGCTGGGAAACCTCGAATGCACGCTGCCGGGCGACGGGGCTTGCGTGCCGACGGAACCGCGCGTCGTTGCCACGCCGGACCTGGTCCGCGCGGTGGCCGAAGCCGGCTTCGGCGTCGTCACCCTGGCCAACAACCACGCCTTCGACTGCTGTGAGCCGGGGTTTCAGAACCTCAAGGGCCTGCTTGGCAAGCTCCGCCTGCCGCACTTCGGAGCGGGGATGAACCTTGAAGAGGCGGCCGCGCCGCTTTTTCTCGATGTCCGCGGACTGCGGATCGCCTTGCTCGGCGCCGTCGACGCGCGAAGCGGCCCCTCGCACTTTGCCACGCCGAGCGGTTTCGGCGTCGCTCCGCTGAACATCGAGCGCCTCGAGCGGCAGGTCGGCCAGCTCCGGTCACAAGTCAGCCACGTAATCGTTTCGCTCCACTGGGGCGACGAGCGGTTTTCGATCCCCTCGCCGGCGCAGATCGAGCAGGCTCACCGGCTGGTCGCATCCGGGGCGTCGATCGTCCTGGGGCATCATCCGCATGTACTGCAAGGCGCCGAACGGGTCGATGGCAAGCCAATTGCCTATTCGCTGGGGAATTTCTTCGCCGACGAAGTCCATCTGTCCGACGGCGACGCCGTGCGCTGGGATCGGACGGGCAGAACCGGCGCGATTCTCGTCGCGAAACTCTCGAAAAACGGCGTCGCCGAGGTGCGGCATCTGCCGACCTACGACTCGGGCCGCCTGGTCGAACTTGACCGGTCGGGCTTTGGCGGGCGGCGGATCGAACGGACAGCTCGGGCGATCGCCCAGGGGGTGTCTCCGAGCCGGTATCGCCGCGAGCATCTCTGGGTCAACGGGGTCAAGCCGGCGCTCCGCCGGCTGCGGTGGTCGGAATTGGCAAGGCTGCGGCCGCGGGATTTCGCGAAGGCCGTCCGGGTGTGGCGCGAGAAGTAGGGTGGTCCAACGCGATCCAACGCCATGCCGTGCACATGGCCAAGTAGGCTGCCGGAGGCGAAACGGCCGATCCGACTGAAACCCGAGCGGCGCCCCACCGGGCTGGGGCATCCATGGAGTCGGTGGCGCGGCGCTGGCGTTTCGGCCGAGCCGGATCATTCGATTTCGAGACAACGCGGCGGCTTTGCCAGGCGTTTCGGGTTGGATCGCTCTGCACCACCCTACAGAAGAAGGACGGTCCGGGAGAACCGTCCTACGGGGATTTCAGTCTATCTTCCGCCACTTTGCTGACCACGGGGCGGTACTTGCCGGAGGGAGCGGGCTCGATATCGTCGACCAGCTCGACCGTCACGTGATCGTCGCTCTGAAGCCGCTGCCGGGCTTTTTGGACAACCTGCTCCGTGCCGTCGGGCGGGAAATTGGCGTCGGTCGCCAAGAGGACGCGGATTTCGCCGGGCGTGTCTTGCCGCACCTGGAACTTGACCACGCCCGGCACGGATCGGCAGATGTAGATGAACGCGTAGGCCGGAATCCATGTGCCGCCGGAGGTCACGATGAACTCGGCAACCCGGCCGCCGCTGATCGTCAGGCTGCCGAGCGTGCGGCCGCAGGGGCACGGCACGTCGGAGAGCGTGACGATGTCGCCGGTCCGATAGCGGATGATCGGCATCACCATGCCGACCAGATTGGTCACGACGAGCTCGCCCTCGCCGTCTACCGGTTCCAGCGTGCGGGGGTCGATCGTCTCCAGCAGCAGCTGCTCGTCCATCGTGTGCATTGTGGCGAGCGCACATTCGTGGCCGATGAGCCCCGCTTCGCGAAGCCCGTAGGAATCGAAGACCGGCACGCCGAACGCGCCGGCGATCAGCTGGCGGTCGTGCTGGGTGAGCATCTCGGAGGTCGTGCTGATCACCTTCAGGCCGCGGCCCTTGAGCGCGGCCAGATCGATCCCCTGCGCCCGGCCGATCAGCGTCATCAGCCGGAGGCTGTTCGGATAGCCGAAGATGCAGCGCGGCCGCCAGCGCATCCAATAGTCGAAATACCGGGCGACCAGCTCGGGCGTCAGCGCGAATCCGTTGGTCAGGCCGTCGTTAACCAGCCAGTCGCGGATGCGCTTGATCCGGTCCTGCTTGCTCAACTCGACCGGCGAGCCCCAGAAATACATCTCCCGCTCGCCGCGGCGGATGCCGATCCATTCGTGGCCGCGCATTCGCGCTGCGTTGATCTGGGCCTCGCGGTCGGAGTTCGTATAGAACTGGAGGGCCTCGTTGGTCGACCCGCTTGTGCGGACGAGCGCCAGCCGCCGGCCCGCGGCGCGCCACGTCATCTCGTCGCGGCGGGCGCGGAGCGTGCCCTTTTCGAGCAAGGGGAACCGCCGCAGATCGTCGAGCGAGCGGATGCCTTGCGGGCGGATTCCGCAGCCGTCGATCACCTCGCGCCAGTAGGGCGTGTGGGCATAGGCCGCGGCGACGATCGCCTGGAGACGCTCAAGCTGCAGCTCGGCACGACGCTGGCGCGGCCAGGCCGCCGACTCGCGGAGCTCGTCGAGGATCGCGAAGCTGCGGCGGCCGAGGAGACGTTCGTGGATGCGAAAGGCGGTGCGGGCGAGCGGGGGAAGCATGGGGAAAGGGTCGGGGGGAAGGTGAAGGGTTCAGTCTTTCTTACTGACGGCTGACGGCTGATAGCTGGCATGGCTGACGGCTTTCATCGCAATGGGCGTGTTCGCTTTTCGTTTGCGTCATGCCCAGTAGAGACGGTTCAGGGCTTGGACTGCTTTTCTTGCGATCGCGCGCAAGGGGCGGTTGAGCGTCGGGGGCGGGGCGGATCGGGCCTGGTAGCGGCCGGCGGCGAGATCGTCGGCAATCTCGCGGAAGGTCCGCACTGGGTATTCCTCACGGTGCTCGGCAAGCCAGCGGCAGACGGTGCGGAAACGTCGGGCGACGATGCGGTCGAGCCGCCCGCCATCGTATTGGACGTTCTTGACCTTGACCAGGCTGAAGCTGTGGAGGATGAGGACCGTATCGGCGCCGGCGGCGCGGATCGCCCGCGCGGCGGCCAGGCACTCTCCGGCCGAAATGCCCACCAGGTCGACCGGCTTGGCCGGGTGCAGGAGCGGCAAGCTCGGCTGGCGGAATCCGGAGAGGGCCAGCTCGAGGACGCCGCCATACCACTTCGACCCGTTGTAGAGCTGGCGGTCGGCGAAGCGGCACTGCCCGCCGGCATAGGGGAAGGTGTAACTGGAGTCGATGGGGATACCGGCCTTTTCGAGCTCTTGGAGCGTGGCCTCCGAGGCGCCCATGTTGCCGGCGCGGAAGGCGGCCGTCTTCCTGCCCGTCCACTGCTGGAGCCGCTGGCTGCCTTCTTCAAGGAGCGCGCGTTGGGCCTCGGGCGCAAGATCGGCGATGTAGTCGCAACGCGGATGGGGCTTGCCGGCCTGGGCCAGTCCATAATGCTTGTGGTTGGGGTGGATGTGCAATTGCACGTCCTGCTGATGTTCGAGCAGGTA
>JAAYCB010000008.1 GCA_012744395.1 Pirellulaceae bacterium
CGGACGATCGAATGCACGAAGCGGGCGGCGGCCTTCGGCTTCTGGGGCGTCTGGTCCCTGTTCGGCTCTCAGCTCTTCGCCGACCTAGTCGACGTGACTTTCGCGCTTGGGCAGACGCTGTTCGAGAAGCTTTCCGCCGCGCCCGATTTCGAGCCGCTCCACCAGCCCGAGTGCAACATCGTCGTTTTCCGCCACGTTCCCGACGCGCTTCGCGGCGCACCGCCCGAACGGCTCGGCCGCTTCCAACTGGAGCTCCGCCGCCGGCTGATCGAGTCGGGCGAGTTCTACATCGTGTCGACCAATCTCAACGGCGTCGGCGCCTTGCGCGTGACGATCATCAATCCGCTCACCCGCGCCGAGCACCTCGACGGGCTCCTGGACGCGCTCCGCCGCCACGCGCGTGGACTGGTCGAGTGAGAAGGAGCAATTCAACAGGGCACTGCGAAGCGGTACCTGGATTCAAGGGGGATAAACATGATATCAGCGATTGCAGCGACATTCGCTTACACGCTGGCGATCCCGCCAACGGCGCTATTGGCCGCCGCACAGAACCACGCGGTGGCGCTGGAGTGGGTTATTATCGCCGTTCCGAGCGATAAGCAGTCACCCGATTGGGACCGAGTCGTACAGGAGGCAAGGTTCGATTTTCGCGAGACGGAGGCCAATCCGCTATATTGCCTCTCCCAGTACGATGGGGACTGCAAGATACAAATTACCTATGACCCGACACGTAGGAGCAGATTAGAATTCAAGTTCCTTCGTGAAGCCAAGGAGATCCTTTTTCTGGAGGGCCATGCCCATTCGGTTTTTCGGAGCGAGGACAACGTGCTCTACTTCGCCCGTTATCACCCGTGGGGCAGCGGCGGTTCGGTCGCGGCGTACGACCTCAAAACGGGCCGCCAGCTCTGGCACTCGCCACTGAAGGGCATTGGTGCCGTCGAGCACAGCGCGTATCGCAATCTGGTAAACATGGGTTTGGGTCCGAAGGCGGTATCGATCCAGGGACACGAAAGCTACGGCGACTACCTCGAAATACTGGACCGCGAGAGCGGCAAGCGTCTTGCTCATAGGGTCTTTCGCGAGGGCTTCGAGGCCCCGAAGAGGCCCAATTGAAAACGCGAGGGAGGGTTTCGCGATGGCGCCCGTTTACCCCCTTTCCCCTGACACTTTTGTTGATATCCGGGCGGGCAGGCCCACGTTGCCCTCCGGATCAACGTCAAGCAGAACCGCGCGACGCTCCGTCGTTTAGCGTTCAAACCAGCAACTCTTCAAACAGCCGTCCGTACTCTCGCCACAGACGTTCCGGGCGCCATGCCTGCGCTCGCTCGCGGCAGCGGCGACTTGCCTCTGCGTAGAAGGCCTGGTCGTCCCAAAGCCGCAGGATCGTCTCAATCCAGGGACGGATTTCCTCGGCCGAGGGCACGGCGCGGGTCTCGGGCGTGTAGCGATCCGGCAGGTGGAACAGGAAGCCGCACTCGCCGAGCAGCTCGGCCAACGCGCCGCGCGTCGATCCAAGCACGGGAATGCCGTTGATCATGGCCTCGGCCGCCACGCGCCCGAACGACTCGCGGCATAGCGACGGCATCAGCACCAGGCGACTCGCCCGGTAGAAGTCCCGCGGGTCGGGCGTGTTCTCCATGACGTGCAAGTTTGTCAGGCCGCTGAGATCCAGGCCCGTTCGCTCCAGCCACCCCGCGCCGCCGCGCCCCTCGACGATCAGCAGAGGGACATCAGGGCGACGACGGAACAACTGCTCGGCAATCCGTGCGAAAACCAGCGCGCCTTTGTGTGGTTGTGGGTTCACGAACGTCACGAAGCGTTGCCCCGGCGACGCCTCGCAGACCACGCGATCCCAATCGAGCGGCGAGGGGATTGCGACGGGCTTGAGCCCCAGTCCGTCGCGATAGTGGGCCGCCGCAGTTGCGGATGGCACGACCACGCGGTCGACCAATCGGAACAGGCTCGCATCGCGGTATGCGAAGTTGCGCAGCCAGAACACCACGCGAACCCCGGCGCGGCGCGCGTCTTCGAGCATGGGCGCAGCGACCCAATCGCCGCCGTAGGTCAGCAGCACACGCGGCTGCCACTGGGCGACCATGCGCGAGAACCCTTCCAAGTATCTGCTGCCGCTCTCCCGCGAAGGGCGACGTTCCGAATCGTTGAGCGGAACGAAAACGCACGAGAGAATTGCCCCGTCGCGAAACCAGAGCAGCGAGAACCGGCCCCCACGGCCCTCGTGGACCGTCTCGCGGTAGGGCAGTCTCTGGTCGGCCAGGATTTGCCGAACGTCTTCGCTCCGCTCGAAATCCAACCGCGGTCCGCAGATCGTGCGGACCTCCCACCCGTGCCGCGCCAGCATCGCGAGCAACTCCCTCGCCGACACGGCGGCCCCGCTCGACGGATCGACGTAACAGTGATACGAGGCGAAGAGCAGCCGCCTGCCGAAAGCTCCATCTGGTTCCGCGCAAGCGGGCATGGTTCAAACCTCAACGGGATGATCGGAATTTACTACACCAGCGCGGCCAAGACCTCCGACACCGTCACGACCGCCGACGACAAGAGGTCAACCCGCCAGAAATGGGGGCACGGCATGGAACTATACCATGTGCATAACGACATTTCCAATATTTCTATGATAAGGTGTTGACAGACTGGCGCCGATCGCTAGACTCACGGTCAGCATCGC
>JAAYCB010000093.1 GCA_012744395.1 Pirellulaceae bacterium
ATCGTCGCTCGGATACACTGGGACGGAGCGTATCGCGCATGTACACTACGCTGTGGCTTGCGGGGAATCGTCGCTCGGATACACTGACTACCTGCGCCCGCACGAATACCAGAACGCTGTGGCTTGCGGGGAATCGTCGCTCGGATACACTTGGCTTTCGCAGCGACTGTCGCACTGTCCTGCTGTGGCTTGCGGGGAATCGTCGCTCGGATACACTGTAATCGCTGCCACGACCGCAGGCTGAGCCGCTGTGGCTTGCGGGGAATCGTCGCTCGGATACACTCCTTCCTCCGCAAACCGCGACCAGAAAAGGGCTTGCGGCACAGCTTCGCTCAGAAGAGTGAAAGCTGCTGGGGGGCTTTTTGGGCTGGAACGGGCTTTTTTCCAACGAAGTTTTCCATTTTTCCGAATTGGCGATCCGTAATCGACAGCAGCCTGACGTAGCCCTCCGGTGGTATGGCTGATCGGACCTGCCGCCGGTGCGCCAGTGCCGATTCCTCGTCCACGCAGTAACGCGCATAGACCGAGAACTGTAGCATCGAGAACCCGTCTTCCACAAGCATTTTGCGGAACTTCGCATAGCGTTTTCGCTCTGCCTTGGTTCCGACGGGCAAATCGAACATCGCAAACAGCCACATGCCGCGGTATCCTGAAAGTGTGTATTCTCGTCGTGGCATTCTCGCAACTTCTCCCCTCAATTCTCCTCACCCCCCAATTCCGACTCCCCAGCCGGCTCCGGGATGCCGGCTTCCCACGTCGGCAGTGTCAACTTGAGCGTTCCGTTCAGGAAGACGTCGGCTAAAGACCCGGCCAGGCGGGTCACCGTATCGAACAGCGTGCGTTGTGCCCCGTCGACCAGATACCGTCGCGTCAGACGCGCGATGAGATGTTGCTTGGCGGCCGCTTCCACTCCGTACGGCTCGTCGTGTTCGCCGATGTATTCTACGACCGCCAGATCGACAATCGGGCGAAACGGCTCCATCAGATCGTCGGCCAGACAATAAGCGTTGTATCGGTTGTGGTGGTGGATTCCCAGCGAGGGGTGCAGTCCGGCAGCGCAGATCGCCCGGGCGATGATCGCCCGGAGCACGGCGTACCCATAATTGAGCAGGAGATTCTGGTCTTGATTGTCCCGATTCCGGCGAAACTCGACATCAAGGAACAACTGGGGCCAGTAGCGGCGCGCCGCCCGGGCCTCGACGTTGCTGGTATCCCCAGAGCGGACCTGCGAGACAAGTGCCAACAGCCCGCAATCGGAGCCGTACAGGACTTGCAGCGTTCGGGCCTGGGAGCGGATCTTCTCGCGGACGATCTGCTTCCAGAGCCGTTTGCGGAGGGGTTGGGCGGCGCGTGCCTGGGCCGCGAATCGCTCGGCCTGGGCAAAATGGGCGACCAGCGGCAAGAACAGTCCCACCGGCAGATACTGGCGATTGCAGGCCACGAATGCCCCGCCCGATTCGGCCAGACAGGCAAGCACGGCCTGGGTATAGGTCACCTGCGGGTGCGATACGACAACGACGGCCAACTCGGCCAGAGGCATCGTTACTTCACCCTCCGGCGACTGGTCGATCACGAGCTGCTTGTGCCGCACCGACAATCTCGCGGCCAATCGCGAGATATCTAGGATTCGGTCAGTCATTGGCTGGAAGGATATTGCCTAAGGGGTCAACGGTGACCTTCCTGGCTTTTGCGCTGAGCAGAGCGCGCGGGCTTCGTGTAATCCTTGCCTTGGACATCTTTCTTAATACGGTACTTGGGCGCGCGTCCACATGCAACCGAAATTCTAAGACTTTTTCTGAAATCGACTCGACACGATATAGCTGGGGTATTTCCTCCTCATGTTCCATAATCACATGCTCGCCCATTGCGAGGGAAAACTTGAACGTTTTGCCGTCTCCGTGATCTCGCAACACAATCGGCAGACCTTCGCGGTGACGACGCGTGGCTTCAAGGCGGCTTACAATATGACCCTCCCACGCCTTTTCATTCCCCCGGGCATCCAAGCGAGCCACAATCTCCATGTGATGATTCGCCCTGGGAGCCACGTACCGCGCACGGCTACCTTTGCCTATTTGGATGCCGCGAAGCCCTGTGCGAATCCGCACCTTGTGGATCGGGATCACGCGGCCATCCTTTGAGCGGAAGTACGGATGGTTGGCGGAGTCCTGAAACGCCTTGCGCGGGTCTCCGCCGAAGGCGTCGAGCTTCTCCTTGACCAGTTCTCGCACGCGATCATCGACAATATCGTCGACCATCGTCTTGGTGAGCAATTCCAGCTTCTTTCGGACATGATGAACCTTTACTGGCTTGCCGTCCTTGCTGATGGCCGGCTTTGGCGGTGAAAGGATCGTGGCGTCGTGCAACTGTCCGTTGAGTTTCCGCGACACACGCGACGAGACGTTAATTGTCTCGACTGCCGTGAACACGTCACCCAAGAAACCCTCCCATGGCTGATCGACCGCCACAAATAGCCGATGCTGCTGCTGCGCTTCGGCCTTCTCAGCGGCTCGGCTCAGCGCCTGAATCTCGTTAGCGCCCGTGAGAGCCACCACCAGGGCGTCGATGGCGTGGTGGCGGTGGTCGCCGCGTTGCTTCTCATCGGAGATGCCTAGAATCTTGTTGAGATCCCATTCTCGCCGCAGATAGGACGTCACGCGGCCCGGCGAGACCCGTACGCGCATCGTTCCCTCTGGATCGGTTCGCCCGCCGTAGAGAAGTCCCAAGTATTCGGCTGCCAGGCGCGACATGTAGGCCGTATCGGTGAGTTGCCGGCTGGTAAACTCCTCGGTGTCGTCCAATTTTTCGCGTTTGAACAAATCAAGCTTGCGTGACACCAGGGAGCGCTCGCTGCGGAATCGCCCGACCCGTGTCAGGATCGCGGCCCAGGATTCCGTATGGCCGTAGGCTTCGAACGGTGTTCGATTGCCTTTCTTGCGGTTCTCCTCGTGATGGCAGAGGGTCTTGTTGGCAAACGAGTTGTCGAAACAGCGGCTGAAGGGGACGATGTGCTCGACCTCAAATTGAGGATGGTCGCCCACCAGCTGGGCCATTGCGATACTTCGGCCCGTGTAGGGGCACTCCCAATTGCATTCCTCCGCCAAACGAACCTTGAGAATGTTGTAGACCGAGCAGTATCGTTCGTGCCCCATCTCCTCGAGGATCTTCGCCCGCGCGTCCGAGCGGAACTTCTCGTTCTTCCGGTTCCGCTCGGTGATCCTCTTTCGCCGATCCCGACTGTGTTTCAACTCACGCGTCAATTCCACGCGGATCGATTCGGGCTTGCCGTACTTGCGAATCAGTGCGTTGACGACCAGTCTGAGTTCACTCAGGGCTCGCTCGACCGCTGGATTGCGGACGTCTCGCAACAGCTTGCAGTTGCGGTTCGCCGGAAGGCTGTCCTCCGGCGTCCCCACCGTCGCGTCCTCGCCGTAGGCTTGCCTGCGGGCCGTTGCGTAGGGAATGCCTCGCTCTAGATAGGGAAGAATCGTGCGGATCGCTTTTCGCGACAGCGCCCCGTAACCCTGCTCGAAATGGATATCAGCGGCTTGCTTGGCCTCGTTCTCCGGAATTGCCCAGCCGCGTATCAGACGGCGCACGAGCACTTCCTCGGTTTCGAAGGAGAGAATCTCATCCACCAGGCGGGGCTTCTCCTCCTCGCTGAACCGGGTCCAGCGATCCCCCAGCACGCCGACCAGCTTCGCGGCCGTGGTATTCCCCCTCATTCGCTTCTCACCGCCCTCCTCGAAGTTGAACGTCCACTTGACGGATGCACGGCCGTGTTTTTCGGCCTTGAGGCCGAGAATCCGGCTAATCTTGGCAAAACTCAGCGATTCTGCTTCCTGAAGCGCTGCAATCAACGCGGCGCGCTTCTGCGGGGCATCGCGGAGCGTTTGCAGATCCTCGCGTTCGATCAGCGAGAATTTGCGATTCGCCGGGTCGATCATCACCAGATCATTGACCCGCTGGAGCAAACGAAACTCCTGATACTCCAGGCTCGCGGCCGGCGCGCGGCGTTTGCCTGGCTCCAACTCGCACGCGCCGATCAGGCCCTTCTGCGACTTGAGCTTTCGTTGATGAAAGATCGCCTCAAACAGAAGATCGTGTGTCTCGTCGTTGAGGTCGTCGTAGTGTTGGCTTTGCGCAGCCCAGATCTTTTCAAACTCATCCAGATACATCTGCCGCGCCGTCCAACGCCCACGAATCTTCTGCTGGTCCGGGTCTAACGAAGCGAAGTACTCGCCCAGAGTCCGGCAACCGTTCCGTTCGATTTCGTCGGACAATCCGCGGATTCCCGCTTTGACCGCGCCCGCGTCCTCGTCCTTCTTGCCCGCCTTGCGATTGGAGAGAAACCCACGCCGCTGGGCGAGGTGATAAAGGGCGCGTCCCAGGGCAAAACGAGACACCTGCTCGTCGAGTGCCGCCGCACGAAGCCGGTAGGGCAGGACCTGTTGCGCCGGGTGGTCCGCCCCGGTCAGATACTCGGCTCGCAACTGGCGATCCAGGTCGGCGATCACGCGGTTCCGCGTGTCGTGGGAATCGTCGTCGCTGTCGGGCAGCAGCCCGAGACGCTGAAGCAGGTGAAACACCTTGCGGATGCGATACTGCCGTCGCCAGGTCTGGCGCCGCGGCCCGCGGGCATCGCGCCGCACAGTGGCACGGGATTTGTCCTTGCCGGCCTCGATCTCGTCGGCAGACCCTGTCACGCCGGCCTCAAAACGCCGCACGCCCATCCCCAGGATCTGCGGTGACGGGCCGTCCGCATCGACCACCGCGGCCCAGCCGATCGAACCGCTCCCCAAATCAATCCCCAAACGATAGCGGTTCTCCGTCGCGCCCCTCGAAAACGGCATGCTCACGGCAAATCTCCCCTGAGTGATTGATGAGCCTGCCCCCCCTCTGCCGAGACAATTCGGGAAAAAGGGTTGACAACCGCGCACCCTGCGGTAAACTGGCAGGCGTGTATTCGAGCGACGATTCCTCGACTTGTCACAGTAAGGTTTCGTACGCGTCAGGCAACGCTGCATGTCAGCGACCTATCGCGCTCCCGTGTGGGGCGCTTTTTTATGCGCCAAGAACCAGTATACCCGAGTTTGATCGCGCAAAAAAGCATCATCGGGTGTGGCGGAGAGTCAGGTTGACTGGGCGCAATTGCCCGATCTTCGGAACGCGAGACCCCCAGGGCCGCTGGCCGCGCGGACGGAGACGAGCATCGATGGGATCGGGGCGGCTCGGGCGCGGAAGCCCCTGCCATTTAGAGGTGACAACGCGGTCGCCGGTGATGTTTGCGAGGATCCCGTCGGCCGACTCGATCTGGCGTTGCCTGCGTTCACCGAAGCGTCGTTTCGGCTCCACGCGCAGATCCTGTGCGGCTGGATGATGCGTTTGAGGAAGCGGCCGGGCGGTCGGCTACGGTCCCCCCTTGGCCGCCTGCTGTTTTTGCAGTTTTGCCCAGGTGTCGCGGAGCGTGACGGTGCGATTGAAGACGGGCATTTCCGGGCGGGAGGCCCTGGGATCGGCCATGAAGTAGCCGAGGCGTTCGAACTGGTAGGGCAACCGTGTCTGCGGCGTGGCCAGGCTCGGTTCGAGCTTGCAGCCGGTGAGCACCTCGAGCGAGCGCGGATTGAGACGCTCGCGGAAATCCTCGCCGTCGGCGGCGTCGTCCGGATTTTCCTTGCTGAACAGGGTGTCGTAGAGCCGCACCTCCCCATCCACGGCATGCGCGGCCGAGACCCAGTGGATCGTGGCCTTGACCTTCCGCCCGTCCGGCGCGTCGCCGCCGCGGGTCTGCGGATCGTAGCTGCAGCGGAGCTCGACCACCTCGCCGGAGGAGTCCTTGACGACGCCGGTGCAGGTGAGGAAATAGGCGTAGCGGAGGCGGACTTCCCGCCCCGGGGCGAGGCGGAAGAACTTCTTGGGCGGGTCTTCCATGAAGTCATCGCGCTCGATGTAGAGCACCTTGCCGAAGGGCACTTGGCGGGTGCCTTCGGCCGCGTCCTCGGGATTGTTGACCGCCTCGAGCTCCTCGACCCGGCCTTCCGGGTAGTTCTCGATCACGACCTTCAGCGGCCGCAGGACGGCCATCACCCGCGGCGACCGCTTGTTGAGGTCCTCGCGGAGGCAGAACTCGAACAGCCCCAGATCGATCGTGCTGTTGAATTTCGCCACGCCGATTCGGTCGCAGAAAGCGCGGATCGCCTCCGGCGTGCATCCCCGCCGCCGCAGCCCGCTCAAGGTCGGCATCCGCGGGTCGTCCCAGCCCTCGACGTGCCCCTCCTGGACGAGCGCGAGCAGCTTGCGCTTGCTCATCACCGTATAGGTCAGGTTGAGCCGGGCGAACTCGATCTGCTGCGGCCGGTAGATGCCCAGGGCTTCCAGATACCAGTCGTACAAGGGGCGGTGGTTCTCGAACTCGAGCGTGCAGATCGAATGGGTGATCCGCTCGATCGCGTCGGACTGGCCGTGGGCGAAGTCGTACATCGGATAGATGCACCACTTGTCGCCGGTGCGGTGATGCTCGGCGCGGAGGATGCGGTACATGACCGGATCGCGCATGTTGAGGTTCGGGTGCGCCATGTCGATCTTCGCCCGCAGCGTCCGCGAACCGTCGGGGAACTCGCCGGCCCGCATCCGCTCGAACAGGTCGAGGTTCTCCTCGACCGTCCGATCCCGGTAGGGGCTGTTCCTGCCCGGCCTGGTGAGCGTGCCGCGATACGCGCGGGTCTCCTCGGCCGAGAGGTCGCAGACGTAGGCCTTGCCGTCCTCGATCATCTGGATCGCCCAGGCGTAGAGCTGATCGAAGTAGTCGGAGGCGTAGTACTCGCGATCGCCCCAGTCGAATCCCAGCCAGCGGATGTCCTGCTTGATCGAGTCGACGTATTCCTGCTCCTCCTTGGTGGGATTCGTGTCGTCGAACCGCAGGTTGCACAGCCCGCCCTCGTTCTCCGCGGCGATGCCGAAGTTCAGACAGATCGACTTGGCGTGGCCGATGTGCAGGTAGCCGTTGGGCTCGGGCGGGAACCGCGTGTGGACGCGGCCGCCGGACTTGCCAGTCTTCAAGTCCTCGGCGATCCGGGCACGGATGAAATCCAGCGTGGAACCGGGCTGGCTATTGCTGCTCATCGTATGGCTCCGTCTTTAAATCTCTCTCGGCTGCCGCGCCGAGGCTTCTCGACGCCGGTCGAGCTTGCTCGACGATTCAAACCGCCGCGGCGCCCCAAGCGCGGGGCAAGCCCACGCGGATACTCGGTCGGTGGCGGCTCTCCGCCGCCGGCCTCGATTAGAGGGTCCGGCGTGATTTCGGGCAAGTCGCGTCGCATCGTCAATCCGTGCGGTGATCAACCATGGCCAGCGCTCGATCGATCCGCGCCAGACAGCTTTCTTTACCGAGGATCGCCAGCGCGTCGAAGAGGCCGAACCCGATCGCCTTGCCGGTCACCGCCACGCGGACGGCATGGATGATCTGACCCAGCTTGATCTGCTCAGCTTCCACGAACTGGCGCATCAGCCGATCGAGGCTCTCCGCGTCGAACGCGTCGGCTTCGGCCAGCCGCCGGCGGAACTTGGCCAGCAGTTTCGCGGCTTGCGGGTCCTTCCGCAGCCGCTTGTCGAAAGCCTGAGTGTCGTATTCCAGCTTGTCGTCGGCGGTGAAAAAATCGGCGTAGTCGAGCACGTCGCCCGAAACCTTGATCCGGTCGGCGGCGGCAGCGACGATCTGGCGGACGCGCTGGCGGACCGGGCCGCCGGCATCCGCGGCGATCAGCCGGGCCTTTTGCAGATAAGGCAAGACCATCTCGACCTGTTGATCGAGCGGCACGCCGAGCATGTGGCGCTCCTGGAACGCGGTGAGCTTTTGCGGATCGAAGCTGGCCGGCGCTTTGTTCACCCGGTCGAGCGAAAACGACGCGATCAGGTCTTCGGGGCGGAAATGCTCCGTCCTGTCGTCGAGCGACCAGCCCAACAGGGCCAGGTAGTTGATGATCGCCTCGGGCAGGTAGCCGACCCGCTCGTAAAAATCCACGATCACCGGGTTGAAGGTATCGCGCTGGACCGCCAGGCCGATTGCCCGGGCGATCCGCTGGCCGTGCTCGAGCAACTGGGCGAAATCGCGATTCTTCAAGTACTTGTCGAGTTTCCGCTTGCTCAGCTTGACCTTGCTGCCCGGCTCGGCGACAAACGGCAGGTGGGCGTACGCGGGCAATCCGTAGCCCAGGCTCTGGGCGATGAACATCTGCCGGGGCGTATTCGAGAGGTGCTCCTCGGCGCGGATCACGTGCGAAATCCGCATCGCGTGGTCGTCGACCACGCTGGCCAGGTGGTAGAGGCAGGTGCCGTCTGCCCGCTGGATCACGTGGTCCTGCTCGCGGGCCCAATCGAACTCCACGTCGCCGCGAACCAGGTCGCCGATCACGAGCTTCCCCTGGCGGGGCATCTTGAGGCGGACGACGGCCTGGCGCCCCTCGGCCTCGAAGCGGCGGCAATCGTCGGCGGTCTCCCCCATCCAGCGGCGGCTGTAGACGAACTGCTGTCTGGCCTTTTCGGCCGCCTCGCGCTCCGCCTGGAGTTCCTCGGGCCTGGCATAGTCGCGATAGGCATGGCCGGAGGCGAGCAGCTTGTCGACCGCCGCCTGGTAGAGATCGGCCCTCTGCGACTGGTAGTAGGGGCCATAGTCGCCCCCCGCGCCCGGCCCCTCGTCCCAGTCGATCCCCAGCCATTTCAGACCTTCGAGAATCGGCGCGAGCGCCGCTTCCACGTTCCGTTGCTGGTCGGTGTCGTCGATCCGCAAGATGAACCGGCCGCCGTGGCGGCGGGCGAACAGCCAGCAGAACAGGGCCGTGCGGACCCCCCCAATATGCAGGTAGCCCGTCGGACTTGGAGCGAAACGGGTGCGGACGGTCATCAAGTGCGGATGCTCCAAACGTGGGGTCGGCGGTGATCAGCCAAAGTGTTAAGTAGAGCCCGAATCGCGCGATCGCGTCAAGAGGACGCGGCGGGCGCGGCCGCCTGCTCTGGTTGCGCCAAGGGCGTTGCAGAGCCCGGGCCAGAGCAAGCGACGCGGCCTGGGCGCGACGCGGCGGCGCTGCTCTACCGCCCGCGGCCCTTGAACCGCGCGGCCGTCTCCTTCTCCTCGGCGACCAGGCGGGCGATCGCCGCGGCGGCGCCTTGCAGGTTGACCATCTCGGCCGCCGCGTCCCAGCGCCACTTGATCTCCACCTTGCCTTGCTTGAGCCCCCGCGAGCCGATCACGACGCGGAGCGGGAAGCCGACCAGGTCGGCGTCGTTGAACTTGACCCCCGCCCGTGCGTCGCGGTCGTCGACGAGCACGTCGACGCCGGCCGCCGCGAGCTGGTCGTGCAGTTCGCGGGCGACGTGCATCGTCGCTTCGTCCTTGACCTGCATCGGCACGAGCACGACTTCGTAAGGCGCTAGGGCGACGGGCCAGAGGATGCCCGCCTCGTCATGGCTCGTCTCGATCAGGCCGGCCAGAATCCGCGCCACGCCGATCCCGTAGCAGCCCATGATGATCGGGTGGAGCTGCTCCTTGGAGTCCAGGAAGCGAGCGCCCAGCGCCTCGGAATACTTCGTGCCGAGCTTGAAGACATGGCCCACCTCGATCGCCTGGCGGATCGTAAGTCTGCTTGAGCACCGCGGGCAGGGATCGCCCTCGACGGCGTTGCGCAGATCGCCATACTGCTCCGGCTCGAAGTCGCGCCCCGGGTTCACGCCGGTCAGGTGGGCGTCGGCCGCGTTGGCCCCGGTCACCCCGTTGGCGATTGCCGCCACGTCGCAATCGGCGTAGATGGGGATTTTCTCGGCCATCCCCACCGGCCCGGCGAATCCGACCGGCGCGCCGGTCACCCGCTCGATCACGCCGGGCGCGGCCAGTTCGAGCCGCGCGGCGCCGACGAGGCGGCGGACCTTGTTCTCGTTGGCCTCGCGGTCCCCGCGGACCAGCACGGCCACCGGCTGGCCGTCGGCCTCGTAGATCAGCGTCTTGATCAGATCCTGCGGGCGGCATTTCAGGAAGGCGCTCACCTGGTCGATCGTCGCCGCTCCGGGCGTGGCGACCTTGTTGATCTCGGCCAGTTCGACCGCCGGCCGCTCGGTCCCCCGCGGGCCGATCTCGGCCTTCTCCGTGTTGGCGGCATAGCCGCAATCCGGGCAGTGGACGACCGTGTCCTCGCCATTTTCCGAGGGGATCATGAACTCGTGGCTGGCGTCGCCGCCGATCGGCCCGCTCTCGGCCTCCACCGGCAGGTAAGAGACCCCGCAGCGCTCGAAAATCCGGCAGTACGCCTTGTACATCGCCTCGTAGCTCCTGCCGAGCGACTCGACGTCGGTATCGAAGCTGTAGGCGTCCTTCATGAGGAATTCGCTGGTGCGGAGGACGCCGAACCGCGGCCGCTCCTCGTTGCGGAACTTGGTCTGGATCTGGTAGAGCGTGATCGGCAGCTGCCGGTAGCTGGAGATCTGCCGGCTCACCAGGTCGGTGATGATCTCTTCGTGCGTGGGGCCGAGCACGACCCGCACCTTCCGCCCGGGCCGCGGCAGGTCGAACTTGACGAGCACGTTGCCGAAGGCCTCGGTCCTTCCCGTCTGTTCCCAGAGGGAGACGGGCGACATGGCGGGCATGATCAGCTCGACGGCCCCGGCCCGATCCATCTCCTCGCGGACGATCTGGGCCGCCTTGGTCAACGATCGCAGGCCCAGCGGCAGATAGGTGTAGGCCCCGGCCATCACCTGCGAGACCAGGCCGGCGCGGAGCATCAGGATGTGGCTGGGAATCTCCGCCCCTTCGGGCGTTTCCTTCATCGTGGGAATGAACGTTCGCGACCAGTACATGGGCAGGGTTCGGGGGTGAGGGTTCGGGATTCGGGGTTCAGGGTTCGCCTCGTTCTCAAGCTCCAGCTTGGGGACCAGCCGAGGCTGGAGCCTGGGGACCGCGCAAGACGGCATTCTAAAGGAGGCGGGGCGAGTCGGAAAGTGCAGTGGTTGCGACCCCGGACGGGGGAGAGCCCGAAAGCCGGCAGCGGGGCGGACAGGTCGGGGGCGTGGTTGTCCTTAGGGGGATAGAGCATCCGCTACTTGTGGGAATTTGCCCGCACCTCTAGAATCCAGTGGTCGATTGGGGTGGTGGATCCGCTTTCTTTCACTGAACAGATGGGAGTCTCTTCATGGTGCGTCGGTACGTGGGCGAACTTCAAGAACAGGAGGCGGTCGATGAAGTCTTCCGCGTCACCGGCAAGCAACTCCGCCCGAATCGAAACGGCAATCTCTACCTCCAGATGGAGCTCTCCGATCGAAGCGGCTCGCTTCCGACGCGGATGTGGAATGCGTCGGAGGACGTTTACCGGTCGTTTGAAAATGGCGACTATCTCCGCGTCGAGGGGACGACGCAGCTCTTTCAAGGGGCGATGCAGCTGATCGCCACGCGGATCACCTTGATCGAACCCTGCGAGGTCAACGAAGAGGAATTCCTTCCCCTCACCGAGGCGGAGATCGCCCGGCTGCGTGCGCGGTTGACCGAGTTGCTCCGCGGCTTGGACGACCCCGAGCTGGTGATGCTCGCCGAGTGTTTCCTCATGGACGAGGAGTTCATGGGCAAGTTCACCCGGGCGCCGGCGGGCATCAAGCTGCACCACGCCTACCAAGGAGGCCTGCTGGAGCACGTGGTCAACCTGATGGACGTGGCGTCGCGGGTCGCCCCCTGCTATCCCCAGATCGACCGCAACCTGCTCGTGATGGGAGCCTTCCTGCACGACATGGCCAAGGTCGACGAATTGGTCTACGACCGCGACATGGCCTACAGCGACGAGGGCCAATTGATCGGGCACCTGGTGATGGCGGTGGGGATGCTCGAAGCCAAGGTCCGCGAGGCGGAGAAGCTTTCCGGCGGGCCGCTCGACGGGGAGAAGGTCCTCCGCTTGAAGCACATGATCGTTGCCCACCACGGCCAGTATGACTACGGCAGCCCCAAGCTGCCCATGACCCTCGAAGCCTTGGCCCTCTATTACCTCGACAACCTGGACGCCAAGCTGTTCTCGTTCCACCAGCAACTCCGCAACGATCCGAACGCCGGCAGCCCCTGGACCCACTACAACCAGAACATGGGCAGGAAACTGTTCAAGGGTTATGGCGAGCGAGACGGGACGCCCAGATGAAGATCAGCGGCGGCGGCTTCACCGGCGCGGCCGTGGCGCGCGCCGTGCGGCTGCTTGGGGGAGGTTCGAATCATCCGCCCTAGAATCGAGGAGACGATATGCAGGCTGCCGAACTGAGCGAAGCGATCCTTCGACTGGTGGCAAGCCCGGGGTACCGGCCGATTAAACCCCGCTCGATCGCCCAGCGGCTCGGGCTGCCCAAGACGGAGGGGGACCACGTCAAGGCCGCGGTCAAGAAGCTGGTCGCGGCGGGAAAGCTCGCCTACGGAGCCGGCCACCTGGTGCGCTCGCCTGACGCTCCCAAGGCGGCGGGCAACCGGCTGGTCGGCACCTTCCGCCGCAACGAGGCCGGGTTCGGCTTCGTCCGCCCCAAAGGCACTCCGCGCGGCGCCGCCCGCGACGCCGATGTCTACATTCCCGCCAAGCGGACGAAGGACGCCGCGACCGGCGACGTGGTGGCCGTTCGCCTGCTCGCCGGCGGCGGCAAGCGGCCCGGGCCGCGGGGCGAAATCGTTGAAATCCTCCAGCGCCAGACGAGCCAGTTCGTCGGCACGTATTTCGAACGCGATGGCTCTGGCCTGGTGGCGATCGACGGGACCGTGTTCTCCCGACCGATCCTCGTCGGCGATCCCGGCGCCGCGGGAGTCGTCCCCGACGACAAGGTCGTCGTCGAGATGGTCCGCTTCCCGTCGCCAACCCACGACGGGGAAGGCGTGATCACGCGAATCCTCGGCCAGCGGGGCGAGCCCGGCGTCGACACGCTGGCGATCATCCACGAGTTCAGCCTGCCCGGCGAGTTCGCCGACGACGCGCTCGAAGACGCGCGGCGGCAGGTGGAACGCTTCGACCAGTCCGCCATCGATGGCCGTTACGACGCGCTGGGCGAGACCGTCGTGACGATCGATCCGGCGGACGCCAGGGATTTCGACGACGCGATTTCCCTCGAGCGGCTGGACAACGGCCACTGGCGATTGGGGGTCCACATCGCCGACGTTTCGCACTTCGTCCAGCCCGGCACGCCGCTCGACCGCGAGGCGCGGCAGCGGGCGACGAGCGTCTACCTGCCCGACCGCGTGATCCCCATGCTGCCGGAGCTGATTTCCAACGGGCTGGCCAGCCTTCAGCCGGGCAAGGTCCGCTACACCAAGAGCGTCTACATCGAGTTCACCGCCGAGGGCGTGCGGACGCACGTCGAAGCCCAGCCCGCGGCCATCAAGAGCAGCAAGCGGCTGACTTATGAACAGGTCGACCGGTACCTGGCGGATCCGGCCGCCTGGACGAGGAAGCTGGGCAAGGCGGTCCACGCCCTGCTCGGGCGGATGCACGAGCTGGCGATGATCCTCCGCCGCCGGCGGTTTGAGCACGGCGCGCTCGACATGAACCTGCCCGAAGTGGAGATCGATCTGGACAAGCATGGGCAGGTCGTCGGGGCCCACAAGGCCGAGAACACGGTCAGCCACCAGATCATCGAGGAGTTCATGCTGGCCGCCAACGAGGCCGTGGCCGAGACCCTGGCCGGCAGGGAAATCCCCTTCTTGCGGCGGATTCACGAATCGCCGATCCCGCGGAAGCTCAAGGCGCTCGCCGAATTCGTCGACGAGCTCGGCTTTGAGACCGGCGGCCTGGAAAGCCGCTTTGCGATCCAGAGCCTGCTCGCCCAGGTGGCCGGCCAGCCGCAGGAGCAGGCCGTGCAGTATGCCCTCCTCCGCTCGATGCAGCGGGCCGTCTACAGCCCCGAGCCGCTTGGCCACTATGCCCTGGCCAGCGACTGCTACTGCCACTTCACCTCGCCGATCCGCCGCTACCCCGACCTGACGGTCCACCGCTTGCTCGACGCGGTGATCCAGGGCCGGCCTCCGGCCGCCGACTACGACGCGCTGGTGACCCTGGGCGAACATTGCTCAGAACGCGAGCAGCGCGCCGAAGACGCCGAGCGCGAGCTGATCAAGCTGAAACTGCTGGCCTACTTCAGCACGCGGATCGGCGAGGAGATGAACGCGGTCGTCACCGGCGTGGAGAGCTATGGGCTGTTTGCCCAGGGCGTCGGGTTGCCGGCCGAGGGGTTCATCCACGTCGATTCCCTGGCCGACGACTACTACCAGTTCGACCGCACGACCCACACGCTCGCCGGGTTCCGCTCGGGCAGCGCGTATCGGCTCGGCGACCTCCTGCGGGTGGCGGTCGCCCGGGTCGACATCGACCGCCGCCAGCTCGATTTCCGCGTCGTCCGCCGGCCGAAACGCACGGCGGCCAAGGCGCAGGTCCGCAGAAAGACTGCCCGGAAACGCCGCAATTCGTAGCACGCCGTTGATTCCGTCGAGCCCGCGGCCGCCAGCCGTCAGAGGCCAGCAGGGAGACTGGCCGCGCCGGTGGCACGGTAACGGCTTCCGCCCACCGGGCTGTCAGCCCTTCCGCGGCAGATGGCCGGCCCCGCTCCCCCCGCGCGACGCCTTCTCGGCCAGCCCCGAGACGCCGAAGCGATTTTCCAGTTCCGCCTCGACCTGGTGGAGCGAAACGCCGCAATCGGCCAGGAGGACGAGCATGTGGTAGACCAGGTCGGCCGCCTCGTGGATCACGAACTTCGGCGAGGTACAGGTGGTGTCGGTGGCGGCCTCGATCAACTCCTCGGCCTCTTCGCGAAGCTTCGAGGCGATTCGCTGCGTGCCGCTGTCCAACAGGAGCGTGGTGTAGGAGTCGGCGGGGCGGTCTCTTTTGCGAACTTCGATTACGCCCATGATCCGGTGCAGAACCGTCTGCGGTGCATTCATCGCGAAGGTCCCTTTTGCAGAACGAATGAATCGATCACAATCAAGGTCTGCGCGCCGCTCTGCGTAGCCTAGAACGAATCACCAGCAAGTACAAGTGGGCTGAAAGGCCGCCGCGGGCGATGGAGAGCTTCCGAGCAACCGGGTGCTGGTTTTTGACCGGTCCAACCGCGGGTGGAAAGACGGAGATTGGCATCGCCCTGGCCTCGCTCCTGGGGGCCGAGATCGTTTCGCTCGACTCGATGGCGGTCTACCGGGGAATGGACATTGGCACCGCCAAACCGACCGTCGAGCAACGCGCGGCAACGCCCCATCACCTGATCGACCTTGTCGAACCGGACCGGCAATTCAGCCTCGCCGAGTATCTGGCGGCCGCCGAGGCATGTGTTGCCGACATCCGCCGGCGGGGGAAGGAAGTGCTGTTCGTCGGGGGAACGCCGCTCTATCTGAAGGGTCTGCTCCGCGGCACCTTCAAGGGCCCCGCGGCCGATCCGCCGCTCCGCCGGAACCTCGAAGAGGAGGAACGGGCGCGCCCCGGCACGCTCCACCGCCGCCTGGTCGAGGTGGACCCCGCCGCGGCCGCAAGGCTACATCCGAACGACCTCCGCAGACTCGTGCGGGCGCTGGAGGTGTTTCTGAAGACCGGCGTCCCGATCAGCAAGTGGCAGAGGCACTTCGACCGCGGGCTGCCGGCCGAGCGGTGCCGGGTGTTTCTGCTCGATTGGCCTCGCGCCGACCTCTACCGCAGGATCAACTGCCGGGTCGAGGCGATGTTCGACGAGGGGCTCGTCGACGAGGTCCGCCGCCTCCTCGCCCGCCAGACGCCGCTGGGAAGAACGGCGTCGCAGGCGGTCGGCTACCGCGAGGTGATCGAGCACCTGCGGGGCGGGCCGGGACTGGCAGAGACGATCGAACGGGTCAAAACCCACACCCGGCAGTTCGCCAAGCGCCAGTGGACCTGGTTCCGCAGCCTGAGTGAATGCCGGCCCGTGCCGATCGGCGAGCCGATCGATGCCCGCGGCGTGGCGCGGGCGATCTTTGCCGAGGGCCGCGGGACTTGACTGTTCGCGACGGCGTCGCTCGTTTACAATCAGGGGTTTGCCTTGCCCACCCGCGGACGTGCCGCGCGGACGGCCGCGGGAAGGGCGCCTTAAAGTCGTACTATTCAAGGGTTTCTGCGTTGCTCCGAACTCATACTTGCGGCGAGCTGCGTGCCGACCAGATTGGCCAGGAAGTGACCCTCTGTGGATGGATCGATACCTGTCGCGACCACGGCGGGACCCTATTTATCGATCTCCGCGATCGCTATGGCAAGACCCAGATCGTGTTCGCCCCGGAGGGCGAGGCGGCGAATCTGGAGGCGGGCCGCAGGCTGCGGAGCGAAGACGTGGTGTCGATCAGCGGGAAGGTCGCGCCTCGGCCGGCCGGCACGGAGAATGCCGACCTGGCAACCGGCCAGATCGAGGTCCGCGTCCGCCGCGTGGAGGTCTTGAACAAGAGCAAAGTCCCGCCGATGAAGCCCAGCGCCAAGGAGCAGCCGAGCGAGGACCTGCGGCTGAAATACCGGTTTCTTGACCTCCGCCGGCCCGAGATGCAGCGGACCCTGATCCTCCGGCACAGGATGGTCAAACTCATCCGCGACTACTTCGACGAGCGTGGGTTCATCGACATCGAGACCCCGATGCTCGGGCGGAGCACGCCGGAGGGAGCCCGCGACTATCTCGTGCCCAGCCGGGTCCAACCGGGGACATTCTATGCCCTGCCCCAGTCGCCGCAGCTCTACAAGCAGATCCTGATGATCGCCGGTTACGACCGCTACGTGCAGATCGCCCGCTGCTTCCGCGACGAGGACCTCCGCGCCGACCGCCAGCCCGAATTCACCCAATTGGACCTGGAAATGGCCTTCGTCGACGCCAACGACGTGATCGGCGTGATCGACGGGCTGATGGCGAGGCTCGCCAGGGAGCTGCTGGGCATCGAACTGAGCCTGCCACTGCCGCGGATGACCTACGACGAAGCCATGGAGCGTTTCGGCCACGACGCGCCGGACCTGCGTTTCGGCATGGAACTGGTCGATGTCAGCGATCTGGCGGCAACCGCCGATTTCCGCGTCTTCCGCGAAACGGTCGCCTCGGGCGGCAAGGTCCGCGGCCTGAACGCCAAGAATGCGGCCGACCGCTACTCCCGCAAGGGCATCGATGAACTGACCGGCTACGTAACCGGCGACTTCGGCGCCAAGGGCCTGGCGTGGTTCAAGGTGGGGGACGAGCGGCGGCTCGCCTCGCCGATCGCCAAGAATTTCTCCGACGAGACGCTGGCGAGAATCGCCGAGCGGATGCAGGCCGAGCCGGGCGACCTGCTCCTGCTGATTGCCGACAAGTGGGAGGTCACCTGCAAGGCGCTCAACGGGCTCCGCCGCCGCCTAGGCGCGGAGCTGGAGCTTTACCAGCCGGGGCAGATGCACTTCTCCTGGGTCGTCGAATTTCCGATGTTCGAATACGACAGGGAAGAAGCCTGCTGGGCGGCGATGCACCATCCCTTCACGTCGCCGCGGCCGCAGGACCGCGCGATGCTGGCCGGCGAGCCCGAGAAATGCCGGGCGCAGGCCTACGACCTGGTGATCAACGGCTTCGAAGCCGGCGGCGGAACGATCCGAATCCACGATCAGAAGCTGCAAAGCCAGGTCTTCCGCCTGCTCGGCATCGATGAGCAGACCGCCGCCACCCGCTTCGGATTCCTGCTGGACGCCCTCCAGTACGGGGCGCCGCCCCACGGCGGCATCGCCCTCGGGCTGGACCGGCTGGTCATGCTCTTCGGCGGATTGGACAATATTCGAGACTGCATCGCATTTCCGAAGACCCAACGGGCGACCGACATGATGACCGGCGCGCCGGGCCAGGTCGACGGCAACCAGTTGCGGGAATTGGGCGTGAAGATCATTCGCGAATGATCCCGGCGCCGGCGGAACGTCAATCAGGAGGAGACCAATCATGAGCAAACGGGCAGCAGTCTGGGGTGCTTGGGCAGTTCTGGCAGTCGCGATGGCCGTGCTCGGCTGTTCACCCGACCGCCCGCCGCAGCCGGCGGACGGCCTGGCGCCGCCGCCGCTTGAGCCGGCGGCGGAGTCCGCCGCGAAACCTGAGCCCAAGCAGCCGATTCCGATCGAGGTGCCCACGGAGTCCGGGCCGCAGCCGACGACGATCCCCGAAGTCAAATTGAGCGAAGCCCTCAGGGCCACGTGCAAGATCGGGGTCGGCGATCCTCTGCCGGAGGCCACGCTCCCCGCGGCCGACGGCAAGAACGTGTCGATCAGCGACCTGCGTGGCGAAGCCGCCACGGTCGTGCTCTTCTGGACGGCCGGCGAGACGGACACCTCAAAAAAGATCGCCGCGTCGATCGTTGCAGACATCCAGGCCGATGCCGTGTCGGCCTACGGAGCCCAAACGGTCAACGCCGTGGCGATCAACCAGCGGGACTCCGCCGAGACGGTCGCCGAGATTCTCACCCAGGCCAAGGTCGGCTTTCCAATCCTCATGGACCCGAGCGGCGACTATTTTTCCCAGGTGGCCACGGAGCGGCTTCCGCGAATCTACGTCCTCGACCGCGACGGCAAGATTGCCTGGTTCGACGTCGACTACTCCGAGACGACGCGACGGATTCTGAAGGACGTGTTGCGCGTGATCGCGGGCGACCCGCAACCGGCGGGGCAGCCGGGGAGCCGGTAGAGGGTGAAATGGGATCGCGACCGACAGAGGGTGCCGTGAACATCGCCGCCCGGCTGCCCGAAATGGCTCGGCGCCAGCCGCACGACCCGGCAGTCGTCGAACCGCTCGGCTACGGCCGCTCGGGCAGGCGGCGCTACAGGCAGCTCTCCTTCAGCCAACTCGACGAAGACAGCGACTGCATCGCCCGCGGACTCCGCCGGATGGGCGTCGCAGCCGGCACACGGATTGCCCTGCTGGTGCGGCCGGGCGTCGATTTCGTCTCCCTCGTGTTCGCCCTGTTCAAAGCCGGCGCTGTGATCATCCTGATCGACCCCGGCATGGGGCGGAGAAACCTGGTTCGCTGCCTTGAAGACGCCCGGCCCCGCGGTTTCGCCGCGATCCCCGCCGTGCAGGCCGTGCGGGCGCTGCTCCGCGGGCGGTTTCGCCAGGCGCGCTACAACGTGACCGTCGGCAGGCGCTGGTTCTGGGGCGGGCCAACCCTGGCCGAGTTGCGCAGCACACCCTGTGAAGGCCCGCAACTGGCGGAGACCCGTGCCGGCGATCCGGCCGCGATCATCTTCACAACCGGAAGCACGGGGCCGCCCAAGGGCGTCGAGTTCACCCACGGCAACTTCGACGCCCAGGTCGAGCAGATTCGCGACTTCTACGGGATCCAACCCGGCGAGGTCGATATCCCCGGGTTCCCCCTGTTCGGATTGTTCAACTGCGCGATGGGCGTCACCGCCGTGATCCCCGACATGGACCCTGCACGGCCGGCCGAAGTCGACCCCAGAAAGATTCTCGAAGCGGCCCGCGACTGGCATGCCACCCAGTCGTTCGGCTCGCCGGCGATCTGGAATCGGGTCGGCCGCTACTGCGAGGCCAACGGCGCGAGCCTGCCAACCCTCCGCCGGGTGCTCTCGGCCGGCGCGCCGGTTCCTGTCCACGTTCTGCGGCGGATGAAGGCCTGCATCCACCCGGAGGGCGACATCCACACGCCCTACGGCGCCACCGAGTCGCTGCCGGTGGCCTCGATTGCCGCGTCCGAGGTGCTCGCCGAGACTGCGGCGAAGACCGACCAGGGGGCGGGCGTCTGCGTGGGCCGCAGGTTTTCCGGCATCCAGTGGCGGGTGATCCGCGCGGTCGATGGGCCGATTCCCGGCATCGGCGATGCCGAGATTCTGCCGCGAGGCGAGATCGGCGAGTTGATCGTCGCCGGACCCGTCGTCACCCGCCGCTACGTGACCCGGGTCGAGGCGAATGCGGCCGGCAAGATCGCCGACGGCGGCCGCGTCTGGCATCGCATGGGCGACGCCGGGTATCTCGACGACCAGGACCGGTTCTGGTTCTGCGGGCGGATGGCACACCGGGTGCGAACCGCGGCGGGGACGAAGTACACGATCCCTTGCGAGGCGATCTTCAACCGGCACGAAGCCGTCGCGCGGAGCGCGCTGGTCGGCGTCGGCGAGCCCGGCCGGCAGCGGCCGGTGATCCTGCTCGAACCGCTGCGGGGCAAGGCTCCGCAGACCGAGGACCAGCACCGAGAATTCATCGAGGAAATCCGCGGACTTGCCGCCTCCAGCCCGCTGACCGCCGATATCGACACGTTCCTGATCCATCCGTCGTTCCCGGTCGACATCCGCCACAACGCGAAGATCTTCCGCGAGAAGCTGGCGATCTGGGCAGCCGGACGACTTGTCGGATGATCCTGCGTCGCCCGTGGGGTGGTGCAAAGCGGGCCAGCCCGGTACGGTTGGCGCAAGCCAGGGCGGTTGGCGGGAACCGGACATCTCCGCACGGCCAGAAGACCAGCGCCGCCCCACCGAGCGCGCGGGTAGACGTCCCACGCCGGTGCGTGGTGGACCGGCGCTCACCTTTCGGCAATGCCGACGTCTCCTCCCGTGGCGGCGGTGCGTCTCGCCCCAGGTTGGGCCGCTCTGGACCACCCTGATAGCGCGCGTCAATCGAGCTTGAGCTTGACGCCGCGCGGTCGCTGGGGGGCGGGTTGCTCCAGATGCGGCGGGGGGGCGGGCGGCGGGGGGGCGGGCGGCGGGGAGAGGCCCAGGTCCATGTCTTCGCCGAAGTAGTGCTTCCGCGCTTCTTCGTTCGCAAGGACTTCTTCGGGCGTGCCGTGGCAGAGGACCTGGCCCTTGCGGATCACGTAGCTGCGGTCGGTGATCTGGAGCGTTTCGCGGACCTGGTGGTCGGTGATCAGAATCGCGATCCCGTCGCGGCGC
>JAAYCB010000094.1 GCA_012744395.1 Pirellulaceae bacterium
AGCTGCCCGATCTGGCCCACCCGGCCGAACTGGCATACGGCGACCAGTTGCTGCTGGTCGACCGGCATCTGGCCGGGTCCCTCGGCGGAGTCCACCGGCGAGGGGAATTCTACCTGCGATGGATGCAGGCGATCAGCTCGCTGGCCTTTGGCACTCCGTGGGGAAGAGTCTTCACCAAGTACATGGCCGTGCCGTTCGGGGGTGCCTACGCGCTGGAGGCGGGCATCCAACACCTGGTTCACAAGCTCACCGGCGCGGCCGAGGCAAGCCGTCCCCTGACAACGATCTCTCTGGGGGTGCTCTTCCTGGCCCTGTTGAATTCGGAGCCGTTCCGCGTCAGCTTCTGGCGGCTCATGCAACGCGCCGGTCGGGGGATACGATTCTGTCTGATCGAGTTGCCAAAACGGATGATCAATATTCCGGCGATTCGCCGCGTGCTCCAGTCGGCGGTTGTCCGTTTCGGCTACCGGCTTGCCGTCAAACCGGCGATCTTCACCGCCGTCTTCTGCACGGTCGTCAGCCGGCTGCTGGCTCCCTGGCAATGGTCGCCCGGCGGGGTGGCGACCGTCTTTTGCAGCATGGTTCTCGTGCTGAATTCACGGCTCGGCCGCGACATGGGGGAAATCGCCACGGAATGGCTGCTCGAAGCGCTCGAGCGGGTGGGAATCCAGTCACTCGCAGCGCTGTTTCGGTGGGTAATGGAGGTCTTTCGCAGCGCGGTCGACGCCGTCGACCGGCTCCTCTACGCGATGGATGAATGGCTGCGGTTTCGAACGGGCGAACACCGCGCGATGCTGGCGATCAAGGCACTCCTGATTCCCGGCTGGCTCGTCCTGCGATACGTGGTGCGGTTCGCCGTCAACCTGCTGATCGAGCCGCAGATCAACCCGATCAAACATTTTCCGATTGTCACGGTCTCCCACAAAATCTTGCTCCCTTTCATACCCGCCCTGGCCCGGTTTCTGACGTTGACGATGGACAAGGCCACGGCCTACCTCTCCGCGGCAACGATTATCGCCTTGATCCCCGGCGCCTGCGGGTTTTTAGTCTGGGAACTCCGGGAGAACTGGCGCCTCTACCAGGCGAACCTTCCGAAGAAGCCGCATCCGACTCCCGTCGGGTCGCACGGAGAGACCGTCGGGCGGTTGCTGCGGCCGGGCTTCCACTCGGGCACGATTCCGAAACGATACGCCCGACTCCGCCGCGCTGCCGGAAATGCCAGCACGACCGGCAAGTGGGAAGCCGTCCGCAATCACCTGCTCGCCATCCGCGACATCGAACTGTCCTTGCGACGTTACGTGGAACGCGAACTGATTGCGACGCTCCGGCGATCAGCCGCCTGGACCACCCCCCCCCTGGCGGTCCGCGCTGTGTCCGCCCACACCAACCGGATCGTGGTCCATCTGGTCGCCAACGGCGAGACAGACGGCGACGGGCGGCTGGAGCTCGGCCTCTCCGCCGGCCACCTCGTCGCCAGGTTCATCGCCCCCGGCTGGCTTGAACGACTCGACGAGCGGCAGCTTACCGCTTTCCGCGACGCCTTGGCACGTTTCTACGCGACCACCGGCGTAGATTTCGACCGCCATTGGATCGACCCGCAGCTTCCTTCACCGGTGGGGGACGAGGCTCCGTGCCACGAACGCATGGAACATCAGGATCGGTTCTGAACGCGGAAATGACGGACAACGGAGACCGTCAAGGTCACCGCCGTCAGCGGCAGGGCAAACCAGATGAGGATCGCATTCATGGTACGCAGACCCGGAGACCCGATCGCGTCGAGGACCAGAAAGGTGATGTACACCACGTAATAGCCGAAAAACAAGCCGCCCTCCCAGCGGGCAATCCGGTTGCCGGTGAGAAAAATCGGCAGGCAGGCCACCGCCACGACGATCATCACCGGCATGTCGAGGCGAAGCGCCGTTTCCGAGACGTGCACCCCGTCGGGCGACAGGGCTCCGGCCGTGCCCAAGACCAGCAGAATGTTGAACATGTTGCTGCCAACGATATTGCCCACCGCAATGTCGCGCGCGCCGCGGATCGAAGCCACGACCGAAGTCACAAGTTCGGGCAGCGAGGTGCCCAGCGCCACAATCGTCAGGCCGATCACCAGTTCGCTGATGCCCAAGAGCCGGGCAACGCTCACGGCGCCATCAACGAGCCACCGTGAACCGAGCCCGAGCAGCACGAGCCCAAGGGCGATCAGCGCGCCGTTGGCCAGGACCGCCCGCCACCCGGTGAAACGCCCCGGGGGCAGGCTTTCGGCATACTCGGCCTTGACTTCTCCCGATTCCCGGCGACTCTGGAAAACGGACCAGGCCGAATAGAGCACGGCGCCGGCAACGAGAATCAGCCCGTCGATGCGGCCGATGCGATGGTCCAACCCCATCAGGAAGGCCAGGATCGTAACCCCAATCATGATCGGCACGTCGAATCGGATCAGTTGGCTGGCCACGACCAGCGGGGCAACCAGGGCCGACAAACCCAGGACCAGCAAGACGTTGCAGATGTTGCTGCCGACAACGTTGCCGACGGCGATGTCAGCCTGGCCGG